>NZ_JBDJAW010000003.1:0-300000 GCF_039649665.1 Microbispora sp. ZYX-F-249 | reverse complement strand
TCTCGGCCCGCTGCGGCGAGCCGAAGGAGTGCATGCGCCACATCGACCGCGCCGACCACATGATCGACGCGAGCGGCGACGACCCGTCCTGGCTGGACTTCTTCGAGCGGGCCAGGCTCGACGGTTTCGCCGGCTACAGCGCCCTGACGGCGGGCAACCACGAGGAGGCGGCCCGCCGGCTGCGCAAGGCGCTCGACGACCTGGGCCCGAACGGCGGCAAGCAGCGCTCGGTGCTGCTCGCCGACCTCGCGGCCGCGCACGCCTCCACCGACGGCGACCAGGCCGCCGAGCATCTCCGGAAGGCGGTCGACGCGCTCGAGGACCAGTGGTACGCGATCGGGCACGACCGTGTCCGCGGCGTGCTGAAGGTCCTGCCGCCCGCGGCGGACACGCGGGTGCTGGACGAACGATTGACCGACATCGGCCGCGCCAGGCACCCCGAGCTCACGATGTGACGGCGGCCCCCGCCCGCCACGCCGCGCGCAGCGCCTCGATCTCCGCCGGAGAGCTCTCCCGGGCGATGTACGGGATGTCCAGCAGGTGTCGCGTCGCGGCGGTGGACAGGCGTTCGCGCACGACGGCGGAGTCGTCGAGCACCTGGCGGTACAACGACGCCCCGTCCATGCAGAAGACGTCGACGAGCGCGATCCTCCCGTCCACCGCCCGGCGGACGTTGCCGTGGTTGAGGTCGATCCCGTCCCACCAGGGCGTCCGCGCCCGCCACTCCTCGTCCACCGTGAGGGCGGTGCGCCGTACGGCGTCGAACGCCTCGTCGCCCTCCCCCTCGCGCCATCGGCGGGCCACCTCCGCCGCCTCCTCCGGCGCGGCCGGGGCCAGGAACTCCAGCACCGTGAGCGAGCCGCCGCCGTCCAGAGCCTCGGCGAGCGCCACCTGCGGCAGGTACGGGTTGCCGGGGCAGCGACGGCACAGTTCGAGGAAGGCCGGATAGGCCGGGTCGAACGGGCAGATCCGCGCGGCGGACAGGCCGCGGGGCGAGCGCAGCCCGACGGCCCAGTCGCCCACGCCGCAGGGCGTCCAGCCGAGCCTGGCGAGATCGGCCAGCGCGTCCCGGTGGTTCACCGCACTCCAGTCGCGGCCGAGCAGCGGCGTGATGTCGGCATCGTGATCGAGCTCCACCCCCGCGACTCTAGAGGCTCGTGGCCCGGCTCGGCTTCCCCCATCGGTCCAGGTCCGCGCGGAGCCGGTTGAGCCGTCAGTCGCCGTTGTGCTTGCGGACCAGCGCGGGAAGCTCGGCCAGCGAGTCGACGTGGAACAGGCAGGCCCGGGCCGCCGTCTCGTCGCGGAGGATGTGGCCCCATGGGCCCCGCCGCACGAGGGCGGTGCGCAGCCCGGACTTCTGGGCGGGCCGGATGTCGTTGTCGAGACGGTCGCCGACGTAGAGGACGGACTCCGCCGGGCAGCCGGCCTCCGTCACCAGCCGGTCGAAGAAGGACGTGTCGGGCTTTTCGACCCCCCAGCCGTCGGAGGTGCCGATGACGTCCACGGGCAGATCCAGGGCGCGCAGGATGGTCTCGGCGCGGGCGGTCTGGTTGCCGGCGAGGCCGACGCGCAGCCCCATCTCCCGGAGCTCGGCCAGGCAGGGCCGGGCGTCGGGGTAGAGGTTCTCCTCACCGAACGTCTCGGCCTGGCCTTCCTGTGCCCGGCGTTCCCGCTCGGCGTGCAGGTCGAAACCGGGGCGGAAGTGCTGGAAGGTGTCCCGGTAGTCGCCACCGCGCGCGATCACGGCGCCGAACACGGCGGAGAAGGTGTGCCGCGGGACGCCCAGCCAGTCGGCCCAGGTGCCGTACTCGCGGGTCTCGTCCACCAGGGTCTCTCCGACGTCGAAGAAGACGGCCTCCAGCCGCATCGGTACCTCCCGTCTCTCACGCTGCATGCACCTTACGCGGATTCGGTCGGCCTCCACTGCCCTGTCGGACAGGACCGAAGCCGCCAGGGGCACCGAAGAACATTCGGTTCCGGCATGGACAGGGGACGGCGGCGGAGGACAGGCTGGACGGGTACGCCCCACGAGCCTTGGGAGTCGCGATGAGCCTGTCCGACCTGCAGCCCGTGCCCGCCGACCAGCTCGCCTTCCGGCTGCCGCCGGCCTTCGCCACCGTGGAGGAGGAGCGGCGCCACCGCATGGAGCGGCTCGCGGCGGCGCTGCGCCTGTTCGGGAGGTTCGGCTTCGAGGAGGGCGTGGCCGGCCACATCACGGCCCGGGACCCGGAGCACACCGACCATTTCTGGGTGAACCCGTTCGGCATGTCGTTCAAGCAGATCAAGGTCAGCGACCTGATCCTGGTCAACCACGAGGGCCAGGTGGTGGAGGGCCGCCACCACGTCAACCAGGCGGCGTTCGCCATCCACTCGATGGTGCACCGGGCCAGGCCCGACGTGGTCGCCGCCGCCCACTCCCACTCGGTGTACGGCAAGGCGATGTCGGCGCTCGGGACGCTGCTGGAGCCGCTGACGCAGGACGCCTGCGCGTTCTACGAGGACCACGCCCTGTTCGACGACTACACGGGGGTGGTCGTGGAGACCGAGGAGGGCCGCCGCATCGCGCGGGCGCTGGGCTCGCACAAGGCGGTCATCCTGCGCAACCACGGGCTGCTGACCGTGGGCGGCAGCGTGGAGGCGGCGGCCTGGTGGTTCATCACGATGGAGCGCAGCTGCCAGGCGCAGCTCGCGGCCAAGGCCGCCGGGCCGACGGTGCCCATCTCGCACGAGAACGCCAAGCTCACGCACGGCCAGATCGGCAACGACCTCGTCGGCTGGATCAACTTCCAGCCCCTGCTGGACCAGATCCTCGCCTCCGACCCCGATCTCCTCGATTGACCGGTCACCCGGGCCCCGGCACGCCGCCGGGGCCCGGGCGGCACCGGCTACGGCATGGGCACGGTGTCCTTCCACGTGGTGCCGGCGCTCCGGAACGCGTTCACCCTGGAGGTGATCTCGGCCGGAGCCACGGCCTCGTTCTTACTGAAGTAGAACCAGTCGACCTGCTGCGTGTAGACGCGCGGGGTTGCGCTGCCCAGCAACCCGCCGGAGATGAACCAGAGGTTGAAGTTCACCGACTGCGGCGTCTCGGGGTAGTAGTCGCCGCCGTGCTCGGCGAACAGCGTGCCGTCGATGAAGTAGCGGACCGTGCCCCCGGAGACCTGCAGCACGAGGTCGTGCCAGCCGGCGTAGCTCGCCGTCCGCTCGGTGTGCGTGTTGACCGCGAGCCAGGGCTCGTTGCGGTAGGTCTCCCAGGTGGTGGTGTACATGATCGGGCCCTGCGCGCCCCAGCCGCCGTTCGGCAGGTACTCGAAGTCCTGCTCGCTGTAGTCCGGGTCGAGGTCGTACGCGAGAGGCGTGAGGTGAAGAACGTCTCCACGATGTTGTCGCCGTCCGGTCCGCTGTCGGGGGCGTCGGCGAACTTCACCCGCGCGGCGTACGTGCCCTCGAAGAACTTGCGCTGGTGCAGGAACTCGGCCTGCGAGGTGCCTCCCGCGGTGCCGTCGGTGGCCGCCCGCAGTTGCAGCGCCTTGTTGCTCCCGCTCACGACGGGGAAGCTCACGTTGGACGCCGGCCAACTCGCACCGGGGACGCCGGGGCCGCCGCTGTTGGTCCGTACGGTCCAGTTGTGCGCCGTGATCTGAGGGTCGGACGAGGAGGCGTAGGCGAAGTCGTCGAAGACGACCCCGCTGCCGCCGCCCGGCCCGCCCGGCGATGTGGAGGGGGACGGGGACGGCGAGGGGTCGGTCACACCCGCGGGCGGGGTGCCCCACACCAGCGTGCCGCCCTGATGGACCGTGACCTTGTCCCAGTCGCCGTACGTCGTGCGCGCGGGGCCGAAGGAGTAGTCGTCGCTCTGCCGGATCGTCTGCCAGTCGGCCCGGTAGAAGCGGAGCTGCAGGTCGCCGGTCGACGCGCCGGCCGCCAGGCTGCCGGAGGTGAAGCCGACCTCCAGGTAACGGTCGGCCGTGGCCGTGCCCGGCGAGATCGTCTGGAAGGTCCCGGTGACGGTGGAGCAGGAGATCACCGCCCACGAGCAGGCGAAGCGGTACTGCTGCGCCGGTGAGTCGGCCCTGAAGTAGTAGCGGATCTTGACGGTGTTCAGCGGCACCGCCGTGGTCCCGTTGTTGACCAGGTCGAACCAGGGCTCCACCTGGTCGGCGGTGGCGCCGGTCGCGCTCGTCTTGTAACGCAGGCGCAGCGACTGGGCCGCCTGCGCGGGCAGCGCTACGACCAGCGCGGCCAGCAGGACGGCCGCGAGGCCGCCCCACAAGAGCTTTCGTGACACCGCAGTCTTCCTTTCATGGGGGGTGGGTTGCGGAGTTCAGGGGATGACCGGCCCCGGCCGGACGCCCAGGGACTCCAGATGAGGGGGGAGTCTGCGCAGGAAGTCGTGGTAGTCCCCCGCCGTGCCCCAGGCCACCTCGGCGAAGGCGCACAACCGGGGAAACGCCATCGCCTCGACGTGCTCGGGGGTGGGCATGTACTCGGTCCAGAGCTGGCACTGCGCCCCGAGGATCCGGCCCGTCGCCCCCTCGGGGGCCGGGGGCGGCGTGAACCCGTACACGTCGGCGAGGGAGAGCATCCGGCCGTGCGGGCCGGGGGCGTCGGCCGGGTAGTCGAGGTAGGTGCTGGTGTGCGGAGCCAGCACGACGTCGAGCCCTTCGAGGGCCGCGCGCGGTCCGCTCTCGTGGTCGAGCCATGTCATCGCCGTGACGCCCGGCGGCCCACCGGGTGTGTCGTACCAGTGGATCGGGCGCCGGCCCCGGGAGGTCACGTACGCGCCGACGGTGGAGGTGAACCACGCCCGCGCGGCGTCCGGGCCCGGCAGCCCGAGCTCGGCGATCCGCCGCAGCGCCGCCTCGCTGTGCGCCCACTCGTCCGGCGGGCACTCGTCGCCGCCGAGGTGGACGTACTCCCCGGGGAACAGGTCCATGACCTCGTCGAGCACGTCCCGGCAGAAGCCGATCGCCGCCTCCTCCAGGTTGAACACGTGCGGGCTGATCCCCCACGAGTCGCGGACCGGCAGACGGCGTGACGGGTGGTTGCCGAGCCAGGGATAGGCGGAGATCGCCGCCTGGGCGTGCCCCGGCATCTCGATCTCGGGCACGATCGTGACGAACCGGTCGGCGGCGTACGACACGATCTCGCGGATGTCCTCCTGCGTGTAGTGCTCCCCGCTGACCTCGGTGAGCCGGGGATAGCGCTTGATCTGCAGCCGCCAGCCCTGGTCGTCGGTCAGGTGCAGGTGCAGCCGGTTGAGCCGGTGGACCGCGAGCAGATCGATCAGCCGCAGCACGAAGTCCTTCGGCATGAAGTGCCGGGCGACGTCGAGCATGACCCCGCGCCAGACGTGCGCGGGCCGGTCGGTGATGCGGCACAGCGGCGCCTCGGGGCCGAGCGCCGCCAGGGTCCGCAGGCCGTAGAAGCGCCCGGCGGGTCCTCCCGCCGTCAGCTCCGCGCCGTCCGGCGCGACGTCGATGCGATACCCCTCCTCTCCCAGCCGGAGATCGTCGGGTGCGTGCCGTACGAGGCCGTCGTGGAGCGTGACGGTTCCCCCGAGCACGGCCGCCTCGCGGGGCCGCGGAATCATCATCTGGGTCATCCCTTCACGGCGCCCGCGATCATCCCGGAGGACACGCGGCGCTGGAGCACGAGGAAGACGAGCAGGACGGGGAGCATGAACAGCGTGGCGGCGGCCATGGTGGCGCCCCAGTCGGTGCCGAAGACGTTGGCGAACCCGGACAGCCAGATCGGCAGCGTACGGTCGCCCTGGTCCTTGATCATGAGCGCGTTGGCGAAGGCGAACTCGTTCCATGCGGTGATGAAGCCGAACAGCGACGTGGACATCAGGCCCGGCGCGAGCAGCGGCAGCACCACCCGGCGGAACGCCTCGGCCCGGCCGCAGCCGTCCATCAGCGCGGCCTCCTCCAGCTCGGGCGGGACCGCCGCGATGAACCCGCGCAGCGTCACGATCGTGAACGGCAGCGTCGTGACGAAATACACCAGCGTCAGCGTCGGCAGCCGGTCGAGCATGTCCGCGTCGCGGGCGATGATGTAGACCGGCACGAGCAGCGCCGACCAGGGGGCGGTCTGGGCGACGAAGACCATCAGGATGAACCCGCGCCGCGCCGGCCAGCGCAGCCGGGCCACGGCGAAGGCGGCCGGCAGCGCCACGACCAGCGCGAGTAGCACCGCGCCGAGCGTGACCGCCAGGCTGTTGCGCCAGAACGTCCAGAACCCGGCGGCACGTACGGCCGTCGCGAAGTGGTCGAGGGTCGGCCGAACGGGCCAGAACGCCGGGGTCTCGGTCAGGATGTCCACCGTCGGCTTGAACGCGGTGATCACCATCCAGTAGACGGGGAACACCGACACCGCCAGCACGCCCACGGCTGCCAGGTTGAGTGCGGCCCTCCTCACGCTCCCTCCTCCCGGAACATCCGCCGCAGGTGGACGACCAGCACCGCGAGCAGCATCAGCACGGTCAGCGTGGAGACGGCCGACCCCAGGTCGTACCGGTGCAGCGACTGCGCGATCTGGAACGCGTAGACCGGCAGCGTGGCGGTGGCGCCGCCGGGGCCGCCCTTGCTGATCGCCCAGATCTGCGCGAAGCAGGTGAAGACCCAGATGACCTCCAGCGACGTGATCAGGCCGAACAGCGGACGCAGGATGGGGAACGTGACCCGGCCGAAGACCTGCCACGATCCGGCTCCGTCGATCCGGGCCGCCTCGTACAGCTCACCGGGAATCGTGGTGAGTCCCGCGTAGAGGGTGAGCGCGGCGAACGGCACCGACTGCCAGACCACCAGCGCGACCAGGATCGCGAACGTCGCCCGTCCGTCGGCGAACCACGTGTAGTCGCGGAAGGAGTCGAAGCCGAGCCGCACCAGCACCCAGTTGACGACGCCCAGGCGCGACTGGAAGAGCCACTGGAAGATCGTCGTCGCGGCCAGCACCGGCGTGGCCCAGGTGAGCACCATCCCGCTCATGACGGCCAGCCGCATCCGGCGCCCCAGGTGCGGCAGCATCAGCGCCACGGCGGTCGCGATGACCATGATCAGTACGACGTTGGCGGCGGTCCACAGGAAGGTCCGCCGTACGACCGCCCAGAACTCCGGCCCGCCGAGGGCCTCGGCGTAGTTGGCGAGGCCCTCGAAGGCCGCCCCGCCCCTGATCAACTCGCCCAGCCGGAAGTGCTGGAAGGAGATCACGACGCTGCGGGCCAGCGGGTAGACGAGCAGGCAGGCGAAGGCGGCCAGGGCCGGGGCCACCAGCAGGTAGGGCCAGAGCGCGCCTTTCCTGCGGGTTCTCGACTCGACGACGAGAGCGGGACGGGCCGTGCGGGCGAGGGCGCGCGCCATGTCAGGACCTGGTGTTGAGGATCGTGGTGATCACTCCGGAGGCCTCCTTCGCCGCGGTGGCCGCGTCGCCTCCGGTGAGCACCTTGGTCATGTACTCCTTGATGACGTTCCTGGCCTCCACGGCCGCCCAGTTGGGCGAGTTGGGCGTGGCGTGCCCGGCCGCGGCCCCGGCCGCCATCGCCGCGGTGGCCTCGTCGCCGCTCAGGACCCCCGCGTACGAGGTGCGGTTGGGCACATAGCTCATCTCCTTGGCCATGTCGAGCTGGAACTTCTCCCCCGCCAGCGCCTTGACCACCTCGTACGCCTCGTCGGGGTGCGCGGACGCCTCGGAAATGATCAGATCGGACCCTCCGGTGAAGACGGCGCCCGGCTTGTCCGCCGTCTTGCCGGGGATCGGGAAGAAGCCCAGCTTGCCCTTGAGGTCCGGGTTGGCCTTCTCGATCGCGACCACGCCGCCGGGCGCGGAGATGATCTGCGCGACGTCGCCCTTGCCGAACACGTCGGCCTGCGGCGGCCTGGCCTCGTCGGAGTCCCTCGGCCCCTTGCCGAGCGACTGGAGCCGCTTGTAGAACGCCATCCCGGCGAGCGCCTGCGGCGTGTCGAGCGTGCCCTTCCACTGGCCGCCCTCTTCGACGGCGAGGTCGCCGCCCTCGTCCCAGACGAACCCCGCGAGGGTGTACCAGTTCTGGCCCGGCAGGTAGATGCCCTGCACGCCGCCCTCGTTCAGCTTCGTGGTGACGCCGATCCACTCGTCGCGGGTCTTCGGCGGAGAGGTGACGCCGGCCTTGGCGAACAGGTCCTTGTTGTAGATCACCACTCGGTTGGCGGCGTACCAGGGGATGCCGTACTGCCTGCCGTCGATCTTCCCCGGCTCGGCCAGGCCGGGCAGCCAGTCGGCGCCGCCCAGGTCGGCGACCTTGCCGGTGAGGTCCCCGACCCCGCCGCTGGCGGCGTACTCGGCGACCTGGGTGTTGCCGACCTCGATGACGTCGGGGGCGTCCTTGCTGGCCAGCGCGCTGGTGACCTTCTGCCCGATGCCGTCCCACTCCTGGATCTGGATGTTCAGGGTGATTCCGGGATGCGACCGCTGGAAGTCGTCGGTGAACCGCTTCACGATCGCGTCCGACAGGCTGTCGCGCATGAACCACACGGTCAGCGTGGCCGTACCGGTCTGTCCGGATGTCCCGGGCTCGGACGCCGAGCCGCAACCGGCGAGCGTGAGGCTGAACGCGGCCGCCGCGGCGAGGAGGCGTAACCTCATCGGTCCTCCCAGTGGTCAGTTATTGGTAAACCATTGAGAGGAGAGTGGTCTTAACCAGTCGGGCTGTCAAGAGGCGATATTTCGGGTTATCGCCAGGCCGAGATGGGGAGGAGTGGTCAACTACTGGTAAGGTCTGGGGCGTGCAGAGACTTCCAGCGGGCCTCAAGCGCGACCGGGTCAGAGACGTCCTGCTCGACCTGATCGCCGACAAGGAGCCCGGCACCGCCATCCCCTCGGAACGCGACCTGTCCCGGGAGCTCGGCGTCTCCCGCCCGACCCTCCGCGCGGCGATCGACGGGCTCGTACGGCAGGGCATGCTCGTGCGGGAGCACGGGCGGGGGACGTTCACCGGCCGCCGCAAGGTCACCCAGCCCCTCGCGGCCGGCGACGACTCCTTCCACGCCCCCGCCGCCGAGGGAACCTGGCTCAGCCGCATCCTGGAGTTCGACTCGGCCCCGGCCACCGCCCGGCTGGCGCACCGCCTGCAGGTCTCGCCCGCCGACCCGGTCCTGCGCGTCGTACGGCTGCGCCTGGTGGACGACGAGCCGATGGCGATCGAGCGCATCCACCTCCCGCACCGCCTGGTCGAGTCCCTGCGGCCCGAGGACATGGTGTCCGGGTCGTTCTACCGGTTCCTGCGCACGAGGTTCGGCGTCGACGTCCGCCGCGCCACCCAGAGCATCGAGCCGACTGTCACCGACGAGACCGAGGCCGAGCTGCTCGGCGTCCCCCAGCACGCCCCCGCCCTGCTCATCGAGCGCACGGCCCGCGAGGCCGGTGGCCGGGTCGTGGAGTTCACGAGGTCCATCTACCGCGGCGACCGCTACCGGATCACCTCGGAGCTCCACTTCGACGACTCCTCCGGCTGACCTCCGGAAGACGGTCACGCAACGTACACGAGATGTGCGAAAACAGTGATCAGCGAGTCTTCGATCGGCCACACTGGGTGCCGCACACCCCCCGGAAAAGGCGATGGGGAGCGGCCCTTCCGGGCGACTCCCCTGCCTAAGTTCCTTCTGAGAGTACTTTCCCCGGCGGGCTGTGCGCAAGCAGTAACGCAGCAGTCACTCAGTCGAAGGGGTACCTCGCCGATGGGAGCCGTCAGCAGCAGGCCTGAAACCGGTGCTCTGGTCACCGCCCGGATCCAGGAGTTGCTGGAATCGTGGCGTCCCTGGCAGCGCCGCCTGTGGGACGTGGGCACGGTCCTCGCCCTGCGCGAGGCGGTGGAGGCGGCCGACTGGGTGGGACGCCACGTCCTCTCGCAGGCCTCCCTCGCATGGTATGCCCGGGAGTCGCTGCTCCCCAGGCTCAAGACCGACAGCGCATTGGGAGACGGGCTGATCCGCCGGCACCTGCACCAGATCTGCGTCAGGCCGATCAAGCCGGGTGCCCGCAGCCAGCGCGCGCTGGCGCTCCTGTCGGACCTCGTGGCCGACGGCTATCTTCGTCGTTGGCGCGATCTCCTCACCTCTGGCCGCGTTCATGTGGAACGTTCCGCCCGGTGCATCGCCGCTCACCTCCTGGACGAGGGCTTTCATCAGGATTTCCTCCGGCGTGAGATCAAGACACGGCTCGCCGGATCGGCCGACCCGGTCGACCTGATCGATCTCCTCATCGAGCTGGAATCACGTGGCGACCTCGGCTACGAGGGAGTGATCGTCCTCCAGGACAAGGTGCCCGCGCCGCAGGTCGCGCTGAAGTCCTCGCACTGGCTGTCGCAGGAGGAGGTGCGCCAGCGGCTGCTGACGGAGTTTCCACAGGTTACGGGCGTTCGCGCGAGCGGAGGCCTGCTGTTCGCGTACGGGCTCGCGACCACGTCTCGGCGGTGCAGCAGGTCACCGAGTCGTTCGACCGGGTCCGCAACAGGGTGCGGTACCGGCGGGGGCAGACGGCGCTGGACGTCTACCCCAAGGTGTTCATCTCGGGGCTGACCGAACCACAGGACTTCCGGCGGGGCGACCCCGCGGTGACCGTGCTGTCGCTGGAACGCGTCGGCGTGCTCTACGACCTGCCCGACGCCGGTGCGCACGGGCTGCGCATCGACGACGCGCTCGAACTCGCCGCGCCGCTCACGGAGAGCTCGCCGAGCACGGCCGTGGCGGGAGCCTGGGCCGCCATCGAGTCGCTGCTCTTCTGCGACACCGACGAAGCCGACCGCGAGGAGGGGCGGGCGGTGGCCGCGGACCGGGCCGCCGCGCTGGTGGCGGCGGGCTGGCCACGCGCCGAACTGACCGCCCTCAGCTACGACGCGCGGATCCGCGAGGAAGACCCTCGCCTGTGCCGCGACCTCGACGTGCTCGGCGGCAACAACCGCGAACGCGCCAGGCGGATGGTCCGGTGGCTGAGCGGGGAGCCGGTCGTGCGCGTGGACGACCCCGTCACCACGGCCGCGCTCGGACGGATGCGCGAGCTGGTCGCCGCACCGTCCGTGACCCTCGGCCGCGTGGAGCGCTATCTGCGCGGTTGCTTCCGGCGCCTCTACCGGCAGCGCAACATCGTGCTGCACGGCGGTTCGACGCGATCCATCGCGCTGCCCTCGACCGTACGGACGGCCGGGCCGCTCGTGGGCGCCGCACTGGACCGGCTCGCGCACGGTCACGCGGTCTCGGGCGTCACCCCGCTCGACATGGCCGGCCCCGCGGAGCTGGCCCTGCGGGTGGTGGAGGACGCCGACGGCTGGGGGCCGCACGAGTTGCTCGATGCCTGAGGCCCGACGCACGGCCGGCCCGTGCCGCCGGCGTTGACGTTGGCCGGGGCCGTCGGGCACCTGCCGCGGCCGGGGCGTCGCGGGGTCGGATCACGCGCCTCCCCGGGTGACCTTGGCGCGCGGGTCGAGGACGGCACGGTCGGCGGCGGCCCGGCCCGAGATCCAGCCCTCCCGGTTGCTGATCGCGCCCGCGCCGACCATGGTCAGTGTCGGGAAGAGCTCCTCCACTCTCGCCTCGACCTCGGCCTCCCGTGCCGCCAGCACCGGCAGCAGGTCGCGCCCGGTGTCGGCGGAGGCCTCCCGCATCGCCTGTCCCGCCGCCTCCCGCAGCCGCTCGCCGATGCGCTGCGCGTACGCCGCGAGGAACGACTGCCGGAACGACCGCGTGCGGGAACGGCCGAGGCCGTCACGGCGGGACCCCGCGAGCGTCATCGCCGTGGTGGCCTGCACCAGCAGGGAGGTGAACAGCACCTCCACCGCGGCCAGGTCCGCGGGGAACCCGAGCACGGTGGCGAACCCGAAATGCCGGCTCCACACCGAGCGGCAGTGGTTGGCCGAGGCGATGACGTCCAGCAGCATCGCCTTCGGACCCTCGTAGGGCGCGTCGACGCCCAGCCGGCGTCCCTCCGGCCGCCCGGCTCCTCCCTGACCGGCCGTCCGCGCGGCCAGCAACGCGGCATCGATGCTGTGCCGGGCCATCAGCGACTGGGCCGCTGCGGTGAACGTCTCGGCCTCCGCCTCGAACTCGGTCGACTCGGCTTTGGCCAGCAGTGCCCGCACCCGGGCGAGCATCCGTTCGTCCACGGCGCCGCCGGGGGAGCCGGGCGTACGGCGGGCCGTTCCCGGCACCGGGCACAGCCGTTCCAGCGACGGCAGCGTGGCCAGTAGCCGGATCACCCGCAGCGCGCAGGCGACCATCCCGATCCGGTCGCCGTCCTCGCGGAGGTACTCCCCGTCGCGGCTCCACCACACCGTCGCACCGACGGCCGCGAGCTGGTCCAGCCAGCGCTCGTCCACCGTCGCCGCGGCGTAGGCCCGCATCTCGGCCGCGACGGCGTCGGTCGCGAGGCGGACGTGCCGGGCCTCAAGCCGCCGCCCGGCCAGCCGGACGACGTCGGCGGGCTGCCAGCCGCGCTCCCAGGCGAGTGTCACGTGCCGGTTCAGCGCGTCCAGCAGGGCGCGGTCCACGATCTCGCGCAGCCCCTGGCCCTGTGCGAGGACCCGCACGCATCGCCGGAACTCGGCCTCGTCACGGCGGCGCCCCGCCTCCAGCGCCGCCGACAGCAGCTCGGCCACCAGCTCCTCCGCCGCCCGCCCGGGGGACTGCGACGACCAGGGGAAGCTCCAGGCGGCCTCGCCCGGCGGCCCGAGGCTCCGCCGCGGCGTGTCTTCCCGCTCTCCGGCTGCACGCCGCCGGTTCGCCCCGATCATCCGCTCGCCCTCCCCCGATCGGCGCCCCTCCGGCGGCCCTCGACGGCCGCCCGGTCGGGTCGTGCGAGCGATTCTGTCAGGCCCGGCCACCGGCGCCGTGACGTTATCCACAGGTGGTCACAGGGGTCCGAGCAGACGGAAGCGTTCGGCCACGATCAGCGTGTCGTCGTCGATCACCGGTGGTCCGCCGAGGACGGCGGACATCTCCGGGCCGGTCCAGAAGCGCTCGTGGTCGGCCCTCCACTGGGCGACGGTCTCGTACCCCTCGCCCTCGTCGCGGGCGAACGCCTCGTCGACCTCGCGGATCGGCACCACCCGCACCTGTGTCGTCTCCAGGAGCGCCACGCGCCGCCCGGCCGAGTCGATCAGCGCGGACCACCGGCCGGTCACCGGGAGGGGGTCGCCGCAGTGCTCGTAATCCGCCAGCAGGCCCGCGGTGGCCGTCTTGTCCCCGCTCAGGATCGCCGCGACCAGACGCTCGCGCAGCGGCCCGGGAAAGGCGAACTCGGCCACCGGCGGCTCGCCCAGCGGGAAGAACGCCTCCGCACGCCAGCTCTCGCCGTCGAAGACCCGCAGCGTCACACCGCCGGCGTGCGTCGTCACGGGAGGCCCGGCCGCCTGACCCGCGTCGCCGGGCAGTCCCTCCGCGAGCGCGAAGTGCGGCACGGCGGGCCCGTCTCCGTAGGGCACGGCCTCCGGCCAGCGGCCCGCCACCGCCTCCGTGAGCTCCCGCACCGGGCCGTCCGGCTCCGGGGCGAGGTGGAGCACGTCCCCGGAACGGGCGGCCCGTGCGAACGCGACCTCGAACGGCCGCCGCGCCGCGAACAGGTTCCGCAGGCCGGCGAGCACGCCGGCGTCGAGGCGCTCACGCGGCAGGAACGGACACAGGACGCTGACGTGGGCGGGCATGCCGTACGCCGGGGAGAAGCCGTAGCGTTCCCGCAGGCCCCCGGCCAGGGGCTCGGCCGGGGGAACCTCCACCACCAGGGCGGTCTCACCGATCTCGAAGGGTGCCATGCCCGACATCCTCCCGCCGCAAGGTCACGCGTACGGCCGTGGGGCGCATCTCGTACCCTCTGGGCATTTACATGGAGGATTCGGGCAGATTAAATCTTTATTTCCAGATACCTGGTGATCTGGGCCACATTGGTGCCGAGCCTGATCGTGCAAGGAGTGGTGCCCGATGGTGTTGTCGCTGGTGAAGCGGATGGTCTTCGCTCTCGGCCAGGGATTCGTACGGCTCGGCCGGTACTGGGCCGCCCAGTTCGGCGTCGCCTGCACGCTGACCTGGGCCCCCGACGCGGCCCACCTCGCACGCGAGCAGGAGGAGACCGAGCACTGGGACTGGTCGATCCCCTACCACTGGTACGAGACCTCCCGCTGACACCGCGCCCCCGCGTACGGGCCGGCCCACTGCCCCAAGCCTGGAAGCGTTCGCCGTCCGGCGCGGTCAGGATGCTCCGGCGGCGAGCCGACCTCACGAGATGACTCCCGGCGCCCCGAATGCGAAAGGCCCAGGTCGGCTGTGCCGACCCGGGCCTTCTTGTGGTGCGCCGCCAGGGACTCGAACCCCGGACCCGCTGATTAAGAGTCAGCTGCTCTAACCAACTGAGCTAGCGGCGCCCGCCCCATAAGAGTAGCGGCATCCGGAGGTGTTCCGCGCCACGGCGTGACCGGTCGTGGCGGATGGCGGGCGACCAGATGATGTCCTGCCCTTACGTGTCCGGGATGTTCCCCTTCTCCCCTTCGGGTACGGAGAGTGACGACGAAGGGAGTGAGCACCATGACACCGGATCTCTGGTCGTATTCCGACACCGTGAGCGGCACGGGACAGCAGATGGACATCGCCGGATACGACGTGCAGGCCGTGGACGGGAAGATCGGCTCCGTGGACGAGGCCACCTATGAGGCGGGCCAGAGCTACATCGTCGTGGACACGGGCCCGTGGATCTTCGGCAAGAAGGTCATGCTCCCCGCGAGTGTGGTGACGAGGATCGACTTCCAGGATCGCAAGGTCTTCGTCAGCCGCACCAAACAGGAGATCAAGAACGCGCCGGAGTTCAACGAGGCGGCGATGAGCGAGCCGGGCTACCGGGACCGCGTCGGGGAGTACTACGGGCGTTTCCCCCGCACTTCGTCCATGTGACGGCGGAAGGGGGCCGCGCCGCCGTGGCGGCACGGCCCCCTTCTTTTCTCCCCCGGAGGTCCCTCCCGGCCCCTCCTCCGCATGGACCGGGACGGCGGCCGGAGCGGGCCTCTCAGGGCCAGGTGCTGTCGGGCCGAGGTGTCGTAGGGGCGATGATGTGCAGCCGCTCCAGGAGCGTGACGAACGTCGATGCGTACGGCGACGGCGCGGCGACCGAGGCGACCCGGTCCCAGTCGACCTGCTCCCGCATGGCGCGGACCATCGGCAGCAGCGAGCCGTAGTCGCAGGCGTGCTCCGACAGCGGCAGGATCCAGGAGATCACAAGGTCGGTGGCTTCGAGGACGGGCAGGCTCAGCGCGGCGGTGTTGATCGGCTCGGCTCGAGCGATCATGGCCTCGGTCACGGGCCTGTCGGCGAGTGAGAAGATCAGGTCGACGAGCACACCTTCCTCGTCGAACGCCTTGACCAGCCAGTCCTCCGGTGGTTTCGCGGTCCGGAAACCCAGGCTCTCCAGGGTTTTCAGCGCGAGCGGGACGTCTTCCTCGACCAAGGCGAAGTCGACGTCGTGCAGTGATGGCGCGGCGCCCCTCGCGTAGCCGGCGCAGCCTCCGGCCAGGGCGAAGCGCACCCCGGCCTCCTTGAGACCGGCCCCGGCGCGCTTGAGCGTTTCAAGAATCGCGTCGGTGACTTCGTGACTGTGACTACCCACTCACGTCGCTTGCCCAGCCATGTTCGCCGCAAACAATCCCGGGTAGGGCGCGCTCATGACCGAGACCCTCCAGGAGATCAAGCGCGAGTACGAGGGCGAGGAGAGCCGTCCGCTCGCCTCGTACACACGGGTTCTCGCGGTGTACGGCGGGGCCGTGGGGGCGCTGCTGACCGCGGCGAAACTGACGGGCCGCACGGGCCCCGAGAAAATCAAAGTGATGGACCTCATGCTCATGGGGCTGTTCACGCACCGGCTCTCGCGGACGCTCGCGAAGGACCCGGTCACCAGCCCCATCCGCGCCCCCTTCACCCGGTACGAGGGGGTCTCCGGGCCGGCGGAGCTCAAGGAGGAGGTCCGCGGCCACGGACTGCAGCATGCCGTGGGCGAGCTGCTGACCTGCCCGTTCTGCCTGTCCCAGTGGATCGCCACCGGATACGCGGCGGGCACCGTGTTCTTCCCTCGGGTGACCCGGCTGGCTGGGGCCACCATGGCGGCCGTGGCGATCTCCGACTGGCTCCAGCTCGCCTACGCGCGCCTGATGAAGGCGGCTGAATGAGCGAGCGGACCGGCACCGCACGACCTGACTTCGCGCCGCGGGGCGGGGAGGCGGCATGAGCGAGGTGCTGGAGCCGTTGGAGAACACCGACGAGCATCCGAAGGAGCGCGTCGACCGCGAGCTGGGCGAGCTGCTGCAGGGCCTGCGGGTGGCCGCGACGGGCGTGCAGGTGCTGTTCGCGTTCCTGCTGACGCTCCCGTTCTCCGCCGGTTTCGAGAAGATCGACGCGACCGGGAACTGGCTGTTCTACACCGCGGTCGTGACCGCGGCGGTCGCGTCCATCTGCCTGATCGCTCCGGCGACCCAGCACCGGATCCTGTTCCGGTCGGGACTCAAGGAGCTGCTGCTGCACCGGGCGAACCGGCTCGGCGTGGCCGGCGGACTCGCCCTGGCCGTGTCCATGGCGTGCTCCACCGCCCTGGTCATGGACGCGCTGACCGGCATGTGGCCGACGGCGCTGATCGGTGCGGGTGTGGCGCTGCTGTCCGGCTGGCTCTGGTTCATCCAGCCGCTCCTGTCGCTGCGCCTGGTCAAGGACGACGCCTGAGAGACAGCGCGACCGCGTGCACCGCGGTCGCGCCGCTCCGCGCTGTCAGCGCGCTTCCCGCAGGCGCGGCAGGATCCGCGTCGCGTAGAACTCGAAGAACCCGTCCTGGTCCGGGCCGATCTGGTTGACGTAGACCTCGTCGAAGCCGGCGTCCACGTACTCGCGGATCGCGTTCAGGTGCGCCTCCGGGGAGGGTCCGCAGGGCGTTGACCGGGTCGCGGCCTCCTCCGTGACGAGCTGCGAGAGCTGCTCGAAGTGCCGGGGCAGCGGCAGCAGCTGTGCGGCCTCGCCCGGGATCCCCTGGTTGGGCCAGAGCCGGTGTACGGTCCTGCGCGCCTCGGCCTCGTCGTCCGCCCAGCACACCTTCAGCCCGGCGGCGCACGGCTTGCCCTCGCCGCCCGCCTTGTGGAACGCCTCCACCATGTCGGCGGCGGGCGCGGTGTGGATGTAGCCGTCGCCGAGCCGGCCCGCGAGCTCGACGGACTTGGGCCCGAAGCCCGAGATGTAGATCGGCGGGGGCCGGTCCGGCAGCGAGTACAGCCGGGCCGTGTCCACCTCGTAGAACTCACCGTGGTACGTCACCAGCTCGCCGGTCCACAGCTCCCTGATGACGTCGAGAGCCTCCTCCAGCATGCGCTGGCGCTCCTCGGCCGGAGGCCACTGGTCGCCCAGGATGTGCTCGTTCAACGCCTCGCCCGTGCCGACCCCGAGCCGGAACCTGCCGTCCAGCAGGATCTGGGCGGTCGCCGCGGCCTGGGCGATGATCGCCGGGTGGACGCGGATGATGGGGCAGGTGACGGCGGTGGTCACCGGCAGCGACGTGGCCTGCGAGACGGCCCCGATGACGGACCACACGAACGAGCTCTCGCCCTGCTCGTCCAGCCACGGGTGATAGTGGTCCGAGATCCACAACGCCTCGAAGCCGGCCTCCTCGGCGAGTTTCGCCTGGCGGACCAGCTCCTTCGGATCATGTTCCTCACTGGACAGGAAATAGCCGAAAGTGGTCATGTATGACCACATGCCCGATTATTGTCAAGCAAACGTAACAATGAGCGCTGCGAAGGCAAATTCGATCGGCCCCAGGCCTGAATGATGTTACGAGACCCTTTGTACGGGCAGTGGAGGGCCATGGCTACTCTGCTTTGGATCATCGCCGTGGTACTGGTAATCGCCGGGATCTACGTGATCCTGGCCCGTCGGGACATCCTCTGGGGGATCGTCCTCATCGTCATCGGATTCCTCGTCGGCCCCGGTGGCGTCAGTATCTTCAATCCCTAGTCACACCTCACCCACCCTGCTCACGGACACCGGGACGGCGGCCGGCCACAAGGGCCGGCCGCCGTCTCACGACCGAACGCTCAGCAATGATCGCCGTTCAGGCAGTAGACGGTGTACGCGTGCTTGATGACCGGAAGGGCGACATTACGCACCCGGATACCCCCGGGAGTCACACCCTTTTCCGTGCCGGCGTGCGCGTGGCCGTGAATGAAGAGATCCGCGCCCTCGGCGTCGGCCGCCTCGGCCAGCATGTAACTGCCGAGGAACGGATAGATTTCCGGCGGCTCGCCCATGAGGGTGTCCTTGACCGGTGAGTAATGACTCAGCACGATCTTGTGGTCGGCGTCGAGTTCCTTGAGCGCGCGCCGCCACCGCTCGGCGATTTCCTTGGTGTGCCGGACGAACGCCTTGGTCTCCGGCTCGCCGAACTCGCTCGCGCATTTCCCGGCGAAACCGCCGCCGAAGCCCTTGCCTCCGGCCACTCCGAGCCGTACGCCGTCGATGGGGACGACCGTGCCCTCGTCGTCGAGGACGGTGATGCCGGCGTCGCGGAGGAGATCGATGATCTCCTGGTTGCAGTCGGAGTGGTAGTCGTGGTTGCCGAGCACGGCGACGACGGGGATGGGCAGGCCGCTCAGCTCCTCGGCGACCACCCTGCCCTCGGGGACGGTGCCGTGCCTGGTCAGATCGCCTCCTACCAGCAGCACGTCCGCGCGGCGCTCGATGCCCTCGATCTTCTTGCGATAGTGACCGCGCAGATCCTCGCCCAGATGGATGTCCGCGACGGCGGCGATCCGCAACTCCCTCACAGATGTTCCTCCTCTCCCGGCTCCCGCACCTCCACCAAGGTGATCTCGTTGTGCACCCGCAGGCCCGGAGCCGCCTCCCGGGCGACGTTCTCGATCTGGTGGCGCCGCTCGTCACAGGAAACCTGTCCGCGCAGGTAGACCTCTTCTCCTCGCACATCCACCCGAATGCCCAGCTCGGTGGTCCGATCGTCCTCCGCGAGAGCCCGCTGCACGCGGGCCGCGACATAGTGCGGCGTCTCCATCTCTTCCCCTCGTGTCCCCCTCGGTTCTGTATCGCTAGCGCTGCCCGGCCCTTGCCGGGCGAAACCAGTGGTTTGACGGGCGCGAGGGTGGATATGGTTGTTGGTATTCCTGGTGCCTAAGACGCAGGTACCTCCTTGGCGTGAGCATGCCGTGACGGAGGAGCGTCTTGGGAACGTGTGACCGGTTTTCACCCCGCCCCGGCCGGAGCACCGCGGGCACCGGCGGCACCGCTCACCGCACCTCTTCCACCGGCACCGCCTCCTCCGGCCGCCCCCACGCCACGGCCTCCCACGTCGCGGTCCCCTACGCCACGGCCCCCCACGTCGCGGTCCCCTACGCCACGGCCCCCCACGTCGCGGTCCCCTCCGTACGGGCCGTCTCCGGCATCCCCCACCGGCCACGCGCCACCGTCCTCGCGGGCCACGCGCCCGCCCTCCGCCGTCCGCCCGCCACGGCCCGCCATGCGTGCGCCGCCGTCGTCGCGGGCCGTCCCGCCCCGGGGAACCGTCACCGCCGCGTCCGCGCCGCCGGTTCCCGCGCACGGCGACCCGCCGCCGCCCCCGCCCCGGTCGCCGGACCTGCTCACCTGGACTCCCTGACCCCCGAGCCGGGTACTCGCCACTGCCGCTCTTGGAGGAACCCCCAGTGAAGATCGCCATGGTCTCGGAGCACGCCAGCCCGCTCGCCACCCTCGGCGGTGTCGACGCCGGCGGTCAGAACGTGCACGTCGCCGCCCTCGCCCGGGAGCTCGCCCGGGCCGGGCACGAGGTCACCGTCTACACCCGCAGGGACCGCGAGGACCTGCCGGAGACCGTCCCCTTCGGTCCCGGAGTGGAGGTCGTCCACGTCCCCGCGGGCCCCGCCGCCGAGATCCCCAAGGACGAGATCCTTCCCTGGATCCCCCACTTCGGGAAGTGGCTGCACGACCGGTGGCTGTTCGACCGGCCGGACGTCGTGCACAGCCACTTCTGGATGAGCGGGCTGGCCGCGCTCGCCGCGGCGGAGAAGCTGCGGATCCCGGTCGTCCACACCTACCACGCGCTCGGCAGCGTCAAGCGGCGGCACCAGGGCACGGCCGACACCAGTCCGCGCGAGCGCGTCGAGGCCGAGGCCGAGATCGGACGGCGCGTCGACTGCGTCATCGCGACCTGCACGGACGAGATCGACGAGCTGATCCGCATGCGGGTGCCCCGCCGCGCGACCCGGGTGGTTCCCTGCGGAGTGGACGTGACCGCCTTCCACCCGCACGTCGAGCCGCTGGAGCGGCCGGAGCGCCCGCGCCTGCTGTCGGTCGGCCGGCTCGTGCCGCGCAAGGGCCTGGAGACGACCATCCGGGCGCTGCAGTACCTGCGGGACACGGAGCTGGTGGTCGCGGGCGGTCCCCCGGCCGCCGAACTGCACCACGACCCCGAGGTCACCCGGCTGCGCTGGCTGGCGACCCAGGCGGGCGTCTCCGACCGGGTGCGCTTCCTCGGCCGGGTCGAGCGCGACACGCTGCCCGCGCTGATGCGCTCGGCCACCGCCGTCGTCTCCGTGCCGTGGTACGAGCCGTTCGGGATGGTGGCGCTCGAGGCGATGGCCTGCGGCGTCCCCGTCGTCGCCTCGGCCGTCGGCGGCCAGAAGGAGACCGTGGTCAACAACGTGACCGGTCTCCTCGTGCCGCCCCGCAAGCCCGCCGTGCTGGCCCGGGCGCTGCGCAAGCTGCTCGACGACAGGGTGCGGCGCACGGCGTACGGCATCGCGGGCGCCGACCGGGCCCGCGCGAGGTACGCCTGGAGCCGCATCGCCACCGAGACCCTGGCGGCCTACGACCGGGTGCTGTCCACCCGGGAGCTGGAAAGGAGTGCTTCTTGATCCTGCCGACCTCCGAGGTGAGCCGGTGACGTCGACGGCCCTCGTGCTGCGTTCCGACGGCATCGGGGGCCTTCTCACCGTGGTGCCCGCGCTGCGCGCCCTGCGGCGCCACGGGCTGCGCGTCGTCCTCGCCTGCCCGCCGGAGCTGAGCGAGCTCGCCGCGCTCACCGGCGCGGTGGACCGGATCCTGCCGGCGTACGGGCTCGCGCCGCTGTCGTGGCCCGGGCCCGGCGAGGAGGACGCCGACCACCCGCCGCTGCTGCCGGATCTCGCCGTCAACCTGCACGACCGCGGGCCGCGAAGTCACCGCGTCCTCCTCGGTGTCGGGACGAGGCGCCTGTGGGCGTACGCGAACCCGGACGTCCCCTGGATCCGGGGGCCGTGGTGGGACCCGGGCGAGCACGAGGTGCTGCGGTGGTGCCGGCTGCTCCAGTGGCACGGCGTGCCGGCCGACCCGGAGGACATGGCGCTGCCCACTCCCCTGACCGCGAGTCCCGCCCCGGGGGCCGTCGTGATCCACCCCGGCGCGGGCGGCACCTCGCTGCGCTGGCCCGCCGACCGGTTCGCCGAGGTGGCCCGGGTGCTGACGGACGAGGGCCTGCCCGTCGTGATCACCGGCAGCGTCCGGGAACGGCCGATGGCCCTGCTCGTGGCGACCCGGGCGGTGCTGCCGCCGCAGATCGTGCTCGCGGGGCGCACCTCGCTGCGGGAGCTGTGCGCGCTGGTCGCCGGGGCCCGGCTGGTCATCAGCGGCGACGTCGCGATGACCCGGCTCGCCGGGGCCTACCGGACGCCCTCGGTGCTCGTGTCCACGGCGGACGGACGCCACCCGATCCTGCACGAGGCGGACGCCTCCGATCACCTGGGCGCGGTGGTCCCGGCCGCGCAGGTGGTCAGCGCCGCCGTGCGGGCGCTCGGCGCAGGAGTTCGATGACGGCCTCCTCGACCGGCCCGTGGGTGGCGAGCCGGCCCTCGCCGGTGTCCTCACCCAGCCGTTCGAGGGGGATCGTCCGCCCCTTCTCGTACAACGCGACGATGCGGGGGTCCACGTAGGAGGCGCGGCACACCGACGGCGTGTTGCCGAGGTACTCCGACACCTCCTTCATGACCCTGGAGACGGCCCGCTTGCGCCCCGCGCCGCTGCGTACGG
The DNA here is from genome assembly GCF_039649665.1 of Microbispora sp. ZYX-F-249. Taxonomy (NCBI): domain Bacteria; kingdom Bacillati; phylum Actinomycetota; class Actinomycetes; order Streptosporangiales; family Streptosporangiaceae; genus Microbispora; species Microbispora maris. The sequence goes on along the minus strand of NZ_JBDJAW010000003.1, from coordinate 277,948 downwards.
GCCGGGAGACGGCGAGCCCGACCGCGGCCAGGACCGTGGCGTGCCAGGTGCGGAAGTCCTTGGCCGAGACGTCGGTGCCGAAGGCGTCCTTCAGGTAGGCGTTGATGTCGGCGCTGCGCACGTCCACCCAGCCCTCCTCGGCGCGGTAGCGCAGCAGCTCGCCCCGGCGGCCCTTCGACAGCGCGGTGAGCACCGCGCACACCTCGGCGTCGGCCAGCACCTGCTCCCGCTCCTTGCGGCCCTTGGCCAGGTAGCGGCACACCACCTTGCCGTCCCCGCACTTCACGTGCGACGTCTTCAGGGTGGCCAGGCCGTAGGAGTCGGTGTACTCCTCCCCGCCGACGCGGAAGAAGCCGATGTCGAGCATGCGCGCGGCGGTGGCCAGCACGCGCTCGCGGCCCAGGCCGTCCCCGCGCAGGTCGCGGGCGACCCGTCCGCGGAACGCGGGGAGCCGCTCGGCGATGTCCAGCACGTGGTCGAACTTCGCCTCGTCCTGCTGCCTGCGCCACTCGTCGTGGTAGCGGTACTGCCGCCGGCCGGCGGCGTCGGTGCCCACGGCCTGGAGGTGACCGTTCGGATGGGCGCAGATCCACACGTCGGTCCAGGCCGGGGGGATCGCGAGGCATTTGATCCGGTGCAGGGTGGCCCGGTCCTTCACGGGCCGGCCGGAGGCCCAGGTGTAGCTGAACCCGCGCCCGCGCCGGCGGCGCCGGATGCCCGGCTCGCTCGGGTCGCTCGGCCGCAGTTCGACGGGCGGTGTCTCGAAGACCTTCGCCTTCTCCGCCGCGCACTTTCCCGCCGCGGCCTTGTCCGCCGCGGACCTCCCCGCGCCGGTCCTGTCGGCCACGGCGCTCACCGCAGCAGGTCCCACGCCTGTTCGAGCACGTCGTCCACGCTCACGTCACCCACCCACGAGACGTCGCGGTGGCCGCACTCGCGCATGCCCTCCGTGCCGGCGGGCAGCCCGCAGACCGGGCAGCCCGACGTCCAGGAGATCAGCGGCCGCTGGTGACCCCTGCTCAGCGGACCCCAGTTGATCATGTTGCCGCACCAGTAGATGCCCACGGTGGGCGTGCCCGTCGCCGCCGCCAGATGGCGTGGTCCGGTGTCGTTGCTGACGAGCAGGTCGCAGGCGGCGTACAGCGCGGTGAGCCCGCCGAGTGACAGCTCTCCGACGACGGCCCGCGCCGGGGTCTGCATCTGCGCGACGACCTTCTCGACGACCTCCCGCTCCTCCTCCACGCCGGTCACCACCACCGGCCGTCCGAGTCGGTCGGCGACCTCCGCGAAGCGCTCCGGCGGCCATCTCCTGCGCCGGTCCCCCGCGCCCGGGTGGATCGCCACCAGGCCCCGGGGCACCTTGCCGAGCGTGCGGTTCAGCTCGGCCCAGTCCTCCCTGACGACCGCGATCCTCGGCTCTATCTCGCTGGTGGCGGCGCCGAGCAGGCCGGCCACCTCCAGATAGCGCAGGGTCTCGTGCTGGTAGTGGACGTACGGCACCCAGCGGTCGAGCGGCGCGGCGTCGGGCGTGCGGAGGCCGGCCGTCACCCGCGCGCCGAGCCTGCGGATGAACGGGTTGGAGTTGCGCCCGCCGCCGTGCATCTGGACGGCCAGGTCGAACCTGCGCTCACGCAGGTCCTCGTACAGCTCCTCGGGGCCGTCGGTCCCGTCCGACGGGGAGGAGGAGACACCGGAGATGGGCGGCAGCGCCACCACCTCGTCCACCGGGCCCGGACGGCCCCGCAGGAACCGCGCGTGCCATTCACGGCCGAGCAGGGTGATCTTGGCGGCGGGGTACGCCCGTCTGAGCGCCCCGATGGCGGGCAGTGCCAGCAGCAGGTCGCCGAGGGCGTTGGCCCTCAGCACGGCGATCCGCTCGACCCCCTCGACGAGCAGCGCGCTCATGCCACCCGCCTCGTCCCCTCGTGCATCGGACACCCCCATTCGCCCGGCCCGCCGGCTGACCCCCGGCGGAGCGCTCGTGTGGTGCGACGTCTGATCCCGGTTACCCCGGTGCGGCCGCCCCAAACCGGCTCGCCGGGTCTGCCGTGCCTGTTGTTTCCCCTGCGTCTGCGGGGGTAGCCGCCGATGTATGACGGAAGAGACGCTCAACCGTTTCGGTGAAGTCACAGCCGTCGTCGTCGGGGACGTGATGCTCGACTCGTGGCTGCGGGGCCGCACCAAGCGCATGGCGCAGGAGGCCCCGGTGCCGGTGGTGACCGTCGAGCAGATCGAGGACCAGCCGGGCGGTGCCGCCAACACGGCCGTGAACCTGGCCGCCCTGGGCGCGCGGGTCCACATGGTGGGAGTCACCGGCGCCGATCCCGCCGGGGCGACGCTCAACGCGACCCTGGGACGGCTCGACATCGAGGGCCTGGTCATCGTGCGCAGCTGGCGGACCTCGGTCAAGCGCCGGGTGCTGACCGACGGCCAGATCGTGGCGCGGTACGACGAGGAGGACGAGGCGCCGCTGCCGGAGGCGGCCGAGCGCGAGCTCATCGAGCAGATCACCCGGCTCGCGGCGGACGCGGACGTCGTCATCGCCTGCGACTACGGCGGCGGGGTGTGCACGCCGGCCGTCCGCCGGGTGCTGTGCGACCTGAGCCTCGACCGCAGCGAGGGCGCGCGCGGCGCGCCGATCCTCGTGGTGGACGCCCACGACGTGGCGGCCTGGCGGGAGTGCCGGCCGACGGCCGTGCTGCCCAACTACGCCGAGGTGCGGCGGCTGCTCGGCGAGGGGGACGACCACGACCGGGTCGCGTTCCTGTCCGCGCGGTCGGAGGACCTCATCGAGGCCACCGGCGCCGACCTGGTGGTCACCACGCTGGACGGCGAGGGCACGCTGCTGCACCGGCGCGGCAGGCCGCCGCACCGCACGTACGCGACCCCCGCGCCCGACACGATGAGCATCGGCGCGGGCGACACCTTCACGGCGGCGTTCTCCCTCGCCCTGGCCGCAGGGGCGGAGCCCGAGCGCGCCGCGGACATCGGCCAGGCGGCGGCGAGCGTGGTGGTGCGCCGCCAGGGGACGGCCGCCTGCTCCCACGAGGACCTGCTGCAGGCGCTGCGGCCCGACACCGCGCTGCCGCCCGAGCGGCTGGCCGCGTGCCTGGAGCGCGACCGGGCCGAGGGCAAGCGCGTCGTCTTCACCAACGGCTGCTTCGACGTGCTGCACCGCGGCCACGTCGCCTGCCTGGAGGAGGCCGCCCGGCTCGGCGACGTGCTGGTCGTCGCCGTCAACGGCGACGACGGCGTGGCCCGGCTGAAGGGGCCGCAGCGCCCGATCAACCGCTGCGAGGACCGGGTCGCGGTGCTCGCGGCGCTGGGCTGCGTCGACTACATCACCGTCTTCGACGAGGACAGCCCGACCGAGCTGCTGCGGCTCGTCCGGCCCGACGTGTACGTCAAGGGCGGCGACTACCACCCTGACCTGCTGCCCGAGGCGGACCTGGTCAGGGAGCTGGGCGGCGAGGTGCGGGTGCTCGGTTACGTCCCGGACCGCTCCACCACGGCGATAGTGAACCGCATTCGAGGGTAGAGGGGCCTTCATGACCGAAGAACAACGTTCGCCGACCGGCAAGCCCATGGTGGAAGCGACGCCGATGGACGTGATCCACGTCCGTATCGCGTCGTTCGCCCTGGTCTTCTGTTTCGCCGTTCTGGTGCTCTCCTTCGTGGGACGCATCTGGGTGCTGACCGCGATCGTCGTGGCGATCATGGCGAGCATCGCCATCTACATGACGTTCGCCGTGCGCAGGCAGAAGAGGCTCGGCGGCGGGCCGCAATCGAGAGGATGACGCGGTGAGCCTGAAGGACAAGGTCGTCGTTGTAACCGGCGCGAGCGGCGGCGTGGGCCGCGCGGTGGTCCGGCGGCTCGGAGCGGAGGGCGCGAAGGTCGCGCTCATCGCACGGGGAGAGGCGGGCCTGGCCGGTGCCGCCGTGGACGTCGGGGCGGAGGGCGGCACCGGGAAGACCTTCGCCGCGGACGTGTCCGACTACGACCAGGTCCGCCAGGCCGCCCAGCGGGCCGAGGCCGAGCTCGGCCCGATCGACGTGTGGATCAACATCGCGTTCACGACGGTGTTCGCGCCGTTCCTGGAGATCACTCCCGAGGAGTACGAGCGCGAGACCAAGGTGACCTACCTCGGCTACGTGTGGGGCACCCGGGTGGCCCTGGAGATGATGAAGCCGCGGGACAAGGGCGTCATCGTCCAGGCGGGGTCCGCCCTGGCCTACCGGTCGATCCCCCTGCAGTCGGCGTACTGCGGCGCCAAGCACGCGATCGTCGGGTTCACCGAGTCGGTGCGGACCGAGCTGCTCGCCGAGGACTCGGGCGTGAAGATCACGGTGGTGCAGCTCCCGGCGCTGAACACCCCGCAGTTCGACTGGGGGCTCAACCGGATGCGGCGGCACGCGCAGCCGGTGCCGCCGATCTACCAGCCGGAGGTCGCCGCCGACGCGCTCGTCTACGCCGCCGAGCATCCGGAGCGCAAGGAGTACTGGGTCGGCGGGATGACCGCGGCCACCATCATGGGCCAGCGGGCGGTGCCCGCCCTGCTCGACCGCTACCTCGCGAGAACCGGGGTGAAGTCGCAGCTCACCGGCGAGAAGGCGCCGACGGGCGTGTCCAATCTGTGGGAACCCGCGGACGAGGACAAGGACTACGGCGCGCACGGCAGCTTCGACCGCCGGTCGCACGGCCGCAGCGTGCAGCTGTGGATCTCGCAGCACCGCCGCCTGGTCACCGCCGCCGGTCTCGGGCTCGCCGCCGTCGCCGGTCTCGGCCTGCGCCGCCGCTGACGGCCCGCGCCACCGCCGGTGATCCATAATCCCGACATATCGGGATCCGCACCTTTTGCGGTGATATGAAGTGGCTCAGCGGGGTAGTCGAGGGCGATGGACGAGCTTGACTACCGGTTCCTGTGCGAACTCGCGGCCCAGCTCCGAGTGGATTCGGTCCGGGCCGCCGCGGCCGCCGGCTCGGGGCACCCCACGTCCTCGATGTCGGCGGCCGAACTGATGGCCGTGCTGCTCGCGCGTCACCTCCGCGTGGACGTCGAGGACCCCGCCAACCCGGGCAACGACCACCTGATCTTCTCCAAGGGCCACGCCTCCCCCCTGCTGTACGCGATGCTCAAGGCCGCGGGGGTCGTCGCCGACGAGGAGTTGCTCACCTTCCGCAGACGCGGCAGTCGCCTGGAGGGCCACCCCACTCCGGAGGTGCCGTTCGTGGACGTGGCCACGGGCTCACTGGGCTTCGGACTGCCCGTGGGAGTGGGGCTGGCGCTGACCGCGCGCAGGCTGGACCGCCTGCCGTACCACGTCTGGGTGTTGTGCGGCGACAGCGAGCTCGCCGAGGGATCGATGTGGGAGGCGTTCGAGCACGCCGGGCACGAGGGGCTGAACAACCTCACGGCGATCATCGACGTGAACCGGCTCGGCCAGCACGGCCCCACCCGGCACGGCTGGGACCTCGGGGCGTACGCGGCCAGGCTCGGCGCCTTCGGCTGGCACACCATCGAGATCGACGGCCACGACCCCGGCCAGATCGACTACGCGCTCGCCGACGCCCGGGCCACCCGGCGCCGCCCGACGGCGATCATCGCCAGGACCTGCAAGGGCCGCGGCGTGTCGGCGGTGGAGAACCGCGAGGGCAAGCACGGCAAGCCGCTGGAGGACGCCGACCAGGCGCTCGGCGAGCTCGGCGGGCCCCGCGCCCTCACCGTCCGGGTCACCCCGCCCGACGCCTCGGCCACGCCGTACCGGTACGCGGACGGCGGGCTCGACCTGCCGAAATACGCGGTGGGCGAGCACGTGGCCACGCGGACCGCCTTCGGCGAGGCGCTGGCCGCGCTCGGCACGGCGCGGGGCGACGTCGTCGCCCTCGACGGCGAGGTGGCCGACTCGACGAAGCTGGAGGCGTTCGCCAAGGCGCATCCGGAGCGGTTCTTCGAGTGCTACATCGCCGAGCAGCAGATGGTGGCCGCCGCCGTCGGCATGGACGCCCGCGGCTGGACCCCGTACGCCGCGACGTTCGCGGCCTTCCTCACCAGGGCGTACGACTTCGTCAGGATGGCGGCGGTGAGCCGGGCCGGGATCTGCCTGGTGGGGTCGCACGGCGGGGTGTCGATCGGCGAGGACGGGCCCTCCCAGATGGGCCTGGAGGACCTCGCGGCGTTCCGCGCCGTGCACGGCAGCACGGTGCTGTATCCCTGCGACGCGAACCAGACGGCCCGGCTCGTCACGGACATGGCCGACCTGGAGGGCGTCCGCTACCTGCGGACGACGCGGGGCGAGACGCCGGTGATTTACGGGCCGGACGAGGAGTTCCCCGTGGGCGGCTGCAAGATCCTGCGCACCGGCGGCCAGGCCACCGTCGTCGCCGCGGGGGTGACCGTGCACGAGGCCCTGGCCGCGGCCGACCTGCTCGCCGAGGACGGCGTCTCCGTCACCGTGATCGACGCCTACTCGATCAAGCCGCTCGACTCCCCCGAACTGGTCGAGATGGCGGAGGCGACCGGGAAGGTGGTCACGGTGGAGGACCACTGGCCGGAGGGCGGCCTGGGCGACGCCGTGCTCTCCGCGCTGGCCGGATCGCCGGTGCGGGTGCGCAAGCTGGGCGTGTCCGGGATGCCGGGCAGCGCGACCGCACAGGAGCAGCTGGAGGACGCCGGCATCGACAGGCACGCGATCCGGGAGGCCGTCCTGTCCCTGCTCGGGTGAACGCCGCTACCGGTGGGCGGCGAGGGCGCGGGCCGTCGGCGTTCCGGCGTCCGGTGGGTAGTCCGCGACGTGCCCCTCGTAGAGGACGGTCCCGCCGTGCCTGCCGGGTCCCGGGCCGAGGTCGATCAGCCAGTCGGCCTGCCGGACGACGTCCAGGTTGTGCTCGATGACCACGACCGTGTGCCCCCGATCGACGAGCGCGTCGAGGACCCGGAGCAGGCCGTCTACGTCGCTCATGTGCAGGCCCGTGGTGGGTTCGTCCAGCACGTACGTCGCGGGCCCCTCGGCGTCGCGCAACTCCTTGGCGATCTTGAGTCTCTGGCACTCCCCTCCGGACAGCGTGGTGAGCGACTGGCCCAGCCGGAGATAGCCGAGCCCGGCCTGCGACAGGTGCCGCAGCGCCCGGTCGACGGCCTTGTCGGGCAGGCGGTGCCTGGCCTGGTCGACGGAGAGGGCGTCGACGTCGGCGATGGACAGGCCGTCGACGGTGTGGGCGAGCACCTCGGGGGTGAAGCGCCGCCCCTCGCATGCCTCGCAGACGACCTCCTGGCCGTCCATGAAGGCCAGGTCGGTGTAGACGATCCCGAGACCGCCGCACGCGGGACAGGCGCCCGCGGAGTTCGCGCTGAACAGCGCGGCGGGGACGCCGTTGCGCCGGGCGAACAGCCCGCGGATGGCCGGCGCGACGCCGGTGTAGGTGAGCGGGGTGGATCGGCGATTGGCGCCCACCGGCCGCTGGTCGATCACGACGGCTCCGTGCTGCTCCACGAGTTCGGCGGCCAGGCTGGACTTGCCGGAACCGGCGACGCCGGTGAGGACCGTCAGCACGCTGGCGGGGACGTCCACGGTGACGCGCCGCAGGTTGTTGCGCGTCGCCTCCTTCACGGTGATCACCGCTTCCGCCCTACGCGGGGCCGTCTTGACCGGTGCGGGCCTCGAGAGCGCGCGGCCCGTCGGCGTGCCGGCCCGCCGTAGGCCTGCGAACGCGCCCTGGAAGACGAGGCGGCCTCCGTCGGCACCGGCACCCGGGCCGATCTCCACGATTTCGTCGGCGACGGCCATGACGGCGGGGTCGTGCTCGACCACCAGGATGGTGTTGCCCCTGTCGCGCAGCCGTCTCAGCAGCCTCGTCATCGACTCGACGTCCGTGGGATGGAGCCCGGCGGTGGGCTCGTCGAACACGTAGAGCATCTCGGTGAGGCTGGAGCCCAGATGCTTCACGATCTTGATCCGCTGGGACTCGCCGCCCGACAGCGTCGTCGTCGCGCGGGCCAGGCTGAGATAGCCCAGGCCGATCGCGATCATGGCGTCGAGCCTGGCGGTCAGCGCGGTGACGACGGGAACGACGCCGGGGGCGCCGACGCGGCGGACGAGCGCGGCGAGCTCGCAGACCTCCAGGCGGGACATCTCCCCGATGGTGTGCCCGAGCACGGTGACGGCGCGGGACTCCTTGTTGAGCCGGTCTCCCCCGCAGTCCGGGCAGACCTGCGACCGGGTGAACCGGCGGATCGTCTCCTGTTTGCGCTCGGACAGGTTGTCGGAGGTCTTCAGGTAGATCCGCTCGAACCGCTCGACGACGCCCTCGTAGTCCTTCGGCAGCCTCCGCCCCAGCCGCCGTCCCAGTCGCGCGGCCGCCTCACCGCCGTGCAGCAGGGCGTTCCGCTCGTCGTCGCTCCAGTCCCGCAGCGGCGTGTCGGCATCGAACACGCCGATGTCGGCGTACTGGGAGTACCAGTAGTTGCCGTCGCCGAATCCGGGGAGACGGATCGCGCCCTGACGCAGCGACCTGCCGAGGTCGACGATGCGGTCCACGGCCGTGACGACGACGTCGCCGAGCCCCGAGCAGGTGGGGCACATCCCGGCCGGATCGTTGAACGAGAAGTGGTTCGACTCGCCCACGTGCGGCTCGCCGAGGCGGGAGAACAACAGCCGCAGGTACGTCCAGGTGTCGGTGATCGTGCCGACCGTGGAGCGGGCGTTGCCGCCGAGACGCCGCTGGTCGATCACCACCACCGGCGAGAGCCCGTCGATGTGGTCCACCTCGGGACGCGTCCACTTCGGCAGCCGGTTCCTCGCGAACGGGGGAAAGGTCTCGTTCAGCTGATGCCCGGCCTCCGCCGCGACCGTGTCGAAGACCAGCGACGACTTGCCCGACCCCGAGACGCCGGCGAAGACGACGAGGCGGCCCCGCGGGATGTCCACGTCCAGACGGCGGAGGTTGTTCGTGCGGGCGCCTCTGATGGAAATGTGCGATGCGGCCATGCCGCCGACCGTACGAGGAGATGTGGCCGGATCCTGACCGCGATCGCGGGCATGATGGCCGGATGGCCGACGTGACCCGACGCATGCTGGACCTGCTGTCGACCCTGCAGACGGGGCGCCCGTTCAGCGGGGAGGAACTCGCCACCCGTCTGGCGGTCAGTCCGAGGACCGTACGCCGCGACGTGGACCGGCTCAGGGAGTACGGCTATCCCGTCGAGACCCAGCCGGGACCCGGCGGCTACTACCGGCTGAGGGCGGGCCGGACGATGCCTCCGCTCCTCCTCGACGACGACGAGGCGGTCGCCGCGCTGCTCGGCCTCGCCACTCTCGCCTCCACCGGATCCGGCGAGGACGGGGCTCTCGACGACGCGGCCACCCGCGCGTACGGCAAGCTCGACCAGTTCCTGCCCGCGCGGCTGCGTCCCCGCGCGGGCGCACTGCGCGCCGGCCTGGAGACCGGCGGGTACGCCGCGCCCGCGGTGAACGCGGCGCTCGTGGCCGATCTCGCCGAGGCCATCGGCGGCCGTGAGGTCGTGCGGTTCGGCTACAGCGACAGGCACGGCGGGCAGAGCCACCGGCGGGTGGAGCCGCACCGGCAGATCCATCTGCATCTGCGCTGGTATCTGCTCGGCTGGGACCTGGACAGGAACGACTGGCGGGTCTTCCGCCTCGACCGCGTCCGCGACCTCGCGCGCACCGGCGTCCGGCACGCTCCCCGCGCCCTGCCCGCCGACGCGGCCCTGTCGTACCTGCGTCAGGGCCTCCACGCGGACCGCCGGCGCGTACGGCTCGTCGTGCGGGCGCGGCCCGAACAGGTGGCCGACGCGTTGAAGTTCCAGGACGCCGAGATACACCGGGCGCCGGGCGAGCGGGAGACCCACGTCACCCTGTGGCTCGACTCCTGGGAATGGCTCATCCCCGGTCTCGCCCGTCTCGGCGCGGACTTCACCGTCGTCGAGCCCGAGGACTTCCGGGCCGCCTGCGCCGCCTTCGGCCGCCGTCTCCTCGCCGCGTCCGGCCCGGCCTCCCTGTGAACCGGTCGGGTGAGCGCCGCCGACGGCCCTTCCTGGGGGCTGCCGGCGGCGCACGGAGACGGTCAGCGAGCCTTGGCGGTCGCCTTGCGGTTGGCCTTCTTGATGGCGTCCACGAGCTCGTCCTTGGTCATCTTGGACCGGCCGGAGATGCCGAGACGGCCGGCGACGTCGTAGAGGTGCTGCTTGGAGGCGTTCGCGTCGACGCCCTCGGCCGTCTTGCCCTGCTTCGGCGTGCCCTTCTCCGCCTGCTCGTCCGACGGTCCGCGCCCCTTCTTCTTCTCCCAGTGGTCGCCCACCTTCTCGAAGGAGTGCTTGAGCGCGGCGAACGCCGTACGGTGCGCCCGCTGGCCCTCGCCGTACGTGTCGACGGCGGAGTCGTGGGCCTTGATCCAGGTCTCCTGGGCCTCCTTGGGCGAGCGCTCCAGGGTCGAGGGCAGTTCCTTACGTCCTGGCATGGTCGGTGCCTCCCTTCAGACCGTCGGAAGTCCGTCGGAGGGGGTCAGATGGTGGGGTCGTCGTAGCGCCGCTCCTCGTACACGTGGCGACGGGTGGCGGTCGCGTCCATGGGGGCGGCGGGGGCGGCGGCGGTGACGGTGGTCCTGCGGCGGACCGTCGTCAGGCGCCAGATGCCGAAGAGCAGCCCGGCCAGACCGCCCACCATGAGGATCACCCCGATCACCTGGATGTCGAGGCCCGCGATGGTGAAGTCGACCGCCCAGGTGAGGATGGCCCCCAGCATGATGAGGATGATGCTTCCGGCGATGGTCATGGCTTTCCTCCTTCGCCTTCTGCTCTATCCCTCCCACGGATTCCAAACGTCGCATGCCGGTGCCCGCATAGGGCAACATGCGAGTCATGACCGATATCCCCATAGTGGTGATGGGACTCATGGGCGCGGGGAAGACCACCGTCGCCCGGCTTCTCGCCGACGCGCTCGGCCGTCCCATGCGCGACAGCGACGCCGACCTGCAGGCGAAGTACGGCACGACCGCCGCGGCGATGGCCGCCGACGTCGGCGCCGACGAGCTGCACGCGCGCGAGGCGCTGGTGCTGCGGGACGCGCTGGTGGATCGCCCCGCCCCGGTCATCGCGGCCGCCGCCAGCACGGTCGAGGACGTGGCGACGCGCCGCGCGCTGGCCCCCGCCTTCGTGGTGTTCCTCGACGGCCCGCCCGAGGTGCTCGCCGAGCGGATGAAGTCGAGCCCTCATCGCCCGCATTTCAAGCCCGACCTGGTACGCATGCTGACCGAGATGCGCGACCTGCGGCTGCCGGGGTTCCGCGAGGTGGCGGACCTCGTCGTGGACCCCTCCGCGCACGGGCCCGAGGAGATCGCGGCCACCATCCTCGCCAACCTCGACGGCGCGAAGACCCCCTGAGCCGCCGGGCCGGGTTCGGCGGGGACGAATCAGCCGACGGGGATGCGGGACTGGTACGGGACGACGGGCAGCAGCGGGGGGCTGCCCGCTCCGGCGAGGAACCAGACGGTCTTGCCGCCCCGCCCCGCACTCGCCACTCCCCAGTCGTCGGCGAGCTCGTCCACGATGAGCAGGCCGCGCCCGCCGATGGAGTCGAGGTCCGCCTCGCGCTGGTGCGGCACGCCCTCGCCCTGGTCGAACACCTCGCCGTACACCCAGGTGCCGTTGCTGCCCAGCCGGAGGGTGAAGACGTTGCCCCCGTGCCGTACGACGTTGGAGGCGAGTTCGCTCACGATCAGGGAGCAGTCGTCGACGAGCTCGTCGAGGCCCCATCGGCAGAGTTCGCGGCGTACGAGAGCGCGTGCCTCCGCCACGCTCGCGCCGACGGCGGGCAGGAGGCATTCCGCGGTCCAGACGGGGGCCGGGTTGACCGGCGCCGTACCGAAGGGGAGAGTCACGCGCGCCTCCTTAGGCTCATGGGAGCGCTCCCACGGCTCAAGATACGGCACGCAACGCAGTCATGTGAATTCAAAGAAACAAGATTGTTTCCGGTCAATGCCCGATCCGTGATGGCCGCGGAAGAGAAGAATGCGGCGCTTGTCTCCTCCACCTCGCGTGTGCGCACGTCAGCGGCGCCACGTCCGGCGCCCCCGGCCTCTTCCCCGCGACGGCGGGGCGACCCCGCCCGTGGGGCGTCGCCGTGAAAATAGCTGAAATCGAGCCTGTCCCGGACTGCCGATGCGGCAGGCCCGAATCGCACCGTGTGTCCGCTGTGAACCGCAACAACCCTTTCGCGCACCTTCTGACGTGCCCTCTCACGCCGCCGGCAACGCGGCGATCCCCCAGCGGTGGGCGACCCGCTCCCCCGGCGCGAGGCGCACCAGGCACTCGCCGGTCGCGAAGGCGTTCGGCGGGCAGCTCATCGGCTCGACCGCCACTCCGGCCCGCCGGTAGGGCTCGGCGAGCGTGTCCCCGGTGAAGACCTGGAGCCACTCGACGCCGGTCCCGCCCCACAACTCCACGCCCCGGGAGCCGTCGGCCGCCCGGAGCCGGGCCCGCACCAGCCCGTCGGCGTCGCGCCGCAGGGCCGTGTAGGGGGTGTCGAGCACCGTGCCGCCGATGCGGCGTCCCTCGCGGAAGTCGTACTCCGTGCCCTCGACCGGGCGGCGGCCGACCGGGATCTTCTGCTCGTCCACGGGGGTCCACTCGGCCGCGGGGACCTCCAGCACGGCGTCGTCCACCGTCTCCTCGCCGAGGGTGAGATAGGGGTGCGCGCCCATGCCGTACGGCGCGACGCCGTCGCCCACGTTCACGGCCGACACCTCGACCTTCAGGCCCGCCTCGCCGAGCGCGTACGACGCCGTCAGGTCGAGCACGTGGGGATAGCCGGGCTGGGGGAACAGCCGCAGCCCGAGCCGGATCGAGGCGTCGTCCCGCTCGAGGACCCTCCAGGGCATCAGCCGGGCGAAGCCGTGCGCGGCGTTGCCGGTCCGCGGCTCGTTGATCGCGAGCTGCCTGGTCTCGCCGTCGGCGTCGTACCTGCCGTCGCGCACCCGGTTCGGCCAGGGAAGCAGCAACTGCCCGGCGCCGCCGACGGGCTGCGCGGTGGCGGGGTACGACATGACCAGCGGCCGTTCGCGGTAGGTCAGGGCGCGCAGGCCGCCGCCCACCTCCGTGACGGTCGCCTCGTATCCGTGCGCGGCGATCGTGTGCTGCGTGCCGGTCGGGGGGACGGGTCCGCGAACCGCTGGCTCTGTCATGAGAGGGATTTTCCCATCCGTCCCACGACGCTCGCAGGGGGCCCGGCGGGAACTCCTCAGCGTCGGCGCGCGGCGGACGCTCGCGGATCCGGGCGCGCCTCTCGGTCATGAGCCCGGCGGGTTCCCGAGCGTGAGCCCGGCGGGTTCCCGAGCGTGAGCCCGGCGGGTTCCCGAGCGTGAGCCCGGCGGGTTCCCGAGCGTGAGCCCGGCGGGTTCCCGAGCGTGAGCCCGGCGGGGCCGGGCCCACGTCCTGGGCGTCACGAGGAGATCGGCTGGCCCGCCAGGCCGTCCTGCGCGGTGAGCAGCGCGCGCAGTTCCTCCGCGCTCTCGCCGCATGCGGTCATGATCAGGCCCCGGTCCATCTCGATCCGGGACAGCGACCTGGTCAGCCGGGTCGCGTACCAGCGGCCGGCGTCGCTCCTCCAGATCGACCAGCGACCGGCGTACTCGCTGCTCAGTTGTCTCCAGGCAGCGTCCTCGGCTGAGAACCGCACTCGTCACCACCTCCAGGCTCTGTGCCGGGAGACAACGATGTGCTCATCCGGACACGATTGGTAGTGAGAAGCGACCTCCCCCCTTCGGCGGCGCCGCCACCCCGGCCCCGACGAAGATCTCCCGCCGGATGCGGTCACTTCACCACCACTTGAGTCCCGTTCCTCCCGTACCACCCGTGTCATGCCGCCCCGCGGAACGACGCTGGTGTTCCCGCTCGGCCCCCGGCCTGCTTCGACGTGGCGGCGTGCGGCAAACGTCGCGTCTCCGATCACACCGGACATGGTTTTACTACCTTGCCGGACAGCGAGTCAGGGGAGAGATTCGAGAGGGCCGACATCGAGCGAAGGGAAGGTCACCCATGCCCGGACTCCCACGGCTGCCGTTCGACCGGCCGGACGTCCTGGAGATATCTCCCGGTTTCGGCGAACTGCGGAGCAGGGCGCCGATTACCAAGGTCACGACCGCGATGGGCGACGAGGCGTGGCTCGTGACGGGCTACGCGGAGATACGGCAGGTGTTCGGCGACGACAGGTTCGGCCGCTCCCACCCGGACCCGCCGAGCGCGGCCCGCCTGTCGAACAACGCCCTGCTCGGCGGCCCGACCGGCGACTACGCCACCGAGCGGTCCGTCCACACGCGGATGCGGCGGCTGCTGTCCCCCGCGTTCTCGGCCCGGCGCATGCGGAGCCTGTCGGACCGGGTCGGCGCGCTGACCGGACGCCTGCTCGACCGGCTCGCCGAGCAGGGCCCGCCCGCCGACCTGCACGCCGGTCTGTCGCTGCCGCTGCCGATCCAGGTGATCTGCGAGCTTCTCGGCGTGCCGTACGAGGACAGGGACAGGTTCCGGGCCATGGCCGAGGCGATGACCGACCTGCGCCACCCCGAGCGGTCCGCCGCCGCGCAGGTGGAGATGAACACCTACACCTACGAGATCGTGAAGGCGAAGCGGGACCACCCGGCCGAGGACGTCTACTCCGACCTCGCGAACGCCGCGCTGCCGGAGGACGACGTCGCAAGGATCGCGGGCGGCCTGCTGTTCGCCGGCCACGAGACCACGGTCAACCAGATCGACTACGGCGTGCTGCTGTTCCTGCGCAACCCCGCGCAGCGCGACGCGCTGCGGAGCGACCCCTCTCTCCTGGACGGCGCGGTCGAGGAGATCATGCGGGTCGCCTCTCCCAGCGAGCATGGGCTGGTGCGCTACGCGCACGAGGACGTCGAGCTCGCCGGTGTGCGGATCCGGGCGGGCGAGCTGGTCATGCTGTCCACCCCGGCGGCCAACAGGGACGAGCGCGTCTACCCCGACCCCGACAGCTTCGACATCCGGCGGCGCGATCCCCAGCCGCACGTCGGGTTCGGCCACGGGCCGCACCACTGTCTCGGGGCGTCCCTGGCGCGGGTCGAGCTGCGCGCGGTCTTCGGCTCCCTCTTCGCGCGCTTCCCCACCCTCGCGCTCGCCGTGCCGTACGAGGAACTCAGGGCGCACACCGACAGACTCGCCGGAGGGTTCGACACGCTGCCCGTCATGTGGTGAGGGGCGCCGGGCGCGCCGTCATTCGCCGTACGGTGGCCGGTCATCCCCGGCCACGGCCCCGGCACGCTCGCATTCGGCGGTTTCGGCCTCGGCGAGCCGCCGGTACGCCCGGTCGCGCAGCCGCAGCACCACCGTCGCCAGCAGCGCCGCGACCAGCGAGCCGGCCAGCACCGCCAGCTTGACCTGGGCGTCGCGGGCCGTGCCCAGACCGAACGCCAGCTCGCCGACGAGCAGGGACACCGTGAACCCGACGCCGGACAGGATCGCCAGCCCGCCGACGTCCACCCACGCCAGCCCCTCGTCGATGTCGGCACGGGTGAAGCGGGCGGTCAGCCAGGTGGCCGCCATGATCCCCAGCGGCTTGCCCACGACGAGCCCGGCGATGACGCCCAGCGGCACCGGGTCGGTGAGCAGGTTCGTCACTCCGCCCAGCCCGCCGAGCGGCACACCCGAGGACAGGAACGCGAACAGCGGCACGGCCACGCCGGCCGAAATGGGGCGGAACCGGTGCTCGAAGTGCTCGGCGAGGCCCGGTCCCGCCTCCGGGCCGCCCGCCTTCTCGCTGCGCAGGACGGGTACGGCGAAGCCGAGCAGCACCCCGGCCACCGTGGCGTGCACGCCAGAGGCGTGGACCAGCCCCCAGGTCACGGCGGCCAGCGGGAGCAGCAGCCACCACGAGCGCACCCGCCGCTGCACCAGCACGGTGAAGACGCCGAGCGGCGCCAGCGCCGCCAGCAGCGGCACCACCGACAGGTGTGACGTGTAGAACACCGCGATGATCACGATCGCCAGCAGGTCGTCCACGACGGCCAGGGTCAGCAGGAACGTGCGCAGCGCGGCGGGCAGGCGCCGTCCCACCACGGCGAGCACGGCCAGCGCGAACGCGATGTCGGTGGCCGTCGGGGTCGCCCATCCCCGCATCGCGCCGTCGTCGAGGAGCGCGTTGACCAGCAGGTAGAGCAGCGCCGGGACGATCACACCGCCGACGGCCGCCGCGACCGGCACGACCGCCCGCCGGGGATCGCGCAGGTCCCCCGCCACGAACTCGCGCTTGAGCTCCAGCCCGGCGACGAAGAAGAAGACCGCCAGCAGCCCGTCCGAGGCCCACTTGGCGAGGCTGAGGTCCAGGTGCCACCCGGCCGGACCGACCGTGGCCGAGCGCAGCCCCGCGTACGTCTCGGACCAGGGCGAGTTGGCCCAGACGAGGGCCGCGACGGCGGCGAGCAGGAGCAGCGCGCCGCCGATCGTCTCCTTGCGGAGGATGTCGGCGATGCGGCGGGTCTCGGCCCGGGAAGCGGGAGCGAGGAGGGACAGTCGGCGGGGAGTGGCCATGGGCGCTCCGTTTCCGGAATCGGTGACGACGACCGCCGACCAGACTTCCCGGCACTCCGCGTCCATCTTATGGCGTATCGACCGGATTCCTGCCTGCTGCCCCTTTCCTCCGCCGCGCCTTCGGCAGCGCCGCCGGGATCGGAAGACGCCCGGCGGCGGCCTAGAGTGCGGGACAGCGCTGTCGACCCCGATGGATGAACGGAACACATGAGAATCGTCGAAGACGACCTGTCCGGCCCGCAGATCGCCGAGTTCCTCATGGAGCACGTCCGGGAGATGCGGTCCATCACTCCCCTGGAAAGCAAGCACGCCCTCGACCTCGACGCTCTGCGTGCGCCCGAAATCAGGTTCTGGTCGGTGCTGGACGGCGACGCCGTCGTCGGCTGTGGTGCGATCAAGAGGCTGGACGCCGATCACGCGGAGCTGAAGTCGATGCGGACCGCCGCGGCGCGCAAACGCGGCGGGATCGCCTCCCTGCTGCTGCGGCACATCCTCACCGAGGCCGAGCGGCTGGGCTTCGCCCGCCTGAGCCTGGAGACCGGCTCGGCAGGCTTCTTCCTGCCCGCGAGACGACTGTACGAGAAGTTCGGGTTCGAATACTGCGAGCCCTTCGCCGACTATCGGCCCGACCCCAACAGCGTCTTCATGACCAGGCTGCTGCGGGGATGACACGTCGGCGAACAGCGAAAGCCCAGGCGGGCTGTGCCGGCCTGGGCTTTCGTGCTGTGCGCCGCCAGGGACTCGAACCCCGGACCCGCTGATTAAGAGTCAGCTGCTCTAACCAACTGAGCTAGCGGCGCCTGCGATGTCCGTAACCTTAGCAGTCCCGCGAAGGTCACGCACATCGACACGTGATCGGTTTTCGGGGCTCAGCTCCGCCAGGCGCCGCTGGAGAACGGCATCGGCTCGCCGCGCGTGCCCGGCCCGTCGCCCCACTTGGTGACGACGTACTGGATCGGGATGTGGCCGAGGTCCCCGCTGACGGTCAGCGAGTCCTCGTTCCAGCTGGTGCCGGTCAGCTCGGCGAAGGTCTTGCCGTCGATGTCCAGCATGACGCCGCTGTCCGACGGGACGCCCGGGCCGCGGTCACCGATGAAGAACTTGGCCTTCTTACCCTTGTAGAAGACGTAGCCCTCGGTGCCGAGCGGCCAGCTCGGGCTGGCGAACAGGCCCTTCTGCATGGGCTTGCCGATGGCGGGCAGGCCGGTGTCACCCTGGCGGCCAGAGGAGTCGTCCCAGAAGTACGAGCCGGTGGTGCTGCCCTGGAGCAGGACCTCCTCGTGCGCGGGGATGGCGAAGGCGAGCTCGCGCGCCGGGGCGGCGGCGGAGACGTTGGCGGCCTCGTTGACCGGCTGCTCGACGGGCGCGGGCGCGGCGGCCACAAGGGACGCGGTGACGGCCACCACACCGGCGAGCGTGGCCGCGGCGGTGAGGCGTCGGTTGCCACGCAGGTCAAACAGAGTCTTCATCAGGGCTGGGGATCTTTCGTTGAGACGACAGAGGATGGCCATGCGTCATCTAGGGACCTGCGAACGGCAGACCGCGAAGACGGGCCACGTGTCCGGGTACGGGAGGTCGTTCACCCGGAGGCGTGTGCGCGGAAGCTATGGCGATCGGCCGGAAGGCCGTCGTGAGTCAGACGTGTGATCCGAAATGCCTTGGCTCAGAGGTCGATGTGGGGTCACCCACGGTGATCTCCTCTCCAAGTCCAAACCAGCCACCGGTTGGCGGCAAACAGGACACTACAGGACGAGTCAGGACGGAGCAAAGTAAAAGCCGCATAACGCCCAGAAGATCTACCCATGGTCCTGTTTACCCCAAGCCGGACCGACGCCGGCCCCTCTGCCCGCGGTGATGCCGACGGTGCGTGACCGGGCGCCCGATCCGCGCGAGGCAAAATCGGAGGACCGTACGGCAAGAGAGCACCAAGGAAATCACCGGAGACGACGCGGGAAAGCATTCGGCCGCAAAAGCGCGAGCGCGCGGCGAGACGAAGCCTCCCGGGTTTACGAATGCAAAGCCCTTTCCCTGCGGCGAGACGCGCTCAGGAGGGCGATAGGCCGGCGCAGGGGTGGCGGGCGGGAATCAGGTCGAGCCGGCGGGCGGGAATCAAGGTGGAGCCGGCGGCCAGGGGAAGCGGACCGGCCAGGTGAAGGGGTACGCCGGACGCGGTCCGCGGCGGTCAGGGCACCCGGCGGGATGTGCCCGGGCGGCCGGGGCTTCCAGAAGGGCCGGCGTGCCTTCGGCGGCCGGGCGGCCCACACGCGAGGCGACCGGCACCCGGAGCGGGGCGGGAGGAGAACGGGTGAAGGACCCTGGAAATGCCGGAGCCGGGCAGTCCCCCAACTGCCCGGCTCCGGATCAAAGCGGTTCCGCCAGGAATGCCCTCCCCAAAGGCACCGGCGGGTCCCCCGCTTTCCGGACGCGGTTCCCCCATCCGCGTCCTTTATCAAGAAAGTCTGTCGGCCTCTCCCGAGGACCTGCTTCAACAGTACAAGGGGCCCTGTCATGAAGTCGTCATCGGCAGGTTGATTTCCGGCCTACATCCGGGCGGCCCCTGCCGGGCCGTGCTACTTCCCGAGGTCCAGCCGGACCTCGGTGCCCTTCTGGAGCGACCGGCTCACCGTGCAGTGACGCTCGTGGACCCGCTCGGCGACGGCCTCGAAGACCTCGCCGGAGTCCTCCGAGGGCAGCTCCACGTCGTACGTCACGGTGACCGAGCGCAGGAGGGTCGGGCCCTCCTTCTCGGCGGAGACCTCGACGGCCAGCCGCAGGAGCCGGTGGCCCCGCTTCGCGGTGAGCGGCTCGACCGTCATGATGTTGCATCCGCCGACGGCGGCCAGCAGCAGCTCCACCGGGCTGAACAGGCCGTCACCCGTGCCCATCTCGATCTCGGCGCCACGCTCGTTGCGGGCGACGAACCCGTCCTCGGTCCGCTCGACGCGTACAGAGCCCATGACCTCACCCTACTGGCAGGGCCAGTCGGACGAGCGTGCCGCCGCCGGGGGCGGCGCTGGCCGACACGCTGCCGCCGTGGCTGTCCACCACCTGGCCCACGATGGCCAGGCCGAGCCCCGATCCGGGCAGCGCCCGCGCTGAGGGCGCGCGGTAGAAGCGGTCGAAGACGTGCGGCAGGTCGTCGGCGGAGATGCCGGGGCCGTGGTCGCGCACCGTCAGGACACCGCCCCGCAGCGACACCTCGACCAGGCCGCCGGCCGGGCTGTACTTGGCCGCGTTGTCGAGCAGGTTGGCGACCGCGCGGGCGAGCCGGTCGGGCACGCCCCGCACCACCAACGGCTCCACCGAGACGGAGTACGCGGTCGACGGCCAGTGCCGGGCCGCGCGGGCGACCTCCCGCTCCACGAGCTCGTCGAGGCGCACGCTCTCCACCAGCACGGCGGGCTCCTCGTCGCGGGCCAGCTCGACCACGTCGGAGACGAGCGCCGTCAGCTCCTCCAGGCCGCTCACCACGGCCCGGCTCACCTCGTCGTGGACCTCCTGCGGCAGGTCTCCCCTCATCAGCAGCTCGACGTTGGTCCGCAGAGCGGTGAGCGGGGTGCGCAACTCGTGGGAGGCGTCGGCGACGAGGCGCTTCTGCGACTTGGCGGAGCGTTCCAGGGCGTCGAGCATCGCGTTGAAGCTGCGCGCCAGGCTGCTCAGCTCGTCGTCTCCGGCCACGTCGATGCGGGTGGTCAGGTCACGTGTGGTGGCCACCCGCCCGGCGGCGTCCTTGAGCGCGTTGACGGGCCGCAGCGCCGCCCGCGCGGCCAGCCAGCCGAGCGCCCCGGAGAGCACCAGGCCGCCGACCGCCACGACGACGAAGGGCCAGCCCAGGTCGTCCACGTCGGCGAGGGCGGCCAGCACGCCGTTGGGAGGCCGGTCGCCATACCTCTCGTACGTCCCGTAGTGGTCCATCGCCCACTCCACCCGGCGGCAGGTGATGACGTAGGCGGCCACGATCACGACGATCACGCTCACCGCGCCGGCCAGCGCGGAGGCCATCGCGAGCCGCCAGCGGAGCTTCACGGCTGCTCCCCCGCGGCGGCAGCGGCGGCGGGCTCCCTGAGCGCGTACCCGAGGCCGTGGACGGTGTGGATGAGCCGCGGCTCGCCCCCCGCCTCGGTCTTCTTGCGCAGGTAACCGATGTAGACCTCCAGCGGGTTGGACCCGGGCCGGAAGCCGTAGCCCCAGATGCGTTCGAGGATGACCTGCCGGGTCAGCACCTGGCCGCCGTTGCGGATGAGCAGGTCGAGCAGGGCGTACTCGGTCCTCGTCAGGTCGATGAGGCGGCGGCCGCGCCGGGCCTGCCTGCTGTCGGGCAGCAGGACCAGGTCGGCGAAGCCCGCCTCCGGGGGCGGCGCGGCGCGGCGGAGCAGGGCGCGCACCCGGGCGAACAGCTCCTCCAGCGCGAACGGCTTCACCAGGTAGTCGTCGGCGCCCGCGTCCAGGCCGGCCACCTTGTCGCCGATGCCGTCCAGGGCCGTCAGCATGAGCACCGGCAGCCGGTTGCCGTCACCCCGCAGCGCGCGGCAGACCTCGATCCCGTCCATGCCGGGCATGAGCACGTCGAGCACCACGAGGTCGGGCGCGACGCCGTCGATGGCGTCGAGGGCGTCCATGCCGTCCCCGGCGGTCGCCACGCCGTATCCCTCCACGCGCAGCGCCCGCGCGATCGCGTCGCGGACCTCGGGTTCGTCGTCGACGACGAGCACCTGTGTCTTGACCACGCCGCCATTGTGACGTGCGGAGATGAGAGGTTGCTGAGCGTTCCCGGGGACGGGACGCGCTCAGGCGTCGGGATGTTTGGACAGGTATTCGACGTAGACCGGCCGGAGCGCGTCGCCGAGCTCGCCCTCGCCCGCCCCGATCGCGTCGCTGAGCAGCGCCGAGACCCTGCTGAGGTCGTTCGCGGTCTCGCCCGTGTTGCCGCTGGCGGCCTCGGCCGCCGGGATGACCTTCAGCAGTTCCCACAGGAACCCCAGGTCGCCGTGCCGTACGGCGTAGCGCACGGCGCGGTCGTGCAGCTCCTTCGCGGGGAGCGACTCGAGCTCTTCCACGTCCATTCGATCTCACCCCCAACTCACGGGTTTCCCCCAGGTTTGCCGCTTATACCCCCGCCACAAGAGAAAGACCGCCGGGAGCGGACCCGCTTTTTGCCGCCACCCCCGCCGGCCACCGGGGCCGGCCCGCCCAGATCGGCCACACGGGAGCCGCGCGTTCTTTGCCGTGCCGTGGAAGGATTCTTGAGGTGAAGGTCATACTCAAGATCATCGTGGTGGCCGCGGCCCTGTGGGCGTCCACCAAGCTGGTGGACGGCATCACCGTCAGCGCCGGCTCCACAGCCAGGCAGATCGGCACCCTCCTCGCGGTCGCGCTGATCTTCGGCCTCGTGAACGCCGTCATCAAGCCGGTCATCAAGACGATCGGCTGCGCGTTCTACGTGCTCACGCTCGGATTGTTCGCCCTGGTGGTGAACGCCGCCCTGCTGCTGTTCACGAGCTGGCTCGCCGAGCAGTTCGACCTCCCCTTCCACGTCGACGGGTTCATGGCCGCCTTCTGGGGCGCCATCGTCGTGGGCGTGATCAGCTGGCTCCTCAACATGATCCTCGGCGACGACTGACCGGCTCCGGGGCGGGTCGCGATCCGCCCCGGGGGTCACACCCGGGTGCTAATCATGTATTGTCAGTAGGTAATTAGTGCTTCTCGGAGGGGCCGGGCCGATGAGTGTGGACGTGCACCAGCACCTGTGGACGCCGTCCCTCGTCGACGCGCTGCGCCGCCGGACCCGCCCGCCGTTCCTGGACGGATGGACGCTCGTCCTCGACGGCGAGCCGCCGTACGAGGCGGATCCGGCCGACCACGACGTGGAGATCCGGCGCAAGCGCAACGCCCACCTCGGCCTCGCCCTCGTCTCCCTGTCGAGCCCGCTCGGCATCGAGCACCTGCCGCCGGAGGAGGCGTGGCCGCTCGTCGACGCCTACCACGCCGACGCCCGCGCGCTGCCCGCGCCGTTCGGCGCCTGGGCCGCCGCCCCGGTCACCGACCCCGACCCCGTACGGCTCGCGCACGTCCTCGATGATGGGCTGGCCGGGCTGCAGCTTCCGGCGACCGCGCTCGGCGACGCCCGGGGGCTGGCCCTGGCCGCCCCGCTGCTCGACGTGCTGGAGGAGCGCGGCCTGCCGCTGTTCGTCCACCCGGGCCCCGCCGCCGCCGCTTCGGGTCCCGCGTGGTGGGCCGCCGTCGTGCCGTACGTGCAGCAGATGCACGCCGCCTGGTACGCGTTCGAGGCGTTCGGCCGGCCCCGGCATCCCCGCTTGAAGGTCTGCTTCGCACTGCTGGCCGGGCTGGCCCCGCTGCACAGGGAGCGCCAGTTGAGCCGGGGCGCCGCCGGGCGCGGCCTGGTGGACCCCGGCCTGTTCCTCGAGACGTCGTCCTACGGCCCGCGTGCCGCCGACGCGGTGATCCGCGAACTCGGCATCGACGTCCTCGTCGCCGGAAGCGACCAGCCGTACGCCGAGTCGGCCTGGCCGGACCCCGGCGACCCCGCCCAACGAGCCATCGATCACGCCGTCCGCGTGGCCAATCCCGGCCGCCTGCTGTCCCGGAAGGAGTCGCCCTAATGAGCACGCCCACGATCCAGGAAGGCGCGGTGTGTGCCTCCTTCGCCGGCCTGCCCGCACGCACGCTCGACCGCCGCGAACTGCTCGCCCTGGTGGAGGACCTGGCCGGGCGGCCCGACCTGTGGCGTCACCACCTCGGCTTCGAGGGCGCGGAGAACGGGGGACGCCACTACGTCTCTCTGCACCGCGACTCGTACGTGGACGTGTGGCTGCTGTGCTGGCGCCCCGGGGACGACACCGGCTGGCACGACCACGACGTCTCCTCCGGCGCGGTCCGCGTCGTGGCCGGGGAGCTGAAGGAGTGCAACCCGCGCATCGGCGGCGCCCACCTGGAGACGCGGGTCGTGGCGGGCGACGCCTTCTCCTTCGGGCCCGACCACATCCACCGGCTGACCGGCGAGGCGCCCGGCTCGGTCTCGATCCACGCGTACTCCCCACCCCTGTGGCGGATGGGGCAGTACTCCATCACCGGGGACGGGACCATGCGCCGCCTTTCGGTCGGCTACGCGGACGAATTGCGCCCGCTGGACCCGGCTTAGGGCGGTGCGAGTAGTTCGGCCATCACGCACGGTGACGCTAGGCTGCTGCCATGACCAGCGTGCTCGATGACTGGCTGCAGCCTCGTCCGGGAGACGGGGCCGGGGGCGTCCCCGACCGGCTATCCCTGCCCCGTCCCGCCGCCGAGCAGCGGGACGGCGGGAGCGACGGCGGCAGCCTCGACGCCGGCCTCATCTCCACCGGCGCCCAGACACGGTTCCGCGAACGCGTGGCCTACGGCCTGCGCACGGCGCTGAACGCGCAGGCGCCGGGCGACCTGGTGGCGGTCAGCCGGATGGACGTCCTGCTGGAGCCGGAGCGGCGCGCCCGCCCCGACGTGTCCCTGGTCGACGACCTCGCCGCCTCCGACGACCGGAGGACCTGCTACCTCGCCGAGGAGGTGCGGCTGGTCATCGAGATCGCCGGCCCCGACTCGGCCGTCCCCGACCGCGACGTGCGGCCACACCACTATGCGGCGGCCGGCATCCCGCACTTCTGGCGGGTCGAGAGCACCGGCTGCCGGCCGTTCGTCTACTCCTACGAGCTGGACGCCGGCGGAGCCGGATACCAGGTGACCGGCGTCCACCACACCCGGCTCACGGTCGGCACCCCGTTCCCCATCGAGATCGACCTCGAACGGCTGCCGCGCTGACTACATCCGCGCCGGGCGGGCGGCGAGCATCCCCGACACCAACTGGAGAGCGCACGCCCCGAGCCCGGCGAGCAGGGGCGCCGTCCAGCCGCCGGACAGCTCGTGGAGCAGGCCGAACGCGAGCGGCCCGATCGCGGCCAGCAGGTAGCCGCTCGACTGGGCGACCGCCGACAGCGCGGTCACCGAGGACGGATCGGGCGCCCGCAGCGTGATGATCAGCAGGGCGAGCGCGATCGAGGCGCCCTGGCCGAGCCCGAGGACGATCATCCACAGCCACGGCGTGGTGGTGGGCGCGAGCAGCACCCCGAGATAGCCGCCGATGGTCAGCAGCGCGGCCACCGCCACGTGCGGCGCCTGGGAACGGGCCCGGCCCGCGTGCAGGGGGACGACCAGCGCCGCGGGGATCTGCACGAGGTTCGTCAGGCCAAGCAGATATCCCGCCTCGTCGGCGGGCAGGCCGGCGGCCTGGAACACGGTGGGCAGCCAGGCCAGCAGGACGTAGAAGGTCAGCGACTGCAGCCCCATGAACGCCATGACCGACCACGTCGCCGGCGCGCGGAGCAGGGTCGCGTACGGCCGGTGGCCCGGGTTCCCGGGCCGGGAACGCCGGGTCTCTTGCGCCTCCGGGGACGACGGCTGCTCCGGACCCGCCGGCGATCGTGCCGCCTCGGCCGGGGAGACCTCCGGCCGGGCCGCCTTCCCCCGGGCCGTTCCCCCCCGGGCCGTCTCCCCCCGGGCCGTCTCCCCCCGGGCCGTCTCCCCCTGGGCCGTCTCCCCCCGGGCCGTCTCCCCCCGGGACCGCGGCGCCGGAAGCGGCGCCGCCCGGGTGAGCGCCACCCACCACAGGGCCGCCGCCAGCAGCGCGAGCAGGGCCGCCGACCCCGCCGCCGCCCGCCAGCCGGTCTGCCCCGCCAGCGGGACCATCGCCGCCGAGGCCGTCGCCGCCCCGCCCACCATGACCGAGACGTACAGGCCGGTGAAGAGCCCGACCCGGTCCGGGAAGTGCTGCTTGACGAGGCCCGGCATGACGACGTTCATGACGGCGATGGCCGTGCCGGCCAGGGCCGCGCCGAAGTACAGCGTGGGCACGCCGTCCGCGCTGCGCAGGGCGACGCCGGCGGCCAGGACGAGCAGGCCGGCCAGCAACGTGCGGTCCAGCCCGATGCGGGTGGCCAGCGCGGGCGCGGCCGGGGCGAGCAGGCCGAGGCACGCCACCATCACCGTGGTGATGGCGCCGCCTCCGGCCGGGCTGAGGCCGAGATCCCGCATGATGGCCGGGAGGAGCGGTGACACGCCCGCGAGAGCGGGCCTCAGGTTGAGCGCCGCCAGGACGAATCCGGCGATGAGCAGCACATTCCCCCGATGGACCACGATCCCCCTTGTCACCCGCCAAACCCTATCGGCGCGGTGTCCCGAGGTCCGTCCGTTCCCCGGGCGCCCTGGCGCTAGGGTTCGGTCGGGAGGTGGGCGGCCATGGCGGAGGAGCACGTCCAGTCGCTGGCCCGGGGCCTGGCGGTGATCCGGGCGTTCGACGCGACGAGCCCGGAGCTGACGCTCAGCGAGGTGGCCCGCAAGACCGGTCTCACCCGCGCCGCCGCGCGCAGGTTCCTGCTGACGCTCGCCGGCCTGGGCTACGTGCGCACCGACGGCCGGCTTTTCGCCCTGTCGCCCCGGGTCCTGGAGCTGGGCTACGCCTATCTGTCGAGCCTGTCCCTGCCCGAGGTCGCGCTGCCCCACCTGGAACGGCTCGCCGCCGAGGTGCACGAGTCGGCGTCGGTCTCGGTGCTGGACGACACCGACATCGTCTACGTGGCCCGCGTGCCGACGGCCCGGATCATGCGCGTGACGATCGCGATCGGCACCCGCTTCCCGGCGTACTGCACCTCGATGGGCCGCGTGCTGCTCGCGGGGCTGTCCCCGGAGGACCTCGACGCCTATCTCGCCCGCGCCGACCTGCGGCGGCTGACCCCCCGCACCGCCACGTCGCCGACGGCCCTGCGCACCGCGCTCGACGAGGTACGCGCCCAGGGCTGGGCCCTGGTGGACCAGGAGCTGGAGGAGGGGCTGCGGTCGATCGCCGCGCCGATCAGGGGCCGCGACGGCCGGGTGGTGGCGGCGGTCAACGTCTCCTCGCACGCCAGCCGGACCACGCCGGAGTCCGCGCGCCGCGACCTGCTGCCCCCGCTGCTCTCCACCGCCGCCGGGATCGAGGCCGACCTGCGCGCCACCGGGGGCGCGAACCGCGCGGACCCCCTCTGACGCACCCCCATGTCCCCACAAAACCGATCATCTCCCACCATGGAACTGACAACGTTGTCTAGCCCGGTGAAATGGGAGATGATCCCTGCGTGGGAGAGACGAGACGCGGCCGTCCGACCATGAACGACGTGGCCGCCGCGGCCGGTGTGGCGCTCAAGACCGTCTCCCGCGTCGTCAACAACGAACCCGGGGTCAACGCCGCGACCGCCGATCGTGTGCAGGCGGCCATCGAGCGGCTCGGCTACCGCCGCAACGACAGCGCGCGCATCCTGCGGCGGGGCCGTACGGCGAGCATCGGCCTGGTCATCGAGGACGTCGCCGACGCCTTCTACTCCAGCCTCAGCCGGGCGGTGGAGGACGCCGCGCTGCACCACGGCTACCTGCTGTTCAGCGGCTCGTCCCGGGAGGACTCGGCCCGCGAGCGCGACCTCGTGCTCGCCTTCTGCGCCCGCCGCGTGGACGGGCTGATCATCGTGCCCGCGGGGAGGGACCACGCCTATCTCGCGCCCGAGTTCGACGCCGGGATCAAGGCGGTCTTCGCCGACCGGCCGCCCGGCGCGGGGTGCGAGGCGGACACCGTCCTCTGCGACAACACGGGCGGGGCGCGCGCGGGCACGGCCCACCTGATCGCGCACGGCCACCGCCGCATCGCCTTCCTCGGCGACTCCCCCGCAATCTTCACCGCCGCCGAGCGGCTGCGCGGCTACCGGCAGGCGCTCGCCGCGGCCGGCCTGCCGTACGACGAGGGCCTGGTGGTCATGGGGCCGCCGGACCCGGCGCGGATGCGGGCCGACCTCACCCGGCTGCTCACGGCCTTCGACCCCCCGACCGCCCTGCTGACGGGAAACGGCCGCACCACTGTGGAGACCCTGCGTGCGCTGGCGTCGCTCACCGGCACCGCCGACGCGGGCGCCGCCGGCGGCCTCGCGCTGGTCGGGTTCGACGACTTCGAGCTGGCCGACCTGCTGGGTGTCACCGTGGTGGCCCAGGACCCCACCAGGCTGGGCCGCACGGCCGCGGACCTGTTGTTCATGCGCCTGTCCGGGGACGACGGACCGACCAGCAGGATCGAACTGGCCACGCGGCTCATCCCGCGGGGGTCGGGCGAACGTCCTCCCCTGTCCGTCCGGGACCGTACGGCGGGCTGACGCATAAGGCCCGGCCGCCGCGGGGGCGGCCGGGCGGTGTCCTCGGCCCGGAAGTCAGCCCTTGAGCGCGCCCGCCATGAGGCCGCGCATGAAGAACCTGCCGAGCAGCACGTAGATGACCATCGTGGGGATGGACGCCAGGATCGCCGCCGCCATCTGCTGGCTGTACGGCGTCGTCACGGCGCCCGCGATGTTGTTGAGCATGACCGTGGTCGGCCAGGAGCTCGGCCCGGTGAGGAAGACCGCGAACAGGAAGTCGTTCCACATCGAGGTGAACTGCCAGATGATCACGACGGCGAACGCCGGGCCGGAGACCGGCAGCACGATCGACCAGAGCGTCCGCAGCATGCCTGCGCCGTCCACACGGGACGCCTCGATCAGCTCGTCGGGGATCGTGACGTAGTAGTTGCGGAAGATGAGCGTGCAGATCGGGATGCCGTACACCACATGGGCGAGGACCAGGCCCGGGATGCCGCCGTACAGCTGCACGCCGAGCGCGTCGCCCACGTCCACCATGAGCTGCACCAGCGGGATCATCACGCCCTGGTACGGGATGAACATGCCGAACAGGAACAGCGTGAACAGCACGTCCGCGCCGGGGAAGCGCCACTTGGACAGCACGTACCCGTTCAGCGACCCGAGCGCCGCGGAGATCAGCGAGCCGGGGATCGCCAGCAGGAAGCTGTTGACGATGCCGGGTTCGAGCTTCTCCCAGGCGACGCTCCACGCCTCGGTCGTCCACACCTTCGGCAGGTTCCACGCCTGCGCCGGGTCGGCCTCGCTGAGCGGCTTGAAGCTCGTGACCAGCAGCACGTAGACCGGGATCAGGAAGACCAGGACGAACAGCAGCAGGAGGACGAGCCGCACCCACGCGGCGGTCCTGCCCCGCTCGCGAACCGGGGCGGGCGCCGTGCGCGGGGCCTTCTCGGCGACGTGCGCGGTCATGAACGCTTCCCCTTACGGGCGTCCCAGATCAGGTAGGGCACGACGAAGACCACGACGGACAGCACGATGTAGGACGCGATCGTCGCGCCCTTCGCCGGGTCGTGCGAGTCGTAGACCGCCGTCCACATGTAGGTCGCGGGCACGTCGGTGATGATCTGCTTGCCCGACACCGCGACGACGAGGTCGAAGACCTTCAGCGAGATGTGACCGAGGATGATCAGCGCGGACAGCGTCACCGGGCGCAGCATCGGCAGCACCACGTGCCGGTAGACGCCCCACTCGCCGCAGCCGTCCACCCGGGCGGCCTCCCGCAGCTCCTCGGGCACACCCCGGAACCCGGCGAGGAAAAGCGCCATGATGTATCCGGACATCTGCCAGACCGCTGGGATCGCCATGGCGGCCATGCCCCAGTCGCCGTCGCGGAACCACTGCCACTGCAGGAAGTCGACCCCGAGGTAGTGGAACAGCCGGTTGAGGCCCACCGCGTGGTCGCCCGTCGCGCTGTTCATCAGCCATCGCCAGACCACCCCGGTGGCGATGAAGGAGACGGCCATCGGGAACAGGTAGACGGCGCGGAAACCGCTCTCCGCCCGGATGCCCTTCTCCATCAGGAAGGCCAGGAGCCAGCCGAGGACGAGCGCGCCGCCGACGAAGACGACGGTGAAGACGATCGAGTGCCGGACCGACAGGCCCCAGCGCTCGTCGCTCCAGATGGAGGTGAAGTTCTCCAGCCCGACGAAGTCGCCGGGGATCTCCGCGATCTCGTCGTGCTTGTCGGTCATGGCGAGCTTGAAGTTCCAGCCGAGCAGGCCGTACACGAAGACCGCGATGAGGATGATCGACGGCGACACCAGGAGCAGCCCGGGCAGCCATCTGCGCACCCGCGTCACATGTACCTCTCAGGGATCAAGTACGGCCCACGCCGCCTGTGTCCACAGCGTGGGCCGTACGAGGAGATCAGCTCACTGACCGCTGTTCTTGGCCGCCGCGACCAGCGCCTGCTGGAACTTGGCGACGTCCTTGTCCTGCTGGAACAGGCCGACCGCGTCGGTGATGGCGGTGCGCCACGCGTCGTTGGCGACCACGCCGTGCTGGATCGAGCCGGCCAGCTTGCTGCCGGACCACTGCTCCAGGCTCCAGGACAGGTAGTCCTTGTAGAGGGACTGGTCGGCGTCCTTGCGGGCCGGGATCGAGCCCTTCAGCGGGTTGAACGCGTCCTGGCCCTCCTTGCTGGCGGCCACCTTCAGCCACGCGATCGCGCCGTCGCGGTTGGGCGCGCCCTTCGGCAGCGTGAAGCTGTCCGACAGCCACATGAACGTGCCGTCGGTGCCCGGCGACGCGGCCCAGTCGAAGTCCTTGTGCGACTCCTTGCCGAGGCCGCCCTGCGGCGGGTTGTGGAAGTAGCCGTAGGCCCAGTCGCCCATGATGTTGAAGGCCGCCTCGCCGTCGGCGACCTGCTTGGCGGCCGGCTGCCAGTCGTCCTGCGGCGTGCCCGCGTACGACAGGATGGTCTTGAAGTTCTCCAGCGCCTTGGTCACGTTCGCGTTGGACCAGTCGGCGCCCGCCGTCCACAGGGCGTTGTAGGCGTCGGTGCCGAGCGAGCCGAGCAGCACGGACTCGAGCAGGTGCACCAGGGTCCACTGCGAGCCGATCGACAGCGGGATCTTCCCGGTCTTCTTGACCTTCTCGAGGTCGGTGATGAACTCCTCGACGGTCTTCGGCGCGCCGTCGACGCCGGCGTCCTTGAGGACCGAGGGGTTGAACCACAGGACGTTCGACCGGTGGATGTTCACCGGCACGGAGTACACCTGGCCCTGCACCGAGATCTGGTCGATGAGCTGCTGCGGGAAGACCTCCTTCAGCTTCAGCTCGTCGTACAGGAAGTTCACCGACTCCAGCTTGCCGCTCTTGATGTAGCCCTGGAGCTCGGCGCCGGCGTGACCCTGGAAGGTGTCCGGGGGCTGGTTGGCCTGCAGCTTGCTGGACAGCAGCGCGCGGGCCTGGTCGCCCGAGCCGCCGGCCACCGCGGCGTCGAAGAACTCGAAGTCCGGGTTCTGCTTGGCGAAGATGTCCCGCATCGCCTTGAGGCCGTCGGCCTCACCGGGACCCGTCCACCAGGAGAAGACCTCGACCTTCTTCTGCGCGGCCTGACCGCCGCCGCTCTCCTGCTTGTCACCGCCACCACAGGCGGAAAGAGTGAGCAGACCTGCAACAGAGACCGCGACGGCCGCCATCCACCGTCGTCTCATCGCAACATTCCCTTCAGCCTGATCGGGAGGATTTCGGGCCCCCGAAGACAGATATGGCTGACAACGTTGTCAGCAGGCCCAATCAACCCACTTTCACCGGTACGTCGTCAAGTTTGTGCCGATAACGTCTCTGCATACGGGTCCTGGCGCCGTGTTAGGGGCGTGCGTCAAAAGAAGGGCCGTCACTCACGGCCGGGAAATTGTCGGCGCGCGCGCTCACACTTCAGGCATGACGGTGACACAACAGGGGGGACCTGATCACCTGTCGGAGGACGACCTGCCGGACATGGCGGACGTCGAATCCCCGCAGTGGGCGCGGCACCACGGAACGATGGCGGGGCTGGGCTTCCTCACGGTGGCGCGGCGGCTGCCCCGGCTGGTCCGGCAGGCACTGGGCATCGCCTGGGAGGCGAGCCCACGCGACACCATGGCCACGATCACGCTCAGCGCACTCGGCGGCGTCTTCACCGCCTTCGGCCTCCTCGCCACCACGGGGGTGCTGACCGCGCTGTTCCAGGCGGGCCCCACCCCGGAGCGGGTCCGGGCCGCGCTGCCCAGCCTGCTGCTCGTGGGCCTGGCCGCCACCGCGCGCACGGCCCTGCAGGCGGGGGCCGGCTGGGCCCAGTCCCGGCTCGAACCCCAGGTCAGCCGGACCACGGAAGAGCGCCTCTACACGCTGACCAGCCGGGTCGACCTCGTCAGCTTCGACGACCCCGAGTTCCACGACGCCCTGCAACGGGCCCGCATCCGCGGCATGCAGATGGCCGAGATGATCGTGAGCACGACCATCGACACGCTGTCGGGCCTGGTCGGCATCGTGGCCGCGGCGGGCGTGCTGGGCGTGCTGCACCCCGTGCTGCTGCCCCTGCTCCTGCTCGCGGTCGTCCCCGACGCCTGGGCGGCCGTCCGGACCGCCAGGATGCGCTACACGACCGCCCTGGTGCTCGTCCCGGCCAGACGACGCAAATGGATCATCGAGGAACTGCTGGCGGACAAGGACACCGCGGCCGAGGTCCGCACGTTCACCATGCGCGGCTTCCTGCTGCGGATGTTCGACGCGGTCGCCCGGGGCGAGCAGCGGGTCATGCTCGACCTCGCGCGGCGGCAGACCGTCGCCCGCGTCCTCGGCGAGGCGCTCGGCGGCCTGGGGCAGGGCGCGGTCTACGTCGCGCTCGGTCTGCTGCTCGCCGCGGGCGCGGTCCCGCTCGCGGTCGCCGGCACCGCGGTGCTGGCGATCCGGTCCGGCCAGACGTCGCTGTCGAACTTCATGTACGCGACGAACCGGCTCTACGAGGAGGGTCTCTACTTCACCGACTTCCTCGACTTCATCGCGCACGCCGAGGCCCGCATCCCGGCGGCCCGCGACCGGACGGCCCCCGACGGCTTCGGCCGCATCACGGTCGAGGACGTCACCTTCTCCTATCCCGGCGCACCGGCGCCCGCCCTGCGCGGCGTGTCGGTCCGCATCGAGCGCGGGGAGGTCGTGGCCCTCGTCGGGGAGAACGGTTCCGGCAAGACCACCCTCGCCAAGATCCTCGCCGGTCTGTACGAGCCGGACGGCGGCCGCGTCCGGTGGGACGACGCCGACCTGTCCGAGGTCGACCCGGACAGCCTGCGCCGCAGGATCGCGGTGATCGCCCAGGACCACACCCGGTGGCCGCTGACGGCCCGGCACAACATCACGATGGGCATGGACAAGGGCGAGGCCGAGGTGGCCCGCGCGGCCGAGGTCGCCGGCGCCGACCAGGTCATCGCCGAACTCCCCTACGGCTACCGCACCCTGCTCGACCGCAGGTTCAAGAACGGTCACGAACTGTCGGGCGGGCAGTGGCAGCGGATCGCGGTGGCGCGCGGGTTCTATCGGGACGCGCCCCTGCTGATCTGCGACGAGCCCACGGCCGCCCTCGACGCCCGGGCGGAGCACGCGTTGTTCGAGCGGATCCGGCAGCACGCCGACGGCCGGACCGTGCTGCTCATCACCCACCGCCTGGCCAGCGTCCGCTACGCCGATCGCATCTATGTGCTCGACCACGGCAAGGTCCGCGAGCACGGCACCCACGAGGAGCTGATCGCCCTCGACGGCCTCTACGCCGAGCTCTACAACCTCCAGGCCGAGGCGTACCGCTCCCCCTGACCCGCCCGCAGGTGCCGGCCGCTCCTCGGCCGGCACCTGCGGCTATGTGGATCAGGGCAGCGAGGCGGGCAGAGCGAAGGCGGGGAAGTGTTCGGGACCAAGGAACGAGACGATCTGGCGGATGCGCGGGCCGCGGAACGCGAGCACGGTGATCGACCAGGCGGCGTGCGGTCCGATGGCGTCGCCACCGATGTAGAACGCCACGGCGGCCTGGCCGTTGGCGCTGGTCGGAAGGGACCGCCAGCTTGGGCACCTGGTCATGGGGACCCGCACGGCGAAGTCGGTGGCGGCCGCCAACCCCTGGTACCAGGTCGCCAGGGGCGGCATGGACCAGGTGACGTCCTCGGTCAGCAGCGGCACCAGGGCGCCGATGTCGCCGCGTTCCAGCGCCGCCGCGAATGCGGCCACGAGCCGCTGAACCTTGGCGTCGCCGATCTTCCGCAGCGCCTGCTGCTGGCTCAGGGAGGGGATCTTCTCTGTCACGAGCCTGCGGGCCCGAGCCAGGGCGGAGTTCACTGACGTGGTCGAGGTACCCATCATGGAGGCGATCTCGGCGGCGGAGAACCCGAGAACGTCGAACAGCAGCAGCGCGGCCCGCTGGTTGCCCGGCAGGTGCTGCAGGGCGGCGACGAGCGCGAGTTCGACGGATTCACGCTGCTCGTAACGTGCCTCAGGGACGGCCCGGCCGTCGGCGAGGCCCTGATCGGGGTAAGGGCCCAGCCAGGCGACCTCAGTCAGCGGGGCGGCGTCGAGCACGGCGCGTTCGCTGGATGAGCCGAGGTCGGCGGGCAACGCCCGCTTGCCGCGGGAGCCGGCCAGGTCCAGGCAGGCACGGGTGGCCACTGTGTAGAGCCACGAACGCAACGAGCCACGTCCCTCGAACCGCGCGAGCCCTCGCCACGCGCGCAGCAGGGCATCCTGCAGTGCATCGTCGGCGTCCTGACTGGAGCCCAGCATGCGGTAGCAATGCCCATGCAACTCCTGGCGCAGCGGTCCTACCAGGCGGGCGAAAGCGGCATCGTCCCCCGCGCGAGCCCGAGCCAAGTCGGCGTCCTGAACGCGCTGCGCCGCCGGATCCGCCCGGAGCCCGGAAGATTTTTCCCGCATGAGCGACGATTGTGCCCTACGGCGGCAGTCCTACCAGGTGAGAGGGCACACCGGCCCTCGTGAAGGAGGACTGCCATGACGTCGACCGGATCTCATCCCGCGCCCGGATGGTCCGACATCCTGGGACGGATCGCGGTGTTCGCCGACCCCGACGGCATCCCCGTCGGTCTGGTGAGCCGCTGACCATGACCGAGCCGACAGCACACCACAAGACCGATGTCTGGTCCCTGGTCCACAGCGAGCGGGCAGCCCTGGCGGCCGACCTCGCGGATCTGACCGGCGAGCAATGGACCACACCGTCCCTGTGCACCGGGCTGACGGTGCGCGAGGTGCTGGCGCACATCATCTCGGGGGCGAGCCTCACGCCGGTGCGGTGGATGACCGGCGTCATCCGCTGCCGCTTCGACTTCGACAAACAGGTGGCCATGCGATTGGCCGAGCAGCTGGGTGCGACCCCGGCCGACACGCTCGCCCGGTTCCGCCGCATCGTGACCAGCACGACCAAGCCGCCCCTGCCCGTGATGGCGATGCTGGGCGAGACGATCGTGCACGGAGAGGACATCCGACGGCCATTGGGCATCCGGCGCGACCACCCCATCGAGACGCTCACCCGGGTAGCCGGCTACTACCGGGGCTCCGACCTGGTCGTCCTCGCCAAGGGCCGCATCCGAGGCCTGCGCCTCGCCGCCACCGATGGCCCGTTCACGACCGGCTCCGGTGCGCTCGTGGCCGGCCCCACGCTGGCACTGATCATGGCGATGACCGGACGCAGCGGCTACTGGAACGAGCTCGAAGGCGACGGTGTGGCGACCCTGCGCGCCCGCGGCGAGGTCACGTGACTCCTCACTCCGGGCCCCTCAGTCCCGCCGGCTCCGGAACGGCTCGGACCGTACGCGCGCCCTAGGACGCCTGCTCGGGGAGCATGTCGCGCATGGTCCGCACGTCCTTGTAGTACTGGATCTTCCGCTGGATCGCGCCCTGCTTCTGGCGCAGGTCGGCGATCTGCTCCTCGACCTTCCGGTCGTGCTCCTCCAGCAACGCGATCCGGTCCCCGATGGTGTGCTCGCCCTGCCGTACGAGCTGGGCGAAGCGCAGCATCTCCGCGATCGGCATGCCGGTGTCCCGCAGGCAGCGGATCATGCCGAGCCAGCTCACGTCCTCTTCGCTGAATCGCCGCTGGCCCGCCGCGTTGCGGCCGACCGGCTCCAGCAGCCCGATCCGTTCGTAGTACCGAAGGGTGTCGAGGCTGAACCCGGTCTCCTCGACGACCTGTCCAGGTGTGTACACCGCCACGCCATTGATCCTGTCACATCCGGTCTCGAGCGCATGCGCGCTTTGTGCGCTGTAGGTGTTTCGCAAGCGTGGCGCAACTCGCCGCTTTATAACGGGTTCTGTCACCTACGAACCGGTGTCAGCGTCCGGGTGGCGCTCCGAGAAAGACAGTGAGACAGAAATGCCCCTCCGCCTGATCGCCGGCACGGTGACCCTTTCCGCTGCGATCGCGCTGTCGATCCCGACGGCCCCGGCCGCCGAGGCGACGCCCGCCGACCGCCTGCCGTGCCGCCCCGGCAGCGGCCCGCATCTCGCCGGCAGGGACCTCACCCGCGCCACGCTGCCCGCCGATCTGTCCTGCGCGGATCTCCGGGGCGCCAAACTGGACGGCCTGACCGTGCGGAGCGTGCTCACCGGAGCCGACCTGACCGGAGCCTCTCTCAAGGGAGCCCATCTCGGATACGCCCGGATGGCCGGGGCCAGGCTGCGCGAGGCAGACCTCTCCGAGGCGGAGCTGTACTACGCGGACCTGCGCGGCAGCGACCTGCGCGAGGCGACGATGGACGACTCCTCGCCGTACTACGCGCATTTCGAGGGGGCCGACCTGAGCGGGGCCACGATGGCCCGGGCCAAGACGTACGACGCGCAGTTCGACGACGCCAAGCTGGTCGGCGTCGACCTGACCGACGCCTTCGCCTACGGCGCGGACATGCGCCGGGCCGACCTCACCCGGGTCAAGGCGGCGAGGGCCAAGCTCTACGGCGCCACCCTGATCAGGACGGTCCTGCGGCAGGCGGATCTCAGCGAGGCGCAACTGTACGAGTCGGTGATGACCGGCGCGGACTTCCGGGGAGCCGACCTCGCCGGGGCCGACCTGCGCGACGTCAGGGACGCCCGGCTCACCGGAAGCACGGGCGTGCCCAGATACCTGCCTGCGCCGGACCCGTCCTGCGAGCCCGGCGGCGGTCAGGACTACCGAGGCTGGGACCTCACCGCGGTCACGAGTTTCCCCGGCGATCTGAGCTGCGCCGACCTGACCGGCGCCAAACTGGACGGCCTCGACCTGTCGGGCGTCAAGCTGAACCGGGCCATCCTCCGCGACGTCTCCGCCGTCGGGACGAGGCTCCGCGAGACGAAGGGCGCGGACCTGCGCGGCGCGCGGCTGCGGCGGGCCAAGCTCGGCAGCGCCGACCTCGTCGGGGCGAACCTGTCCCGGGCGGACCTGTCGGGCGCGGCGCTCGGCAGCGCCGATCTGACCCGGGCCGAACTCGCCGGCGCCGACCTGCGCGACGCGGAGATGAACAGCGTCACGGCCGACCAGGCCGACTTCACCGGCGCCAGGCTGGACCGGGCGTACCTCCACTACGGCAAGTACCGCGACGCGGTCTTCCGCAAGGCCGTCCTGACCGACGCCGACGTGTCCTCGGCCGAACTGCGGGGCGCCACGTTCGAGGACGCCGAGGTCACCGGGCTGGACCAGGACTTCGCCAAGGACCTCGACCTGTCCGGGTCCTCCAGCCGCATGTCCACCGGCTGGCTGGTCTTCTTCGGCATCGCCGGCCTGGTGGTCTTCTGGGTCGCCGCCGGGCTGGTCACGGTAAGGGTGCGGCGGAGGAGAGCCGCCAGGGAGCGGGCCGCGGAGAGAGCCGTCCGGTTCGAGGACGCCAAGAGCGCCCAGGAGGAGAACGTGACCCGGCTGGGCGAGGCGATCGACAGCGCGACGGACAGAACCGGCGACGTCGACTGGAACGCGGTCCTGGACGCCTACGACGCGGCCAAGGAAGCGCTGGCGCGGGCCCACGACTTGGACGACCTGAGGGACGTCGAGACCATTGTGGCGCGGGGCCGCAGAGCCCTCGACCGCCGCCGCTGAAAGCCGCTTGCGCTGGAGTGCGCTCCAGGCGGCAAGGTGATCGGCATGAGAATCGCTCTGGGAACGATCCCCTTCGGGACCACCGTGGACGAGGCGACCTCGTTCGCCATCCTCGACCGCTTCGTCGAAGGCGGCGGAACGATGCTCGACACGGCCAACAACTATCCGTTCTGGTTCGACGGCGCGACCGGCGACGAGAGCGAGGCCACCATCGGCCGGTGGCTCGCCTCCCGGCGCAACCGGGACAGCGTGGTGATCAGCACCAAGTGCGGCGCCCGCCCGGCCGTGCCCGGCGCCCGTACGCTCGACGCCGCCGAGGGCCTGTCCGCCGGTGTGATCCGGGCCGCGATCGAGGGCAGCCTGCGCCGGCTCGGCACCGATCACGTCGACGTCTACTGGGCGCACATCGACGACAGGTCGACGCCGCTGGAGGAGACGGTCGCCGCCTTCGACGAACTGGTGCTCGCCGGCAAGGCCAAGGAGGTCGGCGCGAGCAACCACGCGGTGTGGCGGCTGGAACGGGCCCGCGCCCTCGCGGCGGCGCGCGGCGGCACTCGATACCGCCACGTGCAGCTCCGCCACTCCTACCTCCGCCCCCGGCCCTGGGTGCACCTGCCCGAAGGCGGCCACACCCAGGTCTCCGACGAGTTGCTGGACTACGTGCGTGCCGAGGGCGACCTGACGCTGTGGGTCTACTCCTCGTTGCTCGCGGGCGCGTACACCGCCAA
Organism: Microbispora sp. ZYX-F-249; assembly: GCF_039649665.1. Taxonomy (NCBI): domain Bacteria; kingdom Bacillati; phylum Actinomycetota; class Actinomycetes; order Streptosporangiales; family Streptosporangiaceae; genus Microbispora; species Microbispora maris. The sequence goes on along the minus strand of NZ_JBDJAW010000003.1, from coordinate 239,868 downwards.
GCCGCTGCCCGAGTACTACGACCACCCGGGCACCACGAGGCGGCTGGCGGTGCTGGACGAGGTGGCCGGCGAGCTCGGCGCGACGCGCAACCAGGTCGTGCTCGCCTGGCTGCGGGCGCAGGACATCGTCCCGATCGTCGGCGTCAGCTCGATGGCCCAGCTCGAAGAGATCATCGTCGACGTCAAGCTCGACGACGAGCACATCGCCCGCCTCGACGCCCCCGCCTGATCGGGCACGGCCCCGAGACGCGTCATGCGCCTCGGGGCCGCTGCGGCACCGCCCGGATCACCCCGGGCTCATCTCGTACCACTTCGGGGGCAAGGACGAGCTGATCGACGCGGTCGTCGCCACGTGGTGAAGCTCGCCACCGATCTGATGGAGCCGCGCGTCCTGGCGCAGACGACCGCCTCCGACGCGCTACGCGTGTACTTCGAGACGAACCTCGAGTTCAACCTGCCCTCCGCATGGGGCCTGCCGGCCGTCCGGGGCGAGTGGTGGGCCCTGGCAGGCGGCCCTGGCCGTGCTGGCGGCGCTGCTCCTGGGCGCGTGGGCGGCCCTGCTCACCAGGCGTACGGGGGCCGCGCGACCGTCCGCACGCGGCAGACGTCCCATGCGCGCGGCCACCGCCAACGGCGCGATCGGCGCCAAGGAGCTGCGCGCACCTGGTCACGCGACCAGGTACGCGACCACCAGCTGATCTTCGCGTTGTCGTACGGCGTCTGCTTCGCGGCCAGCCCGCTGGTCCTCGGCTGGGACGGCATGCTGCCGTACGCGGGTCCGATCTTCATCGTGATGGCCGCCGCCATGACCGCCAACCTGTACGGAACCGATGCACGGCGTTGTGGCTGACTCTGATGACCCCCGGGATGACCCCCGGCGCGAGTGACGTGCGCGGCAGGCAGCTGGCCTGGCTGTCGGCACACGCGCCGGTGGGCGTCGCGGTGACGGTGATGTTCACCGCGATCGCCGACGGCCGGTGGCCGCTGGTCCTGGCGCTGCTGCCCGCCCTGCTGGGCGGCGCGGCCGGACTGGTGCCGCTGGTGCCGGTGTACGGGCTGGTGCCCGGCACCGAGCCGCATCGCCGCGCGGGCAACCCCCTGCGTACCAGCGAGGACGACGGCGGCATGACCGGGCTGGCCTATCTCATGCTCGCGCTGGTGCTGCTGACGGGCGTGCCCGCGGGGCTGGTGGCACTCCGGTACGGCTGGGCGGGCGTGGCCGTCGGGGTCGCGACCGGCGCGCTGTGCCACTGGGGCCTCTGCGTAACCCACTCGGGGTTATGAAGTGAAGCCGGGTTAACCTCCGCAGGTGGTGGCCCGGCTTTCGCGTATCCGGAGGTCATACAGGCTCGCAGCCCACGTACGAAAGGACCTCTCCCAAGCCGACGGCGCACGGGTCCTCGTCTCGCGCGAGCGCCCTCGCGGGTACTACTCACCACCACGTCTGCCGCCCAGAGAAGAGGCTCTTTGGCGACTGCCGCATGCCCGTATTCGAACCGTGGCGGTCGACCCGCCAGACCACGAAGAACCCGGCGGTCGTGCCTATCCTGGTTCGCCTCACGCTCCGCGAGCACTTGGGTCGATCGAAGCGACAGCCGTACCCCTCGCCGCGATCGGTAGAGATCGGACCTCGCGGATCGTCTCGGCGCGAGTCCGCTCGTCCTCCTGTGACCGGTGCGGCGTCCGCGCGGCCGGAACCACCGAGCACAATCGGCTGCGGACTTCTTCGCTCAGGGCAGGCTTGGCCGGCACGAGTCCGATCGCGTAGAGACGTACTTCGGTGTGGATCGACTCGTCGATGTAGCCGACCAAGGCCAACCCGGGGGAATGCACGGAGTAATCATGCCGCAACCGTCAGGAGTCGATGAGTCTTCCAGGGCGCACAACCTCCGCCGCTTCGGCTCCGGCCCCAAGTCCGTCAGCCGCCCTCCACAGGCGCCTGCCGAAGGTGGTCGGAGAGGTAGCGGCGGACGAGGCGTTTGCATTCGGCGATGAGGTCGGGGTCGCCCTCGGGATGGGCGCGGAAGGCCAGCTTGAGCACGGCGTCGGCGGCCTCCACGGCGACCACGAAGGCGCGCGACAGGTCGGCGCCCGGCGCCACGCCGAGCGACTCCACCACGAGGGAGCGCAGCCGGTCGGCCACGACGACGTTGTTCTCCAGTGCCTCGTCGAGCATCCTCTGGGTGCCGGGCAGGGCCGGGCCGCCGGGAGCGGCGAGCACCTCGCCGAAGTCCACCACGCCGAAGCCGGGCGTGGTCCGTTTCATCCGTACGAACTCGTCGACGACCAGGTCCACGGCGTCGGTCCAGTCGGTCAGCGGCGCGGCGGTCAGCCGGAACGCGATCCGGTCCAGGTACGCCTCCAGGTTCCGCAGCGCGAGCGCGCGGACCAGGCTCTGCTTGTCGGTGAAGAATTGGTAGAAGGTCCCGATCGGCACCTCGGCCCGGCGGGCGACCTCCTTGGTCGTCAGGGCCGCGTACCCCACCTCGTCGAGCAGCAGGGCGCACTCGTCCAGCATGCGCTCGACCCGCTCCTGACTGCGGCGCTGTGCGGGCCGGCGGCGCAGCACTCCCCCTGTGGTCATTCCGCCATTCTCTCCCGCTTCGCAACCACTCGGACTAACATGAGTTTCGCTCATATTAGCGGAGAGAGGCGGCATCATGTTCCTCTGGGGTACGGCCACCGCGTCCTACCAGATCGAAGGGGCGGTCACGGAGGACGGCAGAGGGCCCTCCATCTGGGACACCTTCTCGCACACCCCCGGCAGGGTCCGCGACGGGCACACGGGCGACGTGGCCTGCGACCACTACCACCGTTACGCCGAGGACGTGGCGCTGATGGCCGGCCTCGGCGTCAACGCCTACCGCTTCTCCATCGCCTGGCCGCGCGTGCTGCCCGCGGGCGGCGGCCCGGTCAACCAGGCCGGGCTCGACTTCTACGACCGGCTCGTGGACGCGCTGTGCGAGAACGGCATCACCCCGGTGCCGACGCTCTTCCACTGGGACCTTCCACAGGCGCTGGAGGACGAGGGCGGCTGGCTCAGCCGCGACACCTCCCGCCGCTTCGCCGACTACGCCGCCGTCGTGGCCGGACGGCTGGCCGACCGCGTACGGATGTGGATCACGCTGAACGAGCCGTTCGTGCACATGGTGGAGGGATACGGCCTGGGCATCCACGCCCCGGGCAGGGCGCTCATGTTCGACGCGCTGCCGGTGGCCCACCACCAGTTGCTCGGGCACGGCCTGGCCACGCAGGCGCTGCGGGCGGCCGGCGCGGAGCAGGTGCTGATCACCAACAACTGCACCCCGGTCCGGCCCGCCTCCGACTCCCCCGAGGACCTGGCCGCCGCCGAGACCTACGACATCCTGCACAACCGGCTGTTCAACGACCCGGTGCTCACCGGCGCCTACCCCGACCTGACGCCGTTCGGCGTCGAGATCCCCGTGCGACCCGGCGACCTGGAGACGATCGCCGAGCCCCTCGACGGGCTGGGGATCAACTACTACAACCCCACTCGTATCGGCGGTCCCGGCGGCGGGGACGGCCTGCCGTTCCGCTTCGAGGAGATCCCCGGCGTTCCCACCACCGCCTTCGGCTGGCCCGTCGTCCCCGACGGCCTGCGCGAGCTGCTCGACGGCCTCAAGGCCCGGTACGGCGACGCGCTGCCGCCCGTCTACATCACCGAGAACGGCTGCTCGTACGACGGCCTGGACGACCAGGAGCGGATCGCCTACCTCGACGGCCACATCCGGGCGATGCGGCAGGCGGACGTGGACCTGCGGGGCTACTTCGTCTGGTCACTGCTGGACAACTTCGAGTGGGCCGAGGGCTACCACCAGCGGTTCGGCCTGGTCCACGTCGACTTCGCGACCCAGGAGCGCACGCCGAAGGCGTCCTACCACTGGCTGCGGAAGTTCCTGGAGGGTCAGAGCACCGACACGTGAACGTGGTCGTAGTGGTTGGCGGTGATGCCGCCGCGGTCCGACATCATCCGCCACCCGGCGCCGGTGCGCATGTCGTAGAAGCGCTGCTGCCAGATGATGTACATGATCCCGTACTCGCTCGCGTGCTGGATGCACCACTGGGCCAGGGCGTCGCCGCGCTCCTTGGCCACCGCGTCCGGCATGCGGCCGCCGCTGCTCATCATGAAGTCGCAGGCCCGGCCCTTGCCGTGCTCGCCCGGGTCGCCGGGGCGCAGGCAGCCGACGCCGAACGGCATCGGGAACTGCCCCATGATCGCGTTACGCGTCGAGACCATGCGCTGGGTCAGTCCGCTGCCGGCGTCGGGGGTCTGGAAACCGTACTTCGCCATCAGCCGCTCGACCTCGCCGCGCCGCGACTTGAGCTGCTTGATGTGCGCCTGCAGTTTGTCGATCTCGCCGGCGGCCGCGAGGGCCGCCTTCTTCTGCTTGGCGACGAGGTCCTTGACGCTGTTGAGCCGCTCGGTCCTGGCGGTGCCCAGATAGGACAGCATCGCCAGCGAGCTCGGGTCGGCCGACAGGGAGAACAGCTGCGAGGCGTCCGCGCCCCCGGTCATGTACGAGGACTGCGCGAACGCCGCCACCTGCCGCTGGGCCAGCCGCAGGTCGGCCTGCAGCTTCTTGCTCCGGCCGGAGGCCTTCTGCGCGGCCCTCTTCGCGTCCTCCAGGCTGAGGATCTCGCCGCGGTACTCCTTCTGGAGCGCGGCGGCCTCCTGGGTGAGCTTGCGGAGCTTGGCCTGCTGGTCCGGTTCGGCCTCGGCGGTGAGGGCGCCCGAGACGGACGGTGCGACAAGCAGCGCGGTGGTGACCACCGCCAGCCTGGCCCAGCGTCCCGACCGCACGCGACCTCCACTCGGATTCGGTCCGAAACTATAGAAGACGATCTTTACGCTCTGCTACCGGAACAGGGGAAGCTCTTGGGTTCAAAGCGGACAGCAGCCGGATTTCCGCCCGTGTGCCCCGTTCGCCGTCGACGCGCCTACCTGGCCCGATCCCGTTTCGGCGGCCCGCTCTTGCCAAGGCAGAGCAGAACATGATTCGGTCTTTCTGTGTGCGCGATGGCGCGCCCGATCAGGAGGCAGGCAATGCTGCAGCACGACACGCTGTTCATCGGGGGCGACTGGGTGACCCCCGCGGGCACGGGCACGATCGAGGTGATCTCCCCGCACAGTGAGGAGGTCGTCGGCCGGGTGCCGGACGGCACCGCCGCCGACATGGACCGGGCCGTCGCGGCCGCCAGGGACGCCTTCGACAACGGGCCCTGGCCGCGGATGACGATGGCCGAGCGCGCGGCGATCGTGGGACGGCTGGCGGAGGTCTACGAGGCCCGCCAGGCCGAGATGGCCGAGATCATCACTGTGGAGATGGGGTCTCCGATCACGTTCTCCCAGCTCGCCCAGGCTCCGCAGCCCCTGGGGATGCTCAAGTACTTCGCCGGTCTCGGCGCGACGTTCCCCGTCGAGGAGGAGCGGCCCGGCCTGTTCGGCCCGATGATCGTCCGCCATGAGCCGGTCGGCGTCGTCGCGGCCATCGTCCCCTGGAACGTCCCCCAGTTCGTCCTCATGACCAAACTGGCCCCGGCGCTCGTCGCGGGGTGCACCGTGGTGATCAAGCCGGCCCCCGAGACGCCGCTCGACTCCTACCTGCTCGCCGAGATGATCAAGGAGGCCGGCATCCCGGCCGGGGTCGTCAACATCGTCGCGGCCGGTCGCGAGGCGGGCGAGCACCTGGTCTCCCATCCCGGCGTCGACAAGGTGGCCTTCACCGGCTCGACCGCCGCCGGACGCAGGATCGCGGCGATCTGCGGCGAACAGCTCAAGCGCTGCACGCTCGAGCTCGGCGGCAAGTCGGCGGCGATCATCCTCGACGACTGCGACCTGCCCTCGGCCATGGGCTTCCTGTCGATGGCCTCACTGATGAACAACGGCCAGGCGTGCGTGGCGCAGACCCGCATCCTCGCCTCCCGCACCCGGTACGACGAGGTCGTCCAGGCCGTCGCCGAGATGGTGACGAGCCAGCAGGTGGGCGACCCCGCCGACCCGGCCACCGGGATCGGGCCGCTGGTGGCGCGGCGGCAGCAGGAGCGGGTCGAGGGCTACATCAGGACGGGCATCGAGGAGGGCGCCAAGCCCGTCGTCGGGGGCCTCGACCGGCCGTACGACCGGGGCTGGTACGTCGCCCCCACCGTTTTCGCCGGGGCCACCAACGACATGCGCATCGCCCGTGAGGAGATCTTCGGCCCGGTGCTGGCGGTGATCCCGTACGAGGACGAGGAGGACGCGGTGCGGATCGCCAACGACAGCGACTACGGCCTGTCGGGCTCGGTCTGGACCGCCGACACCGACCACGGGGTGGACGTCGCCCGCCGGGTGCGCACCGGCACGTACGGCGTCAACATGATGCACACGCTCGACCCGAACACGCCGTTCGGCGGTTTCAAGGCCAGCGGCCTGGGCCGGGAGCTCGGCCCCGAGGGCCTGTCGGCCTACCTGGAGACCAAGTCGATCGCCCGCCTGGGCTGAAGCGCATGAGCTGACACGCGGGGCCGACATCGGGGAACGCGTCCCTCCGGCCCGGTACGGCGTGTGCCGTACCGGGCCGGTGAAACCGCCCAGCGCGCCCCCGCGACGCTGGGCCACACCCGCTGAGGGTGTGCGCCGATCCCCCAATCGGCCATGTGGATCGGGACTTCCAGATCCGCACAACCCTCATAGACGACCCTTATGGGGATTTGGTTCGTGAAATCCACTGACCAATTTTCCGGACCAGGTCAGGGGTGGCCGCCGCCTCCGCATGGCCGTACCCCGGCTCGACCCACAACTCCTTCGGCTCGGCCGCGCACTCGTACAACTGGTGGGCGTGCTCGACGGGGAAGAACGGGTCGTGGTCACCGTGCACGATCAGCAGCGGCGTGGGCGCGACCAGCGCCGCCGCCTCGTACGGCGGGAGCGGGACGGGGTCCCATCCGCCGCCCGCGATCCTGGTCCGCTTGACCAGCCGGGCCGCCAGCCGCCCGTGCCAGCGTTCGATCGCCCAGTGGACCTGCCGCATGGGTTTGGTGCCGCGGTAGTACCAGCGGGCCGGCCCGCTCACCGACACCACCCCGTCCACCCCTCGGTGCAGCGCGGCATGCCGTACGACCACGGCGGCGCCCATCGAGAAGCCGACGGTGGCGATGCGCCGGTAGCCGATCGAGCGGGCGTGCTTGACCGCCGCGTCCACGTCGAGGACCTCCAGGTCGCCCACCGTGGACCGGCCGCCGGAGCGTCCGTGGCCCCGGAAGTCGAACGACACCACACCGCCGAACCTCGACAGGACGTGCACGATGCGCCGGGTGTCCGGCCCCCTCCACGTTCCGGTGAAACCGTGCGCGACCACGATGCCGAGATCGAGTGAGCCGTTGGGCGTGTGCGCCGCGTCGATGCGGACACCGTCCGCCGTGCGCAGCATCGCCCCGAAAGCAGCAGCGAGAGACATGCCCTCGACCTTATTTCCCGCCATTCCACCCCCCACGCGACGGGCTTCGTTCAGAGATCGGCCGTCGACCGCAGCCGCTCCCAGGGGACGCCGAGCCTGACCTCCTCGTCGTCGAGCGACTCGATCTGGTCCCATTCGGCGTAGCGGATCTCGCCGTGCATGCGGCGCACGAGGGCGCCCAGCAGCGACGGCCGCCACAGCCCGGGGCCCCGCTCGTACCCGAAGAGCCGCCCGGCCCGCCGCCGGGCGATCAGCAGTCCGGCCGCCCGCAACGCCTGCTGGACCCCGGCCAGCAGTGGCCCGTCCTGGACGAGTCGGACGTCCACGGTGTTACCGGCGACCTCCCCCGACGGGCCGCGGACCGTACGGCCGAGCAGCCCGCCGAGCCGCATGGCGTCCGGCCTGTCCTCCCACCGCTCCCGCACCCTGAGCGCCTTCTCCGGCGCGTCCCTCGCGCCGCTTCCGAAAGCGCCCTGCGCGCCGCCCTCTGAAGCATCCTTCGCCCCGCCCTCTGAAGCATCCTGCGCCCCGCCCTCGGGAGCATCCTGCGCCCCGCCCTCGGGAGCATCCTGCTCCGGGGTCCCGGCGGCGCCGGGGATCCGGCCGATCACGTTCCTGGTGAGCCAGCGTTCCAGCGCCAGGTCCTGCCGGTGGCCGGCCACCCGTACGGCGCTGCCGATCTCGGTCACCAGGCTCATCTCGATCCGGTACGGCCCCGGCCGCTCCTCCCGCCGGAAGAGCTGGTCGGTCTCCGTCATCAGCCATCCCGGCAGGCCGCCGAGCCGCGGGCCGAGCGCGAGCGGGCCCGAAAGGATCGCGGTGACGTACGGCCGGTCTCCGGGCCGCATCTCCAGGTCGTCCACCTTGCACAGCAGGCGGTCGTCGCTCTCCCTGACGACCTGCCGGTCGAGCAGGTGCAGACGGGCGTGCAGCACCCGCGCGGGTTCGGTCAACGAGTCCTCACCTCCTCCGGCAGCGTCGTCACTGCCCCGCCTTGGTCGCGATCATCAAGGGGATGGCCGCGACCGCCACGACGAGCAGCAGCACCATGTAGAAACTTCCCAGCACGTTGCTGAATCTGCCGTTGACCTTCTCCCCCATGTAGTCGGGATCGTTGGCGATCATGAGGACCGGCAGGTAGGTGAGCGGCAGGGCCGCCGCAGAGAAGACCAGCGAATACTCGGTCACCTTGATCGGGTCGATGGTGGTGAGGATCAGCGCGGTCGCGACGATCACCGCGGCCAGCACGGTCACGTGGAACCGGGCGGCGCGGCCCGGCACCACGTATTTGCCCCACTGCCAGCCGAAATACTGGCTCAGGGAGTAGCCCGACGACAGGGCGGTCTCCAGGGTCGCGCCGAACGTGGCCGCGAACACCCCGAGGATCACCACGCCGAGGCCGACCTTGCCCAGCCCCTGGGCCACCGGGAGCACCATCTGCCCGAGCGAGTCGGGCTCGGCCGCGACCGGCATGAACACGGTCGCCGCGCACGCCGCGATCGTCAGCGACAGCACGCCGCCGAGGGGGAAGCCGACGAACACGTTGGCCCGCGCCGTGACCAGATCCCTGCGGGTCCACCGCTCCTCGACGCCGCCGGAGGAGAAGAAGAACACCTCGTACGGCGTCATCGCCCCGCCGAGCAGCGCTATCGCGTAGTAGAGGTAGGTCGGCACGCCCTCGTCCGACGGCGGCCGGACGAGCTGCGTGGACAGCTCGCCCCAGTCGGGCCCGAGCTGCCACAGCGCCACGATGAACACGACCAGCCCGAGCCCCGCCAGCCCGAAGACGCGCTCCATGGTCTCGAACTTCACCCGCCACATGACCAGCCACGCGACCAGGGCCACGGGCGGCACCCACAGCAGGTAGTTCAGCCCGGTCGCCAGCTCCAGCGCGAGCGCGGCGCCGCCGATCTCCGCCGCCAGCGTGAGCACGTTGATGAAGAACGACGCCCCGAGGTTGACCAGCCCGGCGCGGGGGCCCATGCGCTCGCGGACGAGGTCGAAGACCGGCCGCTGCGACACCGCCGCGATCCTGCCGGACATCTCGGCGAAGACGCAGATGCCGATGATGCCGAGGATCACCACCCACGCGAGGGACATGCCGAACCTCGACCCCACGACGGCGTTGGCGACCAGGTCGCCGATGTCCACGAACCCGCCGAAGGCCGTCAGGATGCCGAGCGTGACCGCGAGGAACCTCTTCACCTGTGCCTCTCCGCGAAGTCGTTCAGCTCGCTCGCGAGCCTGCCCAGGTCCCGTGCGGCCGCCGCCGGGTCCTTCACCCCGTCCCGGCGCGTCTGGATGAGCAGGTCCTCGACCTCGCTCTCGGCCTTCTCGGTGAGGCGCAGCACCTCGTCCCTGACCCGGTCGGAGGCGTCCGAGGGCGGCTGCACACCGCCGAACTGGTCGTTCACGCTGCCCAGGTCGCGCACCGCCTCGGTCAGCACCACCTCGGCGTACGGCCCGGTCATGCGGTCCCGGTACGCCACGACGGAACGGGCGAACCGCACGGCCGAGGCGGCCGACTCTGCCGTCTTCCCGGCCTTGAGCGCGTAGTCGTGGTCGTCCCACGCGGGGCTGACGCACCCGGACAACAGGAGTGCCGTCAGCAGGGCGGGCGGCACCAGCCGAGCCGGCGGGATCATGTGCGCCGCCGCAGCAGGAGGTAGGCGAGGACGAGGATCGGCACGAGGAACTCCGCCCAGGCGATCAGCAGCACGAGGCCTTCATCCGTCACAGCCGGTCCACCTGCCCTAACGGAGAGCCTTTGAACCGAACCTTCGGCGGCGTGGAATGCCGATCGCCGCGCGGGCGTTTCCATCGAGGGTTCCGTACGCCGTCGGCACGTGGTGGCGATCGGGATCAACTAAAATGGCTTGGCCGTGTCATGCGGCGGATGTGCGTCTCGCTTCAGTCCCGGGACGCGGACGACACCCCGACGATCCAGAGCGAGACTTCACTATGCCTATGAACACCCGCGACGACCTGCGGAACATCGCGATCATCGCGCACGTCGACCACGGCAAGACCACGCTGGTCGACGCCATGCTATGGCAGTCCGGCGCGTTCCGGGCCAACCAGGACGTGGACGAGCGGGTCATGGACTCCAACGACCTCGAGCGCGAGAAGGGGATCACCATTCTCGCGAAGAACACGGCGGTCAGGCACGGCGGCATGACCCTCAACATCATCGACACCCCCGGCCACGCCGACTTCGGCGGCGAGGTCGAGCGCGGCCTGTCGATGGTCGACGGCGTCGTGCTGCTGGTGGACGCCTCCGAGGGCCCGCTGCCGCAGACCCGCTTCGTGCTGCGCAAGGCGCTGTCCGCGAAGATGCCGGTGATCCTGTGCATCAACAAGGTGGACCGGCCGGACGCCCGCATCGCCGAGGTCGTCGACGAGGTGTACGAGCTGTTCATCGACCTCGACGCGACCGAGGAGCAGATCGACTTCCCGATCGTGTACGCCTCGGCCAAGGCCGGGCGGGCCTCGCTGGAGCGCCCCGCCGACGGCGGCATGCCGGACTCCCCCGACCTCGAGCCGCTGTTCGACACGATCAAGAGCACGATCCCGGCGCCGGTCTACGACCCGTCCGCGCCGCTCCAGGCCCACGTCACCAACCTCGACGCGTCCAGCTACCTCGGCCGTATCGCGCTGTGCCGCGTCCACCAGGGCACGATCCGCAAGGGTCAGCAGGTCGCGTGGTGCCGCACCGACGGCAGCGTCCAGCGCGTCAAGATCTCCGAGCTGCTGATGACCGAGGCGCTGGAGCGCAAGCCCGCCGAGGAGGCCGGGCCCGGCGACATCATCGCGATCGCCGGCATCCCGGACATCATGATCGGTGAGACGCTGGCCGACCCCGACGACCCGCGCCCGCTGCCGCTGATCACGGTCGACGAGCCGGCGATCTCCATGACGATCGGCACCAACACCAGCCCGCTGGTCGGCAAGGTCAAGGGCGCCAAGGTCACCGCCCGCCTCGTGAAGGACCGCCTCGACAAGGAGCTGGTCGGCAACGTCTCGCTGCGCGTGCTGCCCACCGAGAGCCCGGACGCCTGGGAGGTGCAGGGCCGCGGCGAGCTGGCCCTGGCCATCCTCGTGGAGCAGATGCGCCGCGAGGGCTACGAGCTGACGGTCGGCAAGCCGCAGGTCGTGACCAAGGTCGTGGACGGCAAGGTGCACGAGCCGGTCGAGCGCCTCACGGTCGACTGCCCGGAGGAGTACCTGGGCGCCGTCACCCAGCTCCTGGCCGTACGCAAGGGCCGCATGGAGCACATGACCAACCACGGCACCGGCTGGATCCGCATGGAGTTCCTGGTGCCGGCGCGCGGCCTGATCGGCTTCCGCACCGAGTTCCTCACCGAGACCCGCGGCACCGGCCTCGTGCACCACGTGTTCGAGACGTACGAGCCGTGGTTCGGCGAGCTGCGCACCCGCAACAACGGCTCGCTGGTCGCCGACCGCGCGGGCCAGGTCACCGCGTTCGCGATGCTCAACCTGCAGGAGCGCGGCGTGCTGTTCGTCTCCCCCGGCACCGAGGTGTACGAGGGCATGATCATCGGGGAGAACTCCCGCTCCGACGACATGGACGTGAACATCACCAAGGAGAAGAAGCTCACCAACATGCGCTCCTCCACCAGTGAGGAGACCGAGAAGGTGATCCCGCCGCGCGTCCTGTCCCTGGAGCAGGCCCTGGAGTTCATCCGCGACGACGAGTGCGTGGAGATCACCTCGGAGACCGTGCGCATCCGCAAGACCGTCCTCGACTCGGCCAGCCGAGGCCGCGCCGCCGCGCGCGCCAAGCGCGCCAACTGAGCTCCTCAGGCTCCTTCACCCGAAGCCCTCGCCGACCGGTCGGCGGGGGCTTCGGCCTTCCGGCCGCAGGTGGGGCGAGCGCCGTCACGGACCCGGCGATGCCGCCGCCGGTCTGCGCCGCTCGGCGGCGTGCTCCGGAACCGCGCGCGGCGACGCCGACGAGAGGACGCCGACGGCAAGAGCGGGTAAACGGCGGGCACAGATGACGTCGTTCGCGCTCCCCCTCACACCCGGCCGTGCTCTGCTGTCGCAGGCAGTGCAGCGTCTGAGGAGGAGCGATCATGCCCCGCACAACCCGTCTCGCCATGGCCGCCGGGCTCGCCCTGGGACTGGCCGCCGCGGCCGCCCCGGCCGTGCCGGTGCTGTCCGCCACCACCACAGCGGCCACCACCACAGGGGCCACCACCACAGGGGCCACCACCACAGGGGCCACCACCAGGGCAGCCGGCGCCACGGGGACCACCATGGGGGCCTTCGCACCCCGGACCCGCCCCGGCGAGCCGATCACCGCGGTCGTCAGGAACACCGCGGGACGCGTGCTGGGCACCGTGCACGTCGAGCGGTACGACGCGAAGAAGTCGCGGGTCAGCGTCGGCATGCGGGGACTCGCCCCCGGCTTCCACGGCTTCCACGTCCACGCCGCCGGCGTGTGCGATCCCCGCTCCGTGGACCGGGCGACGGGCAGCGCGTTCTCCAGCGCCGGAAGCCACCTCGGCTCGGGAGCGCACGGTGACACGGCCGGGGACATGCCGCCGCTGCTGGCGGCCGAGGACGGCACCGCCTCCGCGTCCTTCGTGACCGACAAGTTCACCCCGGAGCAACTGGCCGACGCCAACGGGAGCGCGTTCGTGGTGCACGCCGGACCGGACAACTTCGCGCACATCCCGGACCGGTACTTCCACCGCCCCGACGACACCGGCGCCGTGGGCCCGGACACGACCACGCGCAAGACCGGGGACGCCGGCGCCCGGATCGGCTGCGGCGTCGTGAAACGCCGCGCCTGACCGGACGGGGGCGGTCAGGACAGGTGGCGCCTCAGCCAGTCGACCAGCGGGACGAGCGCCCGCCAGGTCGAACGGACCCGGTCGAGGGCCTCGGGGGTGTGCAGCCACGGCTCCGGCTCGAACCGCCGCCCTGCGTGCAGCGTCTTGTGCCGCAGGAGGCCGAGCCGGGGGTGGTCCTCCGGCGTGCCGCGGGGGCGGGTCTTGAGCCGCTCGCCGCCGACCGTGAGATCGCCGGGCAGGGCCGCGAGGATCTCCTCAAGCAGGGGCCCGGCGGTGTCGTCGTCCATGGCCTCGCGGTAGCGCAGCACCTGGTCGCCGGGCATCCACCAGCCCGCCGCCACGTAAAGGCCGTCGGCGTCCACCTGGACGTAGTAGCCGACGCCCTCCACGCCCACCCCGCAGTAGGCCCCCTGGTGCGTCTTGTACGGCGACTTGTCCTTGGCGAACCGCACGTCGCGGTGCGGCCGGAACAGGTGGGCGGGCCCGAACTCCGGCTCCAGCTCGTCCATCAGCGCGAGCATCGGCGCCCGGACCCCGGTCTCGTACAACTCCTTGTGGGCCGTCCAGTACGCCTTCGAATTGTCGGCGACGAGGCCCTCGTAGAAGATGAACGCCTCGTCAGGGAACCCGCTGAAACCCATGCCACCCACCTTCGCACGCCCCACCGACAGTCCCGGGACCGGGACGCGCGGGACGCGGCCCGTCTACCGGTTGGTGTACTTCTTGCCGGGCGTGGTGGCGCCGAGCAGCTCCGAGACGGTCACGTACGTGAAGCCCTTGCGGTCGAGTTCGTCGAGCAGGCGGGGCAGTGCCTGCACGGTGGTGGCGTGGATGTCATGCATGAGCACGATGTCGCCCGGTTTCGCCGCGGCGCTGCGCTGGGTGATCACGGCGGGGTTGCGGTTGAGCCAGTCGAGGGTGTCGACCGCCCACATGATCTGTGCGAGGCCCGCCTGTCTGGTCTCGTTGTCGACCGTGTGGTTCGTCGCGCCGTACGGCGGGCGCATGAGCCGCATCCGCACGCCGGTCACCTTCCGCACGGCCTCCTGGGTCCGGTCGAGCTCGCGGCGCAGGCCGTCGGGCGACAGCCCCGGCAGGGAGGCGTGGTCCCAGGAGTGGTTGCCGATCTCGTGGCCCTCGGAGGCCATCCGCCGTACGAAGTCCCGTGTCTCGTCCGTCACCATCTGCCCGAGCAGGAAGAACGTGGCCCTGGCGTGGTGGGCGGCGAGCAGGTCGAGGACGTGCCCGGTGTATTCGGCCGGCCCGTCGTCGAACGTCAGCGCCACGCATTTGTGCTGTCTGCAGTCGACGCGCCGGGGCGGCGGGATCGCGGGCAGGCGCGGCCCGGGCGCTCCCCGCTGTGTCCCCGCCAGCCGGAAGCGCAGCAGGTCGGCGTCGAAACGCCCAGGCGTGCCGAAGCGCGGATGCGGCGCCACGGGACGCTCGCCCGCGGCCGTTACGGTCCTGGCCTGGGCGCATCCGCCGAGCAGCAGCAACGACAGCAGAACGGATCCGATCCGCATACGACCCCCCGGAGCAGGCGGGGGGCCACGAACGCTACGGATAGCCTCCGGCCGATCCCCCCCGCAGAACCTTTTCCAGCTCCTCCCACCAGGGCGGCACGTCCGCCTTGAGTTCGGCGTACCTGCGGGCCACCCGGATGGCGCATCCTGCGGGGTCCGTACCCAGGTGCCGGCACTTCACGGCACCCTCGCGCCAACGGTAAAAGCCCTCACGGAAGGTCACGACCAGGCCTATCCAGACGGAGAGAGTAGCCTCGTCGCCGATCTCGTAGGCGTCGGCCACCCCGAGCGCGGCGAGTTCCGCGCGAAGTTTTTCCACCGCGACTCGCGATTCACTCACCGGCCACCGCCCCCTGCACAGCAGACACGCACAAAAAGGGATGTACCCAACCTTGGAGCGGCGCTTGCGGATTCATTCTGTAATCATCGGCTACTGAGCGTCACCACGCAGCCCTTACTCGTCAGTCATCTGCAGGTTCTCCGGCATCGGCCTGCTCCCGCACGTCGGACGGCACAGTGACATCGGGCGGCACCTGGACATCCGGCGGGACCGTGACATCCGGCGGGACCGTGACATCCGGCGGGACCGTGACATCCGGCGGCTCGGGCGGCTCGGTGACCACCATGACGAAGCGCAGCGGTTCGTCGTGCTCGTTCGCATAGCGATGGGGCCGGTCGGCGCTGAACACGACGGCGTCACCGCACCCCACCACGTGGCTCCTGCCGTACACGGTCAGCGTGAGCCGTCCCTCCAGCACGGTGAGCATCTCCCGGGTGCCCGCGGGGTGCGCGTCGCCGTCGTGGTGCTCGCCCGGCCCGAGCCGCCAGTCCCACAGCTCCAGGATCGCGGGCGCGTCGGTCCCCACGAGCAGGCGGGCCGATCCTCCCCCGGGATGCCGGAACGTCACCACCTCGGACTCGTGCACGACCCGTACGACGGGGGTGTCGGCGACCTCCACCAGCCGGGCGAGGGTGACGCCCAGTGCGTCGGCGATGCGGGTGAGCGTGTTGACGCTCGGGTTGGTGCGGCCCTGCTCGATCTGGATGAGCATGCCGCGGCTCACGTTCGACCGCGCCGCGAGCTCGTCGAGGGTCATCCCCCGGTGGGCTCGCTGGCCCCGTACGTTGGCGGCGATGGCCGCGGTGATCGTCGCAGGATCAGCCATGGGTCCACAATAGTGATCTCCCAGTACAATCCATTGCACTGTTGATGCAATCTCTTGGGGGATCCGTGACGGCGGCGGCGCTCGCGACGGCATGCGCGGTGATCTTCGGCACGGCCGACTTCTTCGGCGGACTCGCCACCAGGCGTTCGCAGGTGCTGGCAGTCGTCGTGCTCTCCCAGCTCGGCGGCCTGCTGCTGATCGCCGTCCTGCTCCCGCTCCTGCCGGGCCACGCGAGCCCGGCCGCGCTGGCCTGGGGGATGGCCTCCGGGGTCGCCGGCGCCTTCGGCATCGTGCTGTTCTACCGCGGCCTGGCCACCGGCATGATGTCCGTGATCGCCCCGACCACGGCCACGACCGCGATGGCCGTCCCCGTGCTCTTCGGCCTGCTCACCGGCGACCGGCCGTCCGCCCTGGCACTGGTGGGCGTCGCGCTCGGCCTGCTCGCCGTCCTGCTGGTCAGCCGCGAGCCGAACGGCGGCGCGAGCGGCCCGAAAGCGGGGCCGATCATCGCCGCCCTGGTGTCGGGAGCGGGTTTCGGCGGGTTCTTCGTGCTGCTCAAGCTGGCCCCGGCCGACTCCGGCACGTGGCCCCTGCTGGGGGCGAGGATCGCGTCGATCACTCTGGTCGCGCTGCTCGCCCTCGCCACGCGCAGGAGCCTGCGCCCGGTGCCCGGCAGCCTGACGGTGACGATCGCGGCCGGGGTGCTCGACATGGCCGCCAACGTGCTCTATCTGTTCGCGGCGCAACGGGGGATGCTCACCCTGGTCGCCGTCCTGGTGTCGCTCTACCCGGCGAGCACGCTGCTGCTCGCGCGGTACGTCCTGGGCGAGCGGCTGAGCCCCGTGCAGATCACCGGCGTCGGGTTCGCGCTCGGCGCGATCGTCCTCATCGCCGCCGCCTGAGCGCCCCCGGACAGCGCTTGGGGACCCGCATGAGCGCCGCCTGCGCCTGAGCCGGGCGGCCCCGCCGCCCGGCGTCTGCCCGTCAGGCCGCGCAGGCCTGCTCGGGGACGCGTACGACACCCTCCTCGCGGGCGTAGCCCTCCAGCATCCCCCGGAGCTGACGGCGGCCCCGGTGCAGCCGGGACATGACGGTGCCGATCGGCGTGCCCATCCGGTCGGCGATCTCCTTGTACGCGAAGCCCTCCACGTCGGCCAGATAGACGGCCACCCGGAAGTCCTCCGGAAGGGAGCGCAGGGCGTTCATCACGACGCTGTCCGGAATCTGGTCGAGCGCCTCGGTCTCGGCCGAGCGCAGCCCGGTCGACATGTGCGACTCGGCCGCGGCCAGCTGCCAGTCCTCGATCTCCTCGGCGGCCGACAGCTTGGGCGAGCGCTGCTTCTTGCGGTAGTCGTTGATGAAGTTGTTGGTGAGAATGCGGTGCAGCCAGGCCTTGAGGTTCGTGCCCTCGCGGAACTGGTGGTACGACGTGAACGCCTTGGCCACGGTCTCCTGAACCAGGTCCTCGGCGTCGGCGGGGTTGCGCGTCAGACGCATCGCGGACGCGTAGAGCTGGCTCGTCACCGGCACGACCTCACGCTCGAACCATGCCTGCCGCTGCTCGTCGGTCGAGATCATCTCTTCCCCCTACGGAACTTCTCCCCCGTTACCCGTCCGGCCGGAACACATGCGAGGTCGCTCGTTCATCGTTGTGCCAAGGACATCGTGCCGATCGGGGCCTAAGCACGCTGTTAATTAGTCCGGCCTGGTCAGAACCGTCGATGTAGGGACCAGGCCCGCGCGGCCAGGTCACGCGCAAGCCGAACAAGTCTCATTAGCGTAACACTGGAGCCTCAATCGAGAGTAAAATGTGGCAAGTTTCACTGTGTGTCCGTACAGCTGGGACCTTGGTGTTCATGCCGGACAACGTGCCAGAGTGGCGCCATGAACCACCTGGATCGGCATGATCCGGTCACGAGGGCCTGGGTGGCCGACGCCATCCAGGCCGTCGAGGCCGACGCCAACCGAAGCTGTGACACTCATCTGCATGCCTTCCCGCTCCCCTCGCACTGGGGGGTCGACCTCTATCTGAAAGACGAGTCGGTGCACCCGACCGGTTCACTCAAGCACCGGCTCGGCCGCTCACTTTTCCTGTACGGCCTGGCCAACGGCTGGATCGGCCCCACCACCACGATCATCGAAGCGTCCAGCGGCTCCACCGCCGTGAGCGAGGCGTACTTCGCCCGCCTGCTCGGCCTGCCGTTCATCGCGGTGATCCCGGCGAGCACCTCGCCGGAGAAGCGGGAGATCATCGAGTTCTACGGCGGCAAGTGCCACCTGGTGGACGACCCGAGGGCGATCTACGACGAGTCGCACCGGCTCGCCGCCGAGACCGGCGGGCACTACATGGACCAGTTCACCTACGCCGAGCGGGCGACGGACTGGCGGGGAAACAACAACATCGCCGAGAGCATCTTCCAGCAGATGACCCTCGAACGGCACCCGGAGCCCGCGTGGATCGTGGTCGGCGCGGGCACCGGCGGCACCTCCGCGACGATCGGCCGCTACATCCGCTACCGCCGGCACCAGACGCGGCTGTGCGTGGCCGATCCCGAGGGCTCGGCGTTCTACCCGTCCTGGGTCTCCGGCGAGGAGCACGGCGGCGCCGGATCGCGGATCGAGGGCATCGGCCGGCCGCGGGTCGAGCCGTCGTTCCTGCCGACGGTCATCGACCGGATGACGCAGGTCCCGGACGCCCTGTCGATCGCGGCCATGCACTGGGTCAGAGAGGTCACCCGCCGGGAGGTCGGCGGCTCGACCGGCACCAACATCGCGGCGGCGGTGCAGATCATCCGGGAGATGCGGCAGCGAGGCGAGCGCGGCAGCGTGGTCACGCTGATCTGCGACGGCGCCGAGCGCTACCGCGACACCTACGGCGACCCGCGCTGGCTGTCCGGGCAGGGCATCGACATCGCCCCGCATCTGGAGGAGCTGCGCGCCTTCCTGCGCGACTGACGACGGGCGGGCCGGTGAATCCGGCCCGCCGGTCTTTCCCCTGTGTCAGTCGCCGAGCAGGGCGTCGACGAAGACCTCGGGGTCGAACGGCGCGAGGTCGTCCGGCCCCTCACCGAGGCCCACCAGCTTCACGGGCACGCCCAGCTCGCGCTGGACCGAGATCACGATGCCGCCCTTGGCCGTGCCGTCCAGCTTGGTCAGGGCGATGCCGGTGACGTTGACCACCTCGGCGAAGACCTGCGCCTGGCGCATGCCGTTCTGCCCCGTGGTCGCGTCGAGGACGAGCAGCACCTCGTCCACCGCGGCCTTCTTCTCGATGACCCGCTTCACCTTGCCCAGCTCGTCCATGAGGCCGGTCTTGGTGTGCAGGCGGCCCGCCGTGTCGATGATCACGGTGTCGGCCTTGTCCTCGATGCCCTTGGCCACGGCGTCGAACGCCACGGACGCCGGGTCGCCGCCCTCCGGGCCGCGCACCACGCCCGCCCCGACGCGGTCGCCCCACGTCTGCAGCTGGTCGGTGGCCGCCGCGCGGAAGGTGTCGGCGGCGCCGAGGACGACCTTCCCGCCGTCGCCGACCAGGACGCGGGCGAGCTTGCCCGAGGTCGTGGTCTTGCCGGTGCCGTTGACGCCCACGACGAGGACGACCGCGGGCCGCTCGCCGTGCGGCTTCGTGTGAAGGGTCCGGTCGAGGTCGGGAGCGATCTGCGTGAGCAGTTCCTCCCTGAGCAGCTTGCGCACCTCGTCCGGGGTGCGGGTGCCGAGGACCTTCACCTTCGTCCGCAGTTCCTCCACCATCGCCCTGGTCGGCGCGACGCCGACGTCGGCGGTGATCAGGGTCTCCTCGATCTCGTCCCAGACGTCGTCGTCGAGACGGTCGCGGGACAGCAGTTCGAGCAGGCCGCGTCCGAGGACGTTCTGCGAACGGGCCAGCCTGCTGCGCAGCCGCACCATCCGGCCGGCCGAGGGCGGCGGGACCTCGATCTCGGGAGCCTTGATCAGCTCTTCGATCGGAGGGGCGGGGGGCGGCAGCGTGGTCGTCGAGCCGCCGTCTTCCTCACCGAGTCCCGTCTTCGCGGGCTCCTCGATCACGGGAGCCTGCGGCTCGGGCGGGGCCGGCGGCGCGGGCGGCAGGTCCTTCGCCTTCGGCCGGAACAGCAGCCAGAGGCCACCCACCGCCAATATGGCGACGATGGCCACGATCACGATGATGCCGAGGTAACCGTCCACACCATGCAGTTTCCCAGATCACCCGCATTACTCCCGCCAGCGCACAGGTCATTCGAGCGATCCGGAGGGGCGGAAACGAGCCCCCGGGTAAACGGGAGACGCGCTCTGCCTAGACCTTCTCGCGGAGGCGCTGGCTGACGACCTGAGTGACACCGTCGCCGCGCATGGACACGCCGTACAACGCGTCGGCGATCTCCATCGTGCGCTTCTGGTGCGTGATCACGATGAGCTGTGAAGTCTGTCTCAGTTCCTCGAACAGCGTGAGCAACCGCTGGGTGTTGGTGTCGTCGAGGGCCGCCTCGACCTCGTCCATCACGTAGAACGGCGACGGGCGGGCCTTGAAGATCGAGATGAGGAACGCGACCGCCGTCAGCGACCGCTCTCCGCCGGACAGCAGCGACAGGCGCTTGACCTTCTTGCCGGGTGGCCGGGCCTCGACCTCGACGCCGGTCGTCAGCATGTCCTCCGGATCGGTCAGCAGCAGGCGCCCCTCCCCGCCGGGGAAGACCCGCTGGAAGATCCCCTGGAACTCGCGCGCCACGTCCTCGTACGCCGCCGCGAAGACCTGCTCGACCCGGTCGTCGACCTCCTTCACCACGAGCAGCAGGTCGCGCCGGGTCTTCTTGAGGTCTTCGAGCTGGGAGGTGAGGAAGGCGTGCCGCTCCTCCAGCGCGGCGAACTCCTCCAGCGCCAGCGGGTTGACCTTGCCGAGCTGGGTCATCTGCCGCTCGGCCGTCCTGGCCCGCTTCTCCTGCTCCTCCCGGACGTACGGCACCGGCGGGTCGCCCGGCACCGGCACGCCCGGCCCGTACTCCGCGATGAGCGGCTCGAGCTCGATGCCGTACTCCTCCAGGGCGCGCTGCTCCATCTGCTCCAGGCGCAGCCGGCGTTCCGTCCTGGCCATCTCGCTGCCGTGGACCCGGTTGACCAGGGCGTCCAGCTCGGAGCCGAGCTCCCGCACGCGCAGGCGCACCTGCTTGAGCTCGGCGTCGATCTGCCCGCGCGCCCGATCGGCCTCGTCGCGCTCCTCGGCGGCCCGCGCGAGCGAGCCCTCCAGCGCGCCCAGGGCGGCGCGTGCTCCGTCGGCCACCGCGGCGGCGATCTCCGCCTGCCTGCGGCGGCGTTCCCGGTCGGCCGCGGCCCGGGCGCGGTCCTGCCGCTCGCGCTGCGCCGCGCGCAGCAGGGCCTCGGCGCGGCCGGCGATGCCCCGCACCCGCTCCTCGGCCGTACGGACGGTCAGCCGGGCCTCCATCTCGGCCTGCCGGGTGACGCCGCAGGCGGCGGCCAGCTCGTCCCGGGTGTCGGTGGTCGGCTCCGCCTCCAGCTCGGCGGCGTACTCCGCCTCGGCGAGCTGCTCCTCCAGCTCCACGACCGCGGCCTGCGCCTGTTCGCGCGACTCCTGGGCGTCCAGCACGGACCGGCCGAGCCGGGCCGCCTCGTCCTGCGCGGCCTTGACCGCGGCCTCCAGCCGGGCGAGCTGCTTGGCCGCCGCCGCGGCCCGCTGGTCGGCCTCCCGCTGCCTGCCGCGCAGGCGGTCGAGCCCGGCCTGCGCCGCGTTCAGCCCGTTCTGCGCGGCGTTGACCCCGCTCTGGGCGGCGCTCACGCCGCTCTGCGCCTCGGCGACTCGCGCCTGCGCCGCCTCCAGCGCGAGCTGGCACTCCCGCTCGGCGGCCACGGCCTCGGCCAGCGCCTCCGCGTGCCGTTCGGCCCCGGCCCGGGCGGTGGCGAGATCGGCGGCGGCCTCGTCCAGGGCCGTACGCATCTGCAGCAGCGAGGCGCCGCCGCCGGAGCCGCCGTGCGCGGCGTGGACGCCGAGCAGGTCGCCGGACGTGGTCACGGCCCGCAGCTCGGGGTGGGCGTCCACGACCTTGCGCGCGGTGAGCAGATCGGGCACCACGACCACGCCGGACAGCGACGCCTCCACGGCGGGGCGCAGCTCGTCCGGCACGGTGACCAGGTCGGCGGCCCACTCGGCGCCCGCGACGGGCACCTCCGGCCGCCTGTCATGACCGCTCCCGCCACCGTTCCTGTCGCCGGCGATCAGCAGGGCGGCGCGACCGGCGTCGGCCTCGCGCAGGTGCTCGACGGCCGCGACGGCGGCGGTGAGCGAGGCGACGGCCACGCCGTCGACCGCCAGGACGGCCGCGACGGCCGCCTCCGCACCCGGGCGTACGGCCAGCAGCGTGGCGATCGGGCCGAGCACCCCGGGCAGCCCGGCGCCGAGCAGCGCGGCGGCCCCGTCCGCTCCCCCGGCCAGGCTCATCTCCAGTGCCTCGCACCGCGCCTGGAGAGCGGCGACGGCGCGCTGCGACTCCGCGTCGGCGGCGCGGGCCGTGCCCACGGCGGCCTTGGCGGCGGCCAACGCGTCCCTGGGCGCGGCCAGCTCGGCCCGCTCCCGCTCCACCACGGCCTCGGCCTGCTCGGCCACGGCCCTGGCCTCCTCCACCGCGGCGCGGGCGAGGTCGACGCCCTCCTGCGCGGCCTCCAGTTCGGCCGCGAGCCCGGGGTCGGCCGGCGCCTCGTCGAGCGCCTGCGCGTCGAGCTCGTCCTGGGCCTGTTCGGCACGCCGGGTGGCGTCCTCGACGGCCTTGGTGAGCCTGCCGATCTCGTCCCCCGCGGCCCTGGCCCTGCTCCTGGCCGACTCGACCTGACCACGCAGACGGGCGAGGGCCTCGCGGCGGTCGGCCGCGGCCCGGGCGGCGAGGGCCAGGCGCCGCTCCTCTGCGGCCAGCGCCTCCTCGGCCTCGGCACGGACCTCGACGGCGGCCGCGAGCCGCTCACGCGCCTCGTCCAGCTCCTCCGCCAGCACCCGCTCCTGCTCCCGCACCTCGGCGGCCTCGCGCTCCAGGTCCTCCGGGTCGCGCCCGCGCCGCTCGATGGACGCGGCGTCGGCGGCGTGCCGCCGCCGTTCGGCCGCGAGGCTCTCCACGCCGCGCAGCCGTTCCCGCAGGGCCGAAAGGCGGTAGAAGGTCTCCTGGGCGGCCTTGAGACGCGGCTGGGCCTCGTTCTCGGCCGCCTCCAGCTCCGCCTCCCGCCGCTGCCCCTCGGCCAGCTCGGCCTCCACCTGGGCGCGCCGCGTCTGTACGGCCGCCTCGTCGGCCTCCTCCCGCTGCAGGGTGTCGCGGAGGGTGATCACGTCGTCGGCGAGCAGGCGCAGCCGCGCGTCACGCAGGTCGGCCTGGATGACGGCCGCCTTGCGGGCGATCTCGGCCTGGCGGCCCAGCGGTTTGAGCTGACGGCGCAGTTCGGCCACGAGGTCCTGGACGCGGGTCAGGTTGGCCTGCATCGCGTCGAGCTTGCGGAGGGCCTTCTCCTTGCGTTTGCGGTGCTTGAGGACGCCCGCGGCCTCCTCGATGAACGCCCGGCGCTCCTCCGGTCCCGCGTGCAGCACCTGGTCGAGCTGGCCCTGGCCGACGATGACGTGCATCTCCCGGCCGATGCCCGAGTCGGACAGCAGCTCCTGGATGTCGAGCAGCCGGCAGGTGTCGCCGTTGATGGCGTACTCGCTCTGGCCGGACCGGAACATCAGCCGGCTGATCGTCACCTCGGTGTAGTCGATGGGGAGCGCGCCGTCGGTGTTGTCGATCGTCAGGGTGACCTCGGCCCGGCCGAGCGGCGGGCGGCTGGAGGTGCCCGCGAAGATGACGTCCTCCATCTTGCCGCCGCGCAGCGACTTGGCGCTGTGCTCGCCCATCACCCATGCGAGGGCGTCCACGACGTTGGACTTGCCGGAGCCGTTGGGGCCGACCACGGCGGTGATGCCCGGCTCGAAGCGGAGGGTGGTGGCCGAGGCGAATGATTTGAAGCCGCGTAAGGTGAGCGTCTTCAGGTACACGTCCGCCCCCCTTGATGCCGCCCGGCGTTTGGGGGGAAAGACTACAGCTCCCGGCGGCCGGGCACGCGGGATAGGCACCGGCGGCACGCTTGTGAAGGGAAGACCGGAAACGACAAGCGGGGCGGTTCGCCCATCTCTTTATGATCGATTAGCCGCCGAATCAATTGCCGGGGAACGGCGGCGGAAATGGCAAGGGACGCCTTTGCGGGGCGTCCCTACAATCCTTTCCCGTTCCTGCCGGACCTCAGGTGAGAGCCGGCTCGCGATCCTGCAGCCGGACCAGGGCCTCATCACGAGTTTGCGCCGCGAGCGCGTCGTTCTGGGCCTGGAGCCGGTTGAGTTCTGCCTCGAGGTCGCGGATGCGCTGCTGGAGACGGCGCATTTCCGAGATCATCCGAGGGTCAGGACCGCCGACGTGGCCGAGTAGAGCCTTCGCCATAGTAAAGGGTCCTCCACGCTGAGTGACCAGACTGGTTCGCGCACTTCATGCCGCGGGAGGGGTGCGCGTGGTTCCTCTCAAGAGTCGCACCGGCATTGGAGACGGTCAAGTTGAACGCTCCGCGATGACGTACCGGTGGACACTCTCGCTAGATAAATATACCGGATTTGAGGGGTTTGAGGGAAGCCCTACCTCTCGACAAACCCGGCGATACCTCTCTTCGCATCGCTCCAGCGCTCGACCACCCCCTCAACGTGGCCGGGCGTGTCATCGGTGCGTAACAACGCCAGGAGCCTTTCGCACGACTCCCTCGGGCCCTCGGCGACGACCTCGACCCTCCCGTCGGCCAGGTTCGAGGCCCACCCGACGAGTCCGAGCTCCAGCGCGCGGGCCCGCGTCCACCAGCGGAATCCCACGCCCTGCACCCGTCCCCGGACCCATGCCGTCAACCGAACCACGCCTACAAGTATCCAGATCGACTCCGGCCGCCACAGGCGGGGGTCCCCTACTGGCGGGCGTTCCTCGGGCGGGGCTGGCACTTCGGGCAACTGTAGGAGGACCGGTTCATGAACGCCTCCCGCCGGATCGGCGTCCCGCAACGGCGGCAGGGCTCGTCCCGCCTGCCGTACACCGCGAGCGAGCGGTCGAAGTAGCCGCTCTCGCCGTTCACGTTGACGTACAGGCTGTCGAAGGAGGTGCCGCCCTGCCCGAGCGCCTCGGTCATGACCGCGCGGACGGCCGCGAGCAGTTCGGCGATCTTCGGCCGGGTCAGCGTCTCGGTCGGCCGGGCCCAGTGCAGGCGCGCCCGCCACAGCGCCTCGTCCGCGTAGATGTTGCCGACCCCGCTGATCAGCGACTGGTCGAGCAGCGCCCGCTTGATCCCCGTACGGCGCAGCCGCAGCCGTACGGCGAACTCCTCGTCGTCGAAGGCGTCCTCCAGCGGGTCGGCGGCGATGTGCGCGATCGGCTCGGGCACCGGCCGGCCCCGCCCGGCGGCGGCCATCGGCGCCACCAGGAGGTGCCCGAAGGTCCGCTGGTCGACGAACCGTAGCTCCGGTCCGCCGTCGGTGAAGCCCATGCGCACGCGCAGATGCTTCTCCACCGGCGACAGCGGATCGACGACGAGCAGCTGCCCGCTCATGCCGAGGTGGGCGATCAGGGCCTCATCCGCCTCCTCCCGGGCGCCGTCCCGCAGGGGCAGCCACAGGTACTTGCCGCGCCGCTCGGCCGACGTCAGCGTGCGGTCCTTGAGCTGGGCGGGCAGGTCGCCCACGTTGCGGCGGACCGCCCGGGGATGCAGGACCTCGGCCGCGGCCACGGTCCGGCCGGCGACCCAGCTCTCCAGGCCCCTTCGGACGACCTCGACCTCGGGCAGTTCGGGCATGCGCCGTCCCCCGGGCTCAGGCGCGTACGGGGCCGGCGCCCTCGCGGGCGTCGCGCAGCGCGCGGATCGCGGTCCAGGCCGCCTCGGCCGCCTGCTGCTCGGCCTCCTTCTTGCTGCGCCCGGAGCCCTTGCCGTACTCCTTGCCGCCCACGCGCACCGTGGCGGAGAACGACTTGGCGTGATCGGGCCCGCTCTCGTCCACGTGGTATTCGGGCACGCCGAGCATCTCGGCGGCGGTGAGCTCCTGCAGGGACGTCTTCCAGTCGAGCCCGGCGCCGAGCGACGCCGACCGCGTGATGAGCGGGTCGAACAGCAGATGGACGACGCGGAACGCCTCGTCGAGGCCCTTGTCGACGTACACCGTGCCGATCAGGGCCTCCAGCGTGTCGGCCAGGATCGACGACTTGTCGCGCCCGCCCGTGCCCTCCTCGCCGCGGCCCAGCCGCAGGTACTTGCCGAGGTCGAGCGTCCTGGCGACGTCCGCGAGGGCCCGCATGTTGACCACGGCGGCGCGCAGCTTGGCGAGCTGGCCCTCCGGCAGGTCGGGGTGGTTGCGGAACAGCGTGTCCGTCACCACGAGACCCAGCACCGAGTCGCCCAGGAACTCCAGGCGCTCGTTCGTCGGCAGTCCGCCGTTCTCGTACGCGTACGAGCGGTGCGTCAGCGCCCGCTCCAGGATGCCGGTGCTGAGCCTGACGTTCAGCACCTGATAGAGCTCGTCCCTGGCGACCTCGACGGGGACGGGCTTTACAGACGGTGCGGCCATGAAATCCTCCCAACTCCTATGTGCAGGCAGGGCCGTGCACGGGAGGCAGGTGGACCGGCCGAAGGCCCGAAGGCGTGGTGGACGCCGGTCCGCCGGGAGCCGATGGCCCCGGCGTCCACCACGGCCGCGGGCGTGCATGTGGGTGCGTACCGTCCAACCGCCACCGCACGTTCCTGTGAAGCACGGTAACGCCGACCGGCTCGCCTTGACGATCCGGCCGGCGTCCCGATGTCCGCCTAACGCGCGATCAGGCCGACGGCTCGACGACCTGACGGCGGTTGTAGGTGCCGCAGGTCGGGCACGCCACGTGCGGGCGCTTGGGCGAGCGGCACTGCGGGCAGCTCACGAGTGCGACCGCCGCCGCCTTCCACTGGGACCTGCGGGCGCGGGTGTTGCTCCGCGACATCTTCCGCTTGGGGACGGCCACGTCAACCCTCCTGATCGTCTTCCTGTTCCACAACCAAACCCTGCAGCGCCGCCCAGCGGGCGTCGATCGCTTCGTGCCGGTGGTCCGGGCCGGCATCCGCCAGCCTGATCCCGCACTCCGCACAGAGACCGGGGCAGTCCTCACCGCACACCGGGCTCAGCGGCAGTGCGAGCACCACCGCGTCACGGAAAACCGGCTCGAGATCGAGCAGTTCGCCGTCGAGGAGCAGATCGTCCTCTCCGGCGTCCTCCGCCGAGTAGAAGTAGAGCTCCTGGAAGTCGACCTCGATCTCCGAGGTCAACGGGTCCAGGCAGCGCGAGCACTCCCCCGTCAGGGGAGCTTGCGCCGTGCCCGTCACGAGCACGCCCTCCATCACCGCTTCGAGCCGGATGTCCAGCTCGACGTCGGCGTCCTTGGGAACGCCGATCATTCCGACCGCGAGGTCCGCCGGTGCCGGGAGGACCGGGCTGAGCGTGCGCATCGATCCCGGTCGGCGCCCCAGGTCGTGGGTGGAGATCACCCATGGGGCTCGGGGATCGAGGCTGTGCAGACTCATCCTGCTCTCGTTAGGCATGGCGAATCACCGCCGTCGTGCAAGGCTGAAAGGCAAGAATACCAGCCCCCGTTCAGCCTCTGAGCCGCTCCACGAGCAGCTGGTGGACGAGGTCCGGGACCAGGCCGGAGACGTCCCCGCCGTAGCGCGCTATCTCCTTGAGCCTGCTGGACGACAGGAACGAGTACTCCGGATTGGTGGACATGAAAAGCGTCTCCACACCCGACATCCGGTAGTTGAGCTGGGCCATCTGCAGCTCGTAGTCGAAGTCGCTGACCGCGCGCAGGCCCTTCACGATGGACGGGATGCCCTGCTGCCGGCAGAAGTCGACCAGCAGACCGTGGAACTTCTCCACGCGGACGTTGCCGTACTCCTTCGTCACCGCCTGGAGCATCTCGATGCGTTCGTCCACGGTGAAAAGGCTGTGCTTCTCGATGTTGATGAGCACGGCCACGACGACCTCGTCGTACAACCGTGATGTCCGGCCGATGATGTCCAGATGTCCGTTGGTCACGGGATCGAACGATCCCGGGCAGACGACGCGACGCAAGGCGCACCCCCATGATTTACGGGTTCCCGGCTGCGCGACCGTACCAAACGGCCGCTTCGCCGTACCGACGGACCCTGTCTTCCGTGAAGCCCTCGGGCCACAGCAGGTCCTTACCCCTCGACTCCCGCTCCACGGCCACGAGTGCGCCCTCGGCCAGCCAGCCGTTGTCGCGCAGCGCCGTCAGCACCCGGGAGACCGCCTCGTCGGAGACCGCGTAGGGCGGGTCGGCGAAGACGAAGTCGTACGGCTCCTCGCACGGACGGCCCACCACCCGCTCGGCCTTCTCGGCCCGCAGGGACGCCCCCGG
This sequence comes from Microbispora sp. ZYX-F-249, assembly GCF_039649665.1. Lineage (NCBI taxonomy): Bacteria > Bacillati > Actinomycetota > Actinomycetes > Streptosporangiales > Streptosporangiaceae > Microbispora > Microbispora maris. The sequence goes on along the minus strand of NZ_JBDJAW010000003.1, from coordinate 211,460 downwards.
AAGCCCGAGCGACGCGATGTTCTCCCTGATCGTGCGCGCGGCCCTGGCGTCCGACTCGACCAGCAGCGCGTGGGCGGCCCCTCTGCTCAGCGCCTCGAGCCCCACGGCGCCCGACCCGGCGTACAGGTCGAGGACCCGGGCCCCGTCGAGCGAGCCGAGCGTGGAGCCCACGGTGGCGAACAGGCCCTCCCTGGTGCGGTCGCTCGTCGGCCTGGTCGATCTCCCCGGCGGCACGGCGAGCCTGCGTCCCCCCGCCGTCCCTGCGATCACCCGCGTCACGTCATCATTGTCCCGCCCGCGACGGCCTTCCCGGCACGGCGGGCCATGGGCGGAGAGATCGACCAGTGCCGCGACCGACAAGGTTTGCCCGATCGGAGCGGTGTCCAGAGTGGCGCATCGCAAGGCGGAGGAGGAGCTCGTAGCGGAGCTACGAGCGATCTTGCCCGGGCCCCGCGGAGATTCTGAGCTTGCGAGGAATCCTCGTGGGTGGGGCGACAACGCAGCGAGGTACCGCTCTGGGCGACGTGACGGGGCACAGATTGACGGGAGGGGCACGAGGTCAAGAGTGGGCAAGCGGCGGCGACGAATGAGTAAGAGCCGTATCCCGCGCTCCGTCACATGAGCATCATGAGTTCTGCGGCCTTCACGGTGACCCAGGGGAAGGCCGGCCGGCGTGGTCGTGAGCCCTTCCGCACGCCGGCGCCCTCGGCACCTGACCCGAGGGTGGGCCCGGCCGGGGACGGCATTCGGGGGGAGGCCGTCCCAAGGCCGGGCTCTGGGTCCTTAACGGGCGCCGTGTTCACACGGCGCCCGTTTCACTTTCCGGCCCCCGTCGCAGGCCGCGGCGCCCCCGCTCCCCGGGGGCGCCACCGCGAGGGGACGGCGATCACGCTTTCTCGAGGAACTCGGCGCGCTCGTCGGCGACCATGGTGTCGATCTCGGCGCGCAGGGCCGAGTGGGCCGACAGCTCGGGATCGGCGGACAACAGGGACGTCGCCTCGGTCCGGGCCGTCTCGATCACGTCCTCGTCACGCAGGAGCTGCAGCAGCTTGAGCGACGACCTGCGCCCCGACTGGGCGGCGCCGAGCACGTCGCCCTCCCGGCGCTGCTCCAGGTCGACACGGGACAGCTCGAAGCCGTCGAGGGTCGTCGCCACCGCGTCGAGCCTGCGGCGCGCCTGGGTGCCCTCCGGTGCCTCGCTCACGAGCAGGCACAGTCCGGGCAGGCCGCCCCGGCCGACCCGGCCGCGCAACTGGTGGAGCTGGGAGACGCCGAAACGGTCGGCGTCCATGATGACCATCACCGACGAGTTGGGGACGTCGACGCCGACCTCGATGACCGTGGTCGCGACCAGGACGTCGATCTCGCCCCGGGCGAAGGCGCGCATCACCGCGTCCTTGTCCTCGGGCGCGAGCTTGCCGTGCAGCGCCTCGATCCGCAGGCCGGCCAGCGGCCCCTCCGCGAGCATGCGCGCGACGTCGAGCACCGCCAGGGGCGGCCTGCGCTCGTCGTCGTCCTTCGCCAGGTCGCCCTCGTCGCCCTCCTGGTCTCCGATGCGCGGGCACACGACGTACGCCTGGCGGCCCAGGCCGACCTCCTCGCGGACCCGCTGCCAGGCGCGGTCGAGGAAGTGGGGCTTCTCCGCGGCGGGCACCACGTGGGTGGTGATCGGGGCCCGGCCCGAGGGGAGCTGGGACAGCGTGGACACCTCCAGGTCGCCGAACACGGTCATCGCGACCGTGCGCGGGATCGGCGTCGCCGTCATGACGAGCACGTGGGGACGGCCGCCGCCGCCCTTCTCGCGCAGGGCGTCGCGCTGCTCGACGCCGAACCTGTGCTGCTCGTCGACGACGACCAGCCCGAGATCGGCGAACTGGACGTGCTCCTGCAGCACGGCGTGGGTGCCGATCACGATGCCGGCCGCTCCGGAGGCCGCGTCGAGCAGCGCGCTCCGCCGCGCGGCGGCCCCCATCGAACCGGTGAGCAGCGCGACCGCCGTCCCGCCGAACATCCCGCCGGCCGCGAGATCGCCGAGCATGTTCACGATCGACCGGTGGTGCTGCTGGGCGAGGACCTCGGTGGGCGCGAGCAGCACGGCCTGGCCGCCGGAGTCGACCACCTGGAGCATCGCGCGCAGCGCGACCACGGTCTTGCCCGCGCCCACCTCGCCCTGCAGGAGCCGGTGCATGGGGTGCTCACGGGCGAGGTCCGCGGCGATCTCCTCGCCGACCAGCCGCTGCCCCTCGGTGAGCTGGAACGGCAGCCGCGCGTCGAACTCGTGCAGCAGCCCGTCGTCGCGCCCGGGGCGGGCCCTGGCGAGCCAGGCGGACGCGGCCATGCGCCGCCGCACCAGGACGGCCTGCAGGACGAACGCCTCGTCGAACTTCAGCCGGTCGTGGGACCGGGTGACGTCGGTCTGGCTGCGGGGCCGGTGGACGCGCCGCAGCGCCTCCTCGAACGGCAGCAGCCCCAGCCGCTCCCGTATCTCGGCGGGCACCGGGTCGTCCAGGCTGAGCACGTCGAGCACCGTGCGCACGGCCCGGCGGATCTTCCAGCTCGGCAGCCCCTGGGCGGAGGGGTAGATCGGCACCAGCGCGGAGGCGAACTCCTCGGCCGTCTCCTCCGTCTCGTCGAACGACTCGTACTCGGGATGGGTGAGCGAGACGCGCCTGGTCCGTCCGCCGACGAAGACGCCGACCTTGCCGGAGAACATCGCCTCGGTGCCGGGAGTGAGCCGCTGCTCGGCGACGTAGGCGCCCTTGCCGAAGAAGGCCAGGTGCAGCTTCTCCTTGCCGTCGGTCACCTCGATGTCGAGCCAGGTGCCCTGCCGGTTCTTCATCGGCCTGCGCACGGCGGACGACACCTTCGCGACCACGGTGACGTGCTCGTCGTGCTCCAGCGACGCGATGGGCGTCAGCTCCCCGCGCTGCGCGTACCGCCGCGGGTAGTGGCGCAGCAGCTCACCGACCGTGCTGATGCCCAGCGCGCTCTCCAATGGGGCGGCCGACCTGCCGACCACCTTCTTGAGCGGCTCGTCGAAGCTCGTCACGTCACCAATTTCTACCCGTAGCGGCCGACAATCCGGCTACTCGACGCCGACCAGGAGGGGGTAGCCGCCCTGGCCGCCCTCGTACACGACGATCTCCAGATCCGGGCGGACGCGCTCCAGATGGTCGCGTACGGCGTGGAGGAGCGCCCCGGGCGCGCCGGAGCCGGTGACGAGCGTGACCATCTCGCTGCCGCCCGAGACCAGGCGCCGGACGACCTCGACCGCGGTAGCGGCCAGGTCCGCGCCGATCAGCGCGACCTCACCGTCCACCACGCCGAGCACGTCGCCGATCCGGCACAGCCCGACACTGGTCATCGCCGCACGGTCGGCGACCCACACATGGCCGTGGCGGGTGTGCCCGGCGGCGTCCGTCATCGCCACGATGTCGTCGTCGAATCGGCGCAGCGGGTCGTGCACGGCCAGCGCGGCCAGGCCCTGCACCGACGCCCGGGTGGGCAGGACGCTCACCGTCACGCCCTCCTCCCTGGCGATCTCCGCGGCGGCCACGGCGACGTCGTACACCGCGGCGTCGTTGGGCAGCACCGCCACCTCGGTCCCGGCCTCGCGGACGGCCCGCAGCAGGGCCGCCGCCGTCGGGGCCGAGCCCGGCTCACGCCGCACGACCACCGCTCCCGCCTCCCGGAACAGCGCCGCCAGGCCGTCCCCGGCGGCGACCGCGACCACGCCCGTCACCGGGCGCGGCTCGTGCGGCCGTCCCCCGAGGTAGGTCACCTTGATCCGGTGCGGGCGCCCGGCCCGGAGACCGGCCTCGATGGCCGCGCCCGCGTCGTCCACGTGGACGTGGACGTTCCACAGGCCCTCCCCGCCGACGATCACCAGGCTGTCCCCGAGCGCGTCGAGCTCGCCCCTCAGCCGGCCCACCTCGCCCGCGCCCGCGTCCAGGAGATACATGACCTCGTATCCGGGGCCGCCCGCGTCCTGCCGTCCGAGCTCCTCCGGCGCGATCCGCGCGGCCGGGGCGGGCACCTCGTGCCGCTCGCTGTACGCCTCGGTCACGACCTCGGACAGGCTCTCCAGCATGATCACCAGGCCGGCCGCGCCCGCGTCCACCACTCCGTTGCGGGACAGCGCGTCCAACTGCTCCGTCGTGCGGCGCAGCGCCCGCCGCGCCTCGCCCGCCGCCCGGCAGGCCACCTCGGCCAGGTCGTCGGGCGTGTCGCGTACGGCGTGCGCCGCGGCCGACAGCACGCTCAGCACGGTGCCCTCCACGGGCCGGACCACCGCCGCCCTGGCCATCTCGGCCGCCCTCGTCAGGCCGTCACGCAGGTCGGCGCCGCCGCCCGGCGCGTGCCCGAGCACCTCGCCCATGCCTCTCAGCGCCTGGCTGACGATCACCCCGGAGTTGCCCCGCGCGCCGAGCAGGGCGCCGCGCGTCAGGGCCTCCCAGGTGGCGCCCGCGTCCGCGTCGCCGGGCAGCTCGTCCACCGCCTCGGCCGCCGACAGGATCGTGAGGTGCAGGTTCGTGCCGGTGTCGCCGTCGGGGACGGGGAACACGTTGAGCGCGTCGATCTCCGCCCTGGCCCGGCCCAGGGCCGCCGCGCAGTGGCGGGACCAGCGGCGCACCGCGGGGGGATCGAGCTCCTTGAGCATCCGGCCGCCCTTCCTTCCGCGCGCTCCAGCCCCTCGATGCGCTACCGTTGGCGGGTACGAGACTATCCCCGTTCGCCGGAGTCCCGTTTGGCGTGCACCGGTGAACATCGGATATCCTCGTGTGGCCAGCCGGTTGTCCCGGCATTGCTCGGACGAGCCGCTGCACCGGCGCCGGGCCGATCGACTGATTCAAAGGAGCGATTACCGTGGCTTCCGTCTGCGACGTCTGCGCCAAGAAGCCGATTTTCGGCAACAACATCTCCCACTCGCACCGCCGCACCCGCCGCCGCTGGAACCCCAACATCCAGACCGTGCGCGCGGTGGTCAACGGGACGCCGAAGCGGATGAACGTCTGCACCTCCTGCATCAAGGCGGGCAAGGTCACGCGCTGACCGTCTGACATTCGCGAGAGCCCGCCACCGGTTCCGGTGGCGGGCTCTCGCGCGTCCGGCGTGACGCCGGCACCGGGAATACGCCGGGCCCGGGCCGGTTGACCACGATCATGACTCGAATCCTCGTGACGGGCGCGACCGGCAACGTCGGCCGGGAGGTGACCGCTCGGCTCGTCGCCGCCGGCGTCCCGGTGCGCGCGTTCGTGCGCGACGCCCGGACGACCCGCCTGCCCCCAGGCGTGGAGATCGCGACAGGCGACCTGTCCGAACCGGAAACCCTCCTGCGGGCGCTCGCCGGGATCACGACGGTGTTCCTGGTCTGGCCCTTCCTCACGTCCGAGGGCGCGCCCACCGTTCTCGCCGCCGTCGCGGGCTCCGCCCGCCGCCTCGTCTACCTGTCGTCGTCCGGGGTGAGCGACGACGCCGAGCGGCAGACCGATCCGATCAACCAGCTCCACGCCGACATGGAGAGCCTCGTCGAGGCGTCGGACCTGGAGCCGACCGTCCTGCGGGCAGACACGATCGCCTCCAACGCGCTGGGATGGGCCGGGCAGATTCGCCAGGACGGTGTCGTACGCGGCCCCGACATCGCCCCCACTGCGGTGATCCACCAGGGTGACGTCGCAGCCGTGGCGGCGCGCGTGCTGACCGGAGGCGGGCACGTGGGCGCCACGCACGTGCTGACCGGGCCCCAGGTGGTGAGCAGGGCCGACCAGGTCCGCGTGATCGGCGAGGCGATCGGGCGTCCGCTGCGCTTCGAGAAGATCCCCGTGGAGGCGGCACGGGAGCGGATGCTCTCGGACGGACGGCCGCCCGCCCTGGTCGAGGCGCTGCTGGCGAGCACCCGGCGCCCCCGCTCCGACCTGGTCACTCCGACCGTGGAGAAGATCACCGGAAGGCCCGCGCGGACGTTCCGGCAGTGGGCCGCCGAGCACGCCGACGCCTTCCGATGACGATTTCCGCCGGGCCTACCGGCTACACCGCCGCCACCACGCACGCCTGCCGCGGAAGGGCCCGGTCTCAGCGGCGCACGGCGGGCTCCCGCTTCTTATGCGACGTTTTTCGGAATTGCGCACCACGGAGGGCCCGCACGCGTTGGATCATGGGTCGGATCTGGCACGCCGACGCCCTTCCGGACATCGGCGAACTCGAAGGGATTCAGCTGTTGACCGAATGCACGCTGCGCGTGATCGGGCGAGTCGAATCGCCCCTCACCGATCGAGCGGTGGCACCCCTGCAAGCCGACGAAGGCGCCCCCGCCGCCTGGCTGGTCTTCGACGAACGGTACGCGCCCGCCCTGGAGGGCCTGTCCCCCGGCACCGACGTGCTCCTGCTCACCTGGCTCGACCGTGCCGACCGTGACACGCTCACCGTCCACCCTCGCGGTGACGCCACACGCCCGCGCGCCGGCGTCTTCACCACCCGCAGTCCCGACCGGCCCAACCCGATCGGCCTGCATGAAGTGCGCATCCTCGCCATCGACGGAACGCGCGTCCATGTCGGCAACCTCGAAGCCCTCGACGCGACCCCGATCCTGGACGTGAAGCCTCTCCTCACACCCGACCGATGACACCGCCGGCCGCGCCATGGGTACGGGCGCGGCCGGCGTGGTCGCCGCCCGGCACCACTCCAGGCCGCCGGACGGCCCGGGTCCTGTGCCGACCTCGACGGTGCGAGTCGGCGTTCAGACGTCCGCCCGCGTCCGCCAGCCGTGGTCCACGGGACCGATGCCCGCGCCCAGCGGGAAGCCGTGCGCGATCGCGCCCGTGACGTACTCCTTGGCCCGCCGTACGGCGCCGGGCACGTCCTCGCCGAGGGCGAGGTACGACGCGATCGCGGAGGCGAGCGTGCAGCCGGTGCCGTGGGTGTGCCGGTTGTCGTGCCGCTCGGCGGTGAAGCGGTGCTCGCCCGACCCGTCGGTGAGCAGGTCCACGGGCGCACCGGGGAGGTGGCCGCCCTTGATCAGCGCCCACTTCGGCCCGAGCGCCAGCACGGCCTCGGCGGCGCGGGGCAGGTCGTCCTCGTCCTCGACCTTGACGCCCGTGAGCTGCTCGACCTCCCACAGGTTGGGCGTGACCACGGTCGCGACCGGCAGCAGCGCGCTCTTGACGGTCTCCACGGCCTCCGGCGCGAGCAGGCTGTCGCCGTGCTTGGAGACGCCGACCGGGTCCACCACGACGGGCGCGGTCACGTCCGTGAGCACCTCCGCGACGGTCTCCACCAGGACGGACGACGCCAGCATGCCCGTCTTGATCGCCTGGGCCCCGATGTCGCCGAGGACCGAGTCGAGCTGCGCCCGCACCGCCTCGGGGGGCAGTTCCCAATAGCCCTGCACGCCCAGCGAGTTCTGCGCCGTCACGGCCGCGATGACGCTCATGCCGTGCACGCCGAGGGCCAGCATGGTCTTCAGGTCGGCCTGGATGCCGGCGCCGCCGCCGGAGTCCGAGCCCGCGATGGTCAGGACACGTGGTGGGGTGGTCATGGGCCAATCCAACCAAAGCACCCCCCGCCTCCCCGCAAACGCCCCATCCCGGACGGGCCGCGAGGACCGGCCGGCGCCACCCCCGCACAGCCGGACGATCCGGAGACCGGCAGGTCGCCCTAACGGCCACGCCGACCAAAGCCGTGCCCAGCCGGAGGGTCGGATGGCGGCAGGTCGGCCGATCACCGCGACGCCGCGACCCGCGGACCCGATGAGGGCGGCTCAGGCGTGGCGCCGGGACCGGCCGGGGCCGGTCACCTCACACCTGCCCTCGGACAGCACGCAGTCGGCGGGCGCGGCGGACGCGCCGTCGGCGTGGACGGTCAGCGTCAGCGCGCCGCCCTCGTCCAGTGCGGTCTGCGAGCTCAGAGTCAGCGTGTCTCCCCGCTGCTTCCAGTCCGCCCCCTCGACCGCCGTCACCTGCCCGCCGACGGCCAGCCGGATGGTCCAGGCCGGCAGGGCAGGTCCCTCGTTGCGTACGGCGAGCCGCGCCGTGTATCCGCTCTCGTCATGCCGGGTCATCGTGAAGCGCACCCGCACCGCCGCACCGTCACCGGCGAGGGCGGACTCGGTCTGCGCCGTGTCCGTGCCCGCCGTGTCCGTGCCCGCCGTGTCCTCGCCGTTCCCGCTGTCGCCGGGCACGGTGGCCGCCGTGTTGTCTCCGGCCGCCGTGACGGCGGCGGGAGCATCGCCCACCCGCGGAGCGGCGGTGGACGAGGCGCGCGGAGCGGCGGTGGACGGGGTGCGCGTACGGGCGGACGCGTGGTCGCGATCCGGGCCTCCGGAGGTCGCCGTGGAGACCGGTGTGGCCCGCGGATCCGCCGAGCCGCCCCGCGCGGTGTCCTTACCCGTGTCGTTCTTGGGGCCGTCGTCCTTGGCGGCGTTCTTCCCGGTGTCGTTCTTCCCGGTGTCGTCCTTCCCGGTGCTCCGGGCATCGTCCTGTCCGGCACCTGTTCTGCCGGCGTCCTCCCGTCCCGGCTGGTCCCGGCCGTTCTGGACCGGGTCGCCGGCCGGATCGCCCGGGGCACGCGTCTCGCCGAGGGCCTGGCCGGAGCCGGGCGCTCCCGCAGCGGTGCAGTCCTCGGAGACCGGGCAGGCCGTCGTCGGCTGCTCCATGGTCAGGGAGGTCCGCCCGGCGATCAGCCGCGCGCCGCCGGTCGTGACGCCCACGGCGAGCAGCACGGACAGCCCCGACACGAGCGCCAGCCTCCGCATGCGTCTCGGCTGCTTCGCGAGGTCGTCCCGGCCCGGCGCGGGAAGGCCGCGGCCCCCGGCGCCCCCGGGCGTCACCGGACGCCCGGTCGTCACCGGACGCTCGGGCGACGCCAGGCTCTCGGACTCCAGCCTCTCGGGCGACAGGGCGGTGAACATCCGGGTCGTCGCGTCCGAGGGCGGCGCGGGCCACGGCACGCCGCCACCGGTCGCCTGCGAGGGCGGCGCGGGCCACGGCACACCATTCCCGGGCGTGTCCGCGGGCGGCACCGGCCACGGCACGTCCCCGCCGCTCTGCCGCGGCCCGGGGTGGCCGATCCCGGAAGGGGCCGGCGGGGCGCCGGTCGGCGTCGCCGGAGGACGGAAGGCCAGATGGTCAGGGTCGGCGGTGCTCTCCGGAGAGCCGTCCTGCGCCGGGGACGGCTGTCCCTCTCGTGCCTTACGTCCTGCCGTGTGACGGCCCATGACGGTCCTTCCTGTTGCCGACCGCCATACTTAATAACAGATCTAATACGCGTATGTCACAAATTTCACATCATCCACGGAAGTGGTCCCATCCCCCTTCGGTCCGGGTCTGTCCGTCGACCCGCACTCCGCGGCCCTCGGTCACCACTCCCGCAGGCGTCCATTCGGGCGGCAGCCGTACCTCGGAGGGGAACGTCGCGGCCAGCGCGTGATCGTCGCCGCCGGTCAGCACCCACTCCAGCGGGTCCGCACCCAGATGGCGCGCCGCCGCGGTCAGCGTCTCGGGCACGGGCAGCGCGGCGGCGTCCAGCGCGACGGCCACGCCGCTCGCGTCGGCGACGTGCCCGAGGTCCTGCAGCAGGCCGTCGCTGACGTCGAGCATCGCCGTCGCGCCGAGCAGCGCGGCCCGCGGGCCGCAGGGGTACGGCGGCAGGGGACGCCGGTGCGCCTCCAGCAGGGCCACCAACTCCGGAGGTCCGCCGGTCACGCCCGCCCCGAGCAGGGCGAGGCCGGCCGCGGCGTATCCCAGGCGGCCCGCCACCGCGACCACGTCGCCGGGGCGCGCGCCCGACCGGGTCACCGGCGACCTGCCGCCGAGGTCGCCGAGCGCGGTCACCCCGAGCACGACGGTCTCCGACCGGGCGATGTCGCCCCCCGCCACGGTCGCCCCCACCAGGTCGCACTCGTCGCGGAAGCCGTCGGTCAGCGCGTCCAGCCAGTCGGCGGGGACGTCCGCGGGCAGCCCCAGACCGACCACGAGGGCGGTGGGATCGGCTCCCATGGCAACGATGTCGGAAAGGTTCTGTGCGGCGGCCTTACGGCCGATGTCGTACCCGCTCGACCAGTCGCGGCGGAAGTGCCTACCCTCGATCAGTAGATCCGTGCTCACGACAACCCGCCCGTCGGGGGCCTTGAGGACCGCGGCGTCGTCGCCGGGGCCCAGCAGTACGGCCGCGGTCCGCGGAAGGCGTCCTGATATCCGCTGAATTACTCCGAATTCGCCGAGATCTCCGACTGTGATGGCACACCCCTAGTGCATTCGAGGTACGGTTACGCTCCGGCACTGATCTCTACCCGGAGGGCGTCATGGTGCAGGCCTACATCCTTATCCAGACCGAGGTCGGCAGGGCCGCCAACGTGGCGGAGGAGATCTCCTCCATCCCCGGGGTCACACAGGCCGAGGATGTCACGGGCCCCTACGACGTGATCGTCCGTGCCCAGGCCAACAACGTGGACGAGCTGGGCAAGCTCGTGGTCGCCCAGATCCAGGGCGTGCAGGGCATCACCCGTACACTGACGTGTCCGATCGTCCACATCTGAGCGGGACACGAGCCGGGGAGACGATGCGCAAGGCGAAGGGGCCCGTGGGCACGACGCCGGGAGTCGCGATCGTGGCGGCGCTCGCCCTGCTCGCGGGCTGCTCGTCCACCGTCCACGTGGAGCCGCCCACGCCGGCCGGCGAGGCGGCCGCGGCCTGCCGCACGCTCGACGCCGCGCTGCCGAAGACGCTCGACGGGCTCGACCGGACCGACTCCGAACCCCCCTCGCCGTACGTCGCGGTCTGGGGCGACGGCCAGATCGCCCTGCGCTGCGGCGTGCCCCGGCCGGCCGCGATGGAGCCGACGGCGGAGGTCGCCGACATCAACGGCGTCGGCTGGTTCCAGGACCCGCGCCGACCGGCGCTGTTCACGTCCACCAACCGCGTGGCGTACGTCGAGGTGACGATCGGGAAGGACCACCAGCCCGGGGCGGTGCTGGTCGACCTCGCCGGGCCGGTCAAGTCGAGCATCCCCGAGTAGTCACCGCAGGCCCGCGGGCCGGCGCAGCGCGAGCTGGATCAGCCGGTCGACCAGGCCGGCGTACGGCAGGCCGGTGGCGGCCCACAACTGCGGCGCGACCGACGTCGACGTGAAACCCGGCATGGTGTTGATCTCGTTGACGAGCACCTCACCGGACGGCGTGTAGAAGAAGTCGACCCGCGACAGGCCCTCGCAGCCGAGCGCCTCGAACGCGCGCACGGCCATGGCGCGCAGCGTCTCGGCCACCTCCGCCGGGATGTCGGCAGGCGCCTGGAGCGCCATCTGCCCGGGGTGATACTTGGCCTCGAAGTCGTAGAACTCCTGGCCGCCCTCCACGAGCACCTCGCCGGGGACGCTCGCCTCGGGGGCGGCGTCGTCCAGCGACTCCAGCACGGCGCACTCGACCTCGCGGCCGACGATGGCGGCCTCCACGAGCACCTTCGGGTCGTGCTCGCGGGCGAGCTCGATGGCCGCCTCCAGCGACTCGGGATCGTGCGCTTTGGAGATGCCCTGCGACGAACCGGCGCGGGCCGGCTTGACGAACACCGGCCAGCCCAGTTCCTCGATCTCCTTGAGCACCCGGCCGCGGTCGATGCGCCAGTCGCGGTCGCGTACGACCACGAACGGGCCCACGGGCAGCCCGGCCGCGTGCAGCACGAGCTTCATGTAGGCCTTGTCCATGCCGACCGCGCTGGCCAGCACGCCGGAGCCCACATAGCGGACCCCGGCCAGCTCCAGCAGGCCCTGGATCGTGCCGTCCTCGCCGTACGGGCCGTGCAGCAGGGGGAAAACGACGTCGACCCGCCCGAGCGCCTGCGGGATCTCACCGGGCTCCAGCGCCACGAGGGTGCCGGAGTCCCCCGGCAGTGCGAGCGCGGTGCCGGAGTCGTCCACGACGGGCAGGCGGCCGGACTCGATCGCGTAGGACTGGGTGCCCGACGCCAGCACCCAGCGGCCGTCCTGGGCGATGCCGATGGGGATGACCTCGTACTTCGACCGGTCGATGACATCCAGCACACTGCCCGCGCCCATCAGGGATACGGCGTGCTCGGAGTTGCGGCCGCCGAAGACGACTGCCACGCGCACGCGTGACGGGGACTCGCGATCCTCATTCATGATGCCCGAATCTACCGTGTTCGAGGCGCAAAACGGCTTGTCAGCCGCGCGCGTCGTGGAGGCCCGAATCCCTGATCAGACGCCGTAGCGCTCCGGTTTGGGGGTGCGCGACATCAGCAGCACGGCCGCCTCTCCGGGGGTCATGCCGTCGTGGACGACCCCGACGACGACCTCGGTGATCGGCATCTCCACGTCGTGCTTCCTGGCCAGTTCGAGCACCGACTCGCACGTCTTGACGCCCTCGGCCGTCTGCTTCGTGGCCGCGACGACCTCGGCCATCGTCATGCCGCGGCCGAGGTTCTCGCCGAAGGTGCGGTTGCGCGACAGCGGGGAGGTGCAGGTGGCGACGAGGTCGCCCATGCCGGCGAGGCCGGCGAAGGTGTGCTGGTCCGCCCCGAGCACCGCGCCCAGCCGGGCGATCTCGGCCAGCCCGCGCGTCATGAGCGTCGCCCGCACGTTGTCGCCCAGGCCCATGCCGGCCGCCACGCCGACGGCCAGCGCGATGACGTTCTTGACCGCGCCACCGAGTTCGACGCCCACGACGTCCGGATTCGTGTAGGTCCGGAACCACGGCAGGTGGCACGCATCCTGGAGCCGGACGGCCACGTCCTCGTCGCGGCAGGCGACGACGGCCGCGGCGGGCTGCCGCTGGGCCAGCTCGGGGACCAGGTTGGGCCCGGAGACCACGGCCACCCGCTGCTCCGGCACCTCGGCCACCTCGCAGACGACCTCGCTCATCCGCTTGCAGGTGCCGAGCTCGACCCCCTTCATGAGGCTGACCAGCACCGCCCCGGACGGGATGTGGGGCTTCCACACCTGCAGGTTGCCGCGCAGCGTCTGGGACGGCACCGCGAGGACCACGAAGTCCGCGCCGTCCATGGCCTCGGCGGGGTCGGTCGTCGCGCGGATCGTGTCGGGCAGCCGGGTCCCGGGCAGGTATTCGGGGTTCTCCCGGGTCTCGTTGATCGCGTCGACGATCTCCGCCCGCCTGCCCCACAGGGTCGCGGGGGTGCCGGCCTCGGCGAGGATCATCGCGAACGTGGTGCCCCACGAGCCCGTTCCGAAAACAGCCGCCCTGCTCACTGGCCGCACCACTCCTCTTGCTCCGCGCGCTCCTCCCTCACCGTACGCCCCGCTCAGCCGTTGGCCGCGTTCTTCGGGTCATAGGGGACCTCCGGCGCCTTCTCGTCCCGAATCTCGGCGAGCAGGCCGGTGATGGCGGCCGTGATGTCCGCGGTCGCCTCGCGCAGGACCGAGCCGCGCATGGGCTGCCCGGCGTACTTGGACAGGTCGACCGGCGGTCCGGCGAGCACGTGGAAGCTCTTGCGGGGCAGCAGGCGAGGCTTCGTCGCTCCGTACGGCAGCAGTTCCTGGGCGCCCCAGTGGGCGATCGGGATGACCGGCACGCCGGTCGCGAGGGCCAGCCGGGCGACACCGGTCTTGCCGGCCATGGGCCACAGCTCGGGATCGCGGGTGATCGTGCCCTCGGGATAGAACAGGATGCAGGCGCCGCTCCGCAGCCGCTCTTCGGCGATCTTGAGCGACTGGGTGGCCTCGGTGCTGTTGCGCTCGACCGGGATGGCCTGGAGCTGGGCGATGGCGTGACCCAGTCCGCGGATCCGGAAGAGACCCGCCTTGGCCAGGATCGTCGGCCACCGCCCGTTGTTGTACAGGTAGTGCGAGAGCAGCACGGGGTCCGACCACGACAGGTGGTTGGCCGCGATGATCAGCCCGCCGGTGCGGGGGATGTTCTCCCCGCCGCGCCACCGCCGCTTCACGAACAGCCGTGAGAGCGGCTTGACGACGACGACCGCGAGCGTCTCCCAGAAGCGCGGCGGCCGGCCGGCACGGCGGCTCACCACGGCGGGGGTGGGCACTGCGGGGGCGTTCGGGTCGGACGAGGGCTCGCTGGGGTGGCTCACAGGGTCTCCAAATCACCGGGATCCGGCACAAGTCTCCCGGTTGGCCATGGGCGATGTCGAGGCGGGATGCTACAGGCATGCACCTCGCGCGATGGTCAATAGTGGTCCCGGTGAAGACCTTGATCCGGGCCAAGACGCGGCTCGCCGCGGCGGCGGGGCCGTACCGGACCGATCTGGCGGTCGCGGTGGCCTCCGACACCGTGACGGCGGCGCTGCGGTGCCCGCTGGTGGCGCGCGTGGTGGTCGTGACGGCCGACCCGCTGCCCGCGCGGCGGCTGGCCGCGCTCGGCGCCCACGTGGTCGCCGACCCGGACCGGGGGCTCAACACCGCCCTGCGGGCGGGCGCGGAGGAGGCCGTACGGCTCGCGCCCGACGACGCCGTCGGCGCTCTGCAGGCCGACCTGCCCGCGCTGCGGCCCGCGGAGCTGGAGACGGTGCTCGCGGCGGCGCTGGAGTTCGACCAGGCGTTCGTCCCCGACGCGGCCGAGGTGGGCACGACGTTCTACGGCGTACGGCCGGGCGTGTCCTTCCGGCCGGGGTTCGGCGGCGAGTCGAGGGCCAGGCACCTGTCCCGGGGGGCCAAGGAGCTGGCCCTGCCCGACATCGCCTCGGTGCGCAGGGACGTGGACACGCTGGAGGACCTGCGTGCCGCCCTGGCCCTGGGCGTCGGCCCCGCCACCGCGGAGGTCGCCGCCCGCCTGTCCGCGGCGCCCGGCCGGACCGCGTGAACGCGAGGATCACGCCGGCCCCCGTGCCGGCGTGATCGTGTCCGCTGTCGTGGTCAGTGGGCCGCCTCCGCGTTCTCCCGGGCCTGCCGGGGCAGCAGGAAGGCCACCGCGAACGTCACCACGAGCATCCCGGCGACCACCCAGAGGGTCACCTTGATCGCCTGGTCGAAGCTTCCGGCGCTCGGCACGCCGCCGAGCAGGTCGAAGAAGACCGTGCCGAGCAGGGCGTAGCCGAACGCGCTGCCCAGCTGCTGCACGGCCGTCAGGGTGCCGGACGCGGAGCCCGTCTCGTGCTCCTCGACCCCGGCCAGCACGATGTCGAAGAACGGCGACATCAGCAGGCCCATGCCGATCCCCGCCACCACGAGGGCCGGGGCCAGTTGCCAGGGGTTGGGGTGCGTGCCCGTGATGTTCAGCGTGAGCAGGACGCCGGCCACGCCGAGCGCCATGACGAGGGTGCCGCCCTGGAGGAGCCTGCGCCCGAACCTCTGCAGCGGCTGGGCGAGCCCGAATCCGACGATCATGCCGGCCGACCACGGGGCCATCGCCAGACCGGCCTTGAGCGCCGAGTAGCCGAGCCCCATCTGGGTGTAGAGGTTGAAGACCAGCATGAACCCGGCCATGCCGGAGAAGAACACGATGCCGGTCAGCAGGCCGCCGGTGAACGCGCGCTTGCGGAACAGGCTCGGCACGATCAGCGGGTCGCCGCCGGAACGGCTGCGGCGCGACTGGAACAGGCCGAAGACGGCGAAGACGACGACCGAGGCGACGAGCATGGCGAACGCCCAGAGCGGCCAGTCGTGCTCACGGCCCTGCACCAGCGGGAAGATCACCAGGAAGCCGCCCAGGGACGCGAGCGCCACCCCGCCCATGTCGAGGCGCAGCGGGTGCGGCGACCTCGACTCCGGCAGGAAACGCATGCCGGCGGCCAGCGCGGCGAGGCCCAGCGGCAGGTTGACGAGGAAGATCATCCTCCAGCCGGTGCCCCAGAAGTCGGCCTCGACCAGCCAGCCCGCGAGGATCGGGCCGCCGACCGCGGACAGGCCCATGACCGGCCCGAACATGCCGAACGCCTTGCCCATCTCCGCGGGCGGGAACATCTCCTTGATCATGCCGAGTCCCTGCGGCAGCATGACCGAGCCGAACAGGCCCTGGATCACCCGGGCGCCGATGAGCACCTCGGGAGTCTGGGCGACGGCGCAGAGCAGGGACCCCGCGGTGAAACCCGCGGCGCCGATCAGGAACATCCGCTTGCGGCCGAAGATGTCCCCCAGCCTGCCTCCGGTGATCAGGCCGACGGCCATGGCCAGGGTGTAGGCGGCGCCCATCCACTGGATGGTCCCCTCCGAGCCGCCGAGATCGGCGCGCATGCTCGGCGCCGCGATGTTGGTGACCGTCGCGTCGAGGAGGTCCATGACCTCCCCGGCGAGGATCACGAAGAGAGCCGCCCAGCGCCAGCGGTACGGCGCTCGGGTCGGCGGCGCTGGTGGCGCCGTGGCGGTGATTGGTTCCGACATCACCCCTCCAGGGGTACTGAACACTGTTCATAGTAAACTGAGCGCTGTTCTATCACCGATCAATGTTCACCTACAAGTTCGGCGTTCAACAAGATATATCGCGTCTTGTCGCGCGCACAAGATATATCTCGTGTTGAGAGCAGTGTTCGTGAACACGGAGCGGTGTTCACTAGCATGGGCGGAACAGCGGGAGGTCCTCATGACGCAGCCGGACATGCCCACACCGCCGTGGGAGCGTCCGCCCAGGCGACGTACGCCGGCCAGGGTGCCCCTCACCCGCGAGCGCATCGTCGACGCCGCCTACACGGTCCTGGACCGTGAGGGCTACGACCGCCTGAGCATGCGGCAGGTCGCATCCGAGCTCGGCGTCGCCGTCTCGGCGTTGTACGTCCACGTACGCGACAAGGACGAGCTGCTGCAGCTCATGTACAACCGCATGTTCGAGGGCTACGAGCTGCCCGAGCCCGACCCCGAGCGCTGGCAGGAGCAGATCAGGGACTTCGCCCGCCAGGGCCGCCGCAGACTCCTCAGCCATCGCGACGCGGTCAAGATCTCCCTCGGCCGTGTGCCCTTCTCGCCCGAGCTGCTCCCCCACGTGGAGAAACTGCTGGCCGTCTTCGCGGCGGCCGGCCTGCCGAGAGAGGTCATGGCCATCGCGGGCGACCTGCTCTCGACCTACCTGGACGGGTTCGTGCTGGAGGAGGTCCTCTGGCAGGACCGCTATCCGGAGAGCGGCGGCAAGGCGCCGCAGGAGATGCGGGAGGAGATCGAGGGCTATTTCGCCTCGCTGCCCGCCGACCGGTTCCCGAACCTGGTGGCGCTCGCCGACAGGATGGTGGACGAGTCGAACGACTACCGGTTCGAACTCGGCCTGGAGATCCTCCTGCGCGGCCTCGCCTCCTACATCGCCGAGCCGGGCCCCGGCGAGGAGAGCTAGGAGACCGCGCGGACCCGCGGGGCCAGCAGGATCGGCAGATGGGCGAGCGTGTAGGCCCCGCAGGCGGTCCAGAACGCGACCCGCACCCCCGCGAGCTGGCCGAGCGTGCCCGCCAGCAGGCCGCCGAACGGCATCCAGCCCCACATCAGGAAGCGCATGGTGGCGCTCAGGCGGCCGAGCAGGTGCGGCGGGCAGATCGACTGGCGGTAGGCCCCCTGCGCCACGCTGAAGACGGTGGTCGCCACCCCACTGGCCGCGAGGGCCGCCGGCAGGATCAGCAGTCGCCACCCGGCCGCCGTCAGTGCCAGCGGGGCGGTGCACAGCGTGGCCGCCCACGCCGCCGCGTACATCGCCCGGCCGACGCCCAGCCGGGCCGCGACGCGCGGGGCGAGCCAGGCCCCGGCCACCCCGCCGACCGCGCCCGCCGACAGCAGCGTGCCGTACGCGCCGGGGCTCGTGCCGACCTCGCGGACCAGGTAGAGCGGCACCGTGGCCGACCACAGGCCGAACGACAGCATGGTCAGCGCCCCGACGGCGGCGACCCGGCGCAGGACGGGCTGTCCGGCGACGAACCGGAGCCCTTCCGCGATCTCCGAGCGCAGCCGGGCGGCCCGGGCGCCGCCCGAGGCGCCCCGCTCCGGCACCGCGTCCGGCGTGTCACCGGTCCCCGCGCCCGCCCGCGTCCCGGCCTCCGTACCCGCCCGCGTCCCGGCCTCACGCCGCTCGTCCACGCGTACGCCGAGGAGCAGCAGCCCGGACACCCCGTAGCTGAGAGCGTCGGCGACCACCGCGATCGGGGCGGTGAGGGCCTGCACCAGCCAGCCGCCGAGCCCCGGGCCCGCGAGCTGGGCGAGCGACTGGTTCGCGGCGAGCGTGCCGTGCCCGCGGGCGAGGTCCTCCCGGCCCACGATGGACGGGAGGTAACTCTGGTGGGCGACGTCGAAGAAGACCGTGCACAGCCCGGTCAGCAGGGCGACCGCGTACATCTGGGGCAGGCCGAGCACCCCGGCCGCGGCGGCGGCCGGGACCGACAGCAACGCCACCGCGCGGACCACGTCGGCGGCGACCAGGACGGGACGGCGCCGCATCCGGTCCACCCAGGCCCCGGCGGGCAGGCCGACCAGCAGGAACGCCGCCATCTCCGCGGCGGTGAGCAGCCCGACCTGGAACGGGCTCGCGCGCAGCGCGATCGCCGCGGTCAGCGGCAGGGCGACCAGGGAGACCTCGCTGCCGAGCTTGCTGATCGCGTCCGCCCCCGCGTAGCGCCGGAAGTCCCGGGCGCGCCACAGGCTTCTTCGCACCCCCGCAGTCATCCGGACGATGCTGGCACCGAGCTGCTTAGCCGGTCAAAGTGGTTTCGGACCGGCAGCGGTAGGCTTGCGCCGTGCAGGCGACGGTGCAGAGCTTCGATGCCGCGACCCGCTCGGGCTGGGTCTTCCTCGACGACGGCACCCGGATTCCCTTCGACGGCGAGGCGTTCGACGCCGGCCCGCTGCGGCACCTGCGCCCCGGTCAGCGGGTCGCCCTCGTCATGACGGACGGCCGCGTCACCTACGTGACGCTCTCCACGTTCCCGACGCCCTGATCCGTCGGACGGTCCTGATCGCCCCTCCGTCGATCACCAGGTCCGCGCCGTTGACGCTCGCCGGATGCGGGGAGGCGAGGCAGGGGAGGCGGCTCCCCCACCGCGCCGGTCGTCGCCTGACCGCTGGAGGCGGCCCCGAACGGGCTACGACCTCGTCCTCAGCCGACCGGCCCGGGACTCCAGGTAGCGTTGCTCGGCGATGCTGGCGGTGGCCTTCGCGGCGCGCCGGTAGTGCTCGTACGCCCCGGCCGTGTCGCCGGTCTTCTCCAGCAGGTGCGCGCGTACGGACAGCAGCCGGTGATGCCCGGCCATCCGCTCGTCACCGTCCAGCGTGGACAGCAGGGCCAGCCCGGCCGCCGGGCCCTCGATCTCGGCGAGCGCTATCGCCCGGTTGAGAGTGACCATCGGGTTGGGGGCGATCCGTTCCAGGATCAGATAGAGGGCGTGCACCTGCGGCCAGTTCGTCTCCTCGGGCATGGCGGCGTCGGCGTGCGTGGCGGCGATGGCGGCCTGCAGCTGGTAAGGCCCCAGCGCCGGACCGGCCAGCGACGCCTTCACCAGCTCGACGCCCTCGTCGATCAGCCGGCGGTCCCACTTCGTACGGTCCTGCTCGGCCAGCGGCACCAGGTCGCCGGCCGCCGTCGTACGGGCCTCCCGGCGGGCGTGGGTCAGCAGCATCAGCGCGAGCAGCCCGGTGACCTCGCCGTCCCCGGGCAGCTGCGCGTGCACCATCCGGGTCAGCCGGATCGCCTCGCGCGCGAGGTCGGCACGGTGCAGCTCGCTGCCCGATGAGGCGGTGTAGCCCTCGTTGAAGATCAGATAAAGCACGTGCAGGACGACCCGCAGCCGCTCCGCGCGCTCCGCGCCGTCCGGCAGGCCGAACGAGCCGCCGGCGGCCTTGACGCGCTGCTTGGCCCGGCTGATCCTGGCCGCCATCGTGGCCTCCGGCACCAGGAACGCGCGGGCGATCTCGGCGGTGGTCAGGCCGCCGACCGCCCGCAGCGTCAGGGCGGTCTGGGTGGCCGGGGTCAGCGTGGGATGGCAGCACAGGAACAGCAGGACGAGCGTGTCGTCGGTGGCCGGCACGTCCTGCGGCACCACGTCGGCGGCCGTTGCCGCCTCCCGCTCCCGGCGGGCGTGGTCGCTGCGCATCTGGTCGATGAGCCGCCGGGACGCGACGGTCACCAGCCAGCCGCGCGGGTTGTCCGGCATCCCCTCGGCCGGCCACTGCACGGCGGCGGCGAGGACGGCCTCCTGCACGGCGTCCTCACAGTCCTCGAACCGGCCGTGCCGCCGTACCAGCGCGCCGAGGACCTGCGGCGTGAGCTCACGCAGCAGGTCCTCGACGACCGGTGCGGTCATGCCTCCAATTGTCCGTCGGCGAACATGACCTGCCGCACCTCGATTCCGAGACCCTCGATCGCGGCGTCCGGGATCAGTGCCGCCAGCTCGATCGCCCGGTCCCTGTCCTCGCAGTCGATCAGATAGAAGCCGCCCAGATACTCCTTGGACTCCAGGAAGGGGCCGTCCGTGACCACCGGCTGACCGTTGCGCACGGACACCACCGCGGCCTGCGACGGGTCGGCCAGCGCCTGCGTGGTGATCAGCTCGCCGGACCGCTTCAGCTCCTCGATGAACCTGCCGTGACCCTCGCCGATCGCCGCCCTCTCCTCATCGGTCAGCGCGTCCAGCACGGCCGGGTTGATATGCATGCCGATCAGGAACTTCATCTCGTTCTCCTCGTGATGCGCGGGCCTCCGCCGGGCCCTTTCACCGGTTGGTCGGAGCCGCCCCCGTGGTCTTGACACGCATCCGCGTCAAAAAACTCCCCGCCGCTCCGACCAACCGGCGAGACGTCGAGAGAACAGGGAGTTTCCACATATGCGCATCACCATGGCGTGGCCGGGGCTGGTCGTCCTGGCGCTGCCGCATTGCTCGTCGCGATCGACGCGACGGCGTTGCTCCTCGCGCTGCCGCAGCTGAGCGCCGATCTGGGGGCCACCGGCGTCGAGCAGCTGTGGATCAGCGACAGCTACGGATTCATGGTGGCCGGTCTGGTCATCGTCATGGGCACGGTCGGCGACCGGATCGGCCACCGGCGGCTGCTGCTGGTCGGCGGAGCGGCGTTCCTGGTGCTGTCGGTCGTGGCCGCCTTCGTGGCCGGCCCGTCGATGCTGATCGTCGCGCGTGCGCTCCTGGGCGTCGCCGGGGCGACCCTGGCGCCGTCCACACTCGCCCTGCTCGGGGTGGTGGCCGCAGCGGTCTATCGGAGCCGGATGGAGGGCACGTCCGACTCGCTGGCCGGCGCGGTCGCCGCCAGCCGGCACCTTCCCGCCGGCCAGGGGGCGCAACTGCTGCAGGCCGCCCGGGAGGCGTTCACCGCCGGCCTGCACGTCACCGGCGTCGTCGCCGCGGTCGTCTTCGCCGGGCCGGCCGTGCTGGTCCTGGCGATGCGCCCGGCGACCCGGACCGCCCCCGCCGCACTGCCCGGCTGATTACTGCGGCCCTGCCCCGTGGGAGCCGCGGCCGGGGTGTGCGGTTGCCCGGACACCCCAAGCGGCATGGTCACCAGTGGGCCTGGTCATCTCCTTCACCCATGCCTCGTCGGACTCCGCGTCGACGAGTGCGCAGGGCGCGATCGGGCTGCCGGCCTTGGCCAGGTAGGTGCCGAGCGTCCAGACCACCCCCGGGTGGTTGCCCGGCCGGAACTCCAGCACGAGCGTCTCTCCCCGGCGGATGTACTCGGGAGAGATCACGAAGGTGTCCCGGTCGATGGGCCGGGCAGCGTCGCGGGAGCGCCAGTTCTCCGGCTTGTCGAACTCCCGGCGCTCCCGCTCGGTCATGTTCGCGGTGCTCGGCGGGTCGTAGGCCAGGTCCGCGCCGGCGAAGCGGCCGGGGGCGCACCGCTTGCCCGCTTCGGTGAACGTCACGTCTGCCGGGATGCCGGCGTCCTCGAGCTTGGCCTCCAACTCGTCCGGCTCCCGGAGCTCCCTGACCGTCACCCGGATGGTCCCGTCAGTCTGTTTCACCACGGCGTACGCCGCGTTCTGGGTTCCGGCCAACAGCGGCACGGCCACCACCGCGGCGGCGGCGATGCCCGTGACCGCCGCCCCCGCCAGCAGGCGCCGGCGCAGCGGGGAACGGCCCTGCCGCGGTGCCGTCGCGGCGGATGCCGGGGAGGGGTGGGCGAGTTCCGGGTCGGTGGCCCGCCTGCCGGGCAGCCAGGACGCGCGGCGGTGGGCGGGCGGCGTCGCGACGATCTCCTCCAGAAGTACGTCCATGCCCTGGCTCAGGGCGGGCTCGTCCTGATCGGCGGCCGGGTCGACGCCGGCCAGCATGCGGTCGATCTTGTTCATCGGGTCTCTCCTCGCAGCGGTTTCATCACAGGAACCTCATCCGCGGTGCCGAGCAGCCGGGCCAGCCGTTTCCGGGCCTTGTGCAGCCGGAGCCGGGCGGCGGTGCTGCTGCAGTTCAGCACCGCGGCGATCTGGGGGCCGGTCAGCCCTTCCCAGGCGGACAGGGCGAGCACCTCGCGGTCGGCCGGGCTCAGGAGGGCGAAAGCGGCGCGGATCCTCTCCGCGTGGTGATCGAGGGGCGCGGGGGCGCCCTGCCGCACGGCCAGTTCGTCGCGGAGCCGCTCGGCCAGCGCGCTGCGGCGCGACTGCCCGCGCCGGTGATTGGCCAGCACACGGCGGGCCGCGCCGTACAGCCACAGCAGCGCCGCATCGCCGTCCGGGACGTCGTCCATCCGGCGCCACGCGGCGAGAAAGGTCTCCGCGATCACGTCGGCGACGTCGTCGGCCGACTCGGTGCGGCGCAGCGCATAGCGGTGTACCGCGGGATAGCAGGCGCGGTAGAGCGCCTCGAAACGATCTCGCATGCCGGAGGGTGCGCGCGGATCTTGCACAGGTGTCTCCTCGTCGAAGGCCGACGGAACACCTCATTAGGTGTCCGGCACCTCCGGCAGTGTTTCCGGCCCTGCTCACCCGCGCATCGATCGCGAAGGCGGCGTACGGCTCCGGCGGGCCCGGTCTTCCCCTGCGTTCACACCGAGGGCGATCGAGGCGAGGGCGTCACCGGGCCTGCGACGTGATCCGGGTTCCGGCCCCGCCGGCCCTGAAGATCACAAGGAGACGCAGGCGGGCGGCGGCACTCGTAGCGCGATCATGGCGACGTCGTCCTCGCCCGTCACCGGCATCCCGGTGAGCAGTTCGTCGCAGAATTGGCCCAGGGGTTCACGGGCGAGGGGCTCCGCGCACCGTCGCAGCCGTTCGAGCCCGTCGCCGAGATCCTCTCCCCGCCGCTCGACGAGGCCGTCGGTGTAGAGCAGCAGGGTGCTGTGCGGCGGCAACGGCTCCACGGCGCTGATCCACGGCTGCCCGTGACACAGGCCGAGGAGGGGATTGCCCGCGTCCCGGAGGAAGCGGCCCTGTCCGTCGCCGGTAACCAGCAGCGGCGGCGGGTGCCCGGCCGCCGAGTACACCAGCCGCCACATGCCGTCTCCGGCTCTTTCGAGGCGGGTCAGGACGCAGGTCGCCGTGCTCTCGCCGTCAAGGGTCTCCAGGGCGCCGTTCAGCCGCCGCAGGACGTCGGCCGGGGACTCGAGTTCACGGTCGGCGGCGAGCGCCCGCAGCAGGTTGCGCACCTGGCTCATCGACACGGCTGCGGCGAGGTCGTGCCCGGCCACGTCTCCGATCACCACGTTGACGGCGCCGCACGACAGCACGAACGCGTCGTACCAGTCCCCGCCGATCTCGGCGGCGGTCGGGCTCGCCTGGTAGCGGGCGGCGAGCTCCAGGCCGGGGACGTGGGGCGGCTCGGCCAGCAGGCTGTGCTGCAGGGCCAGCGCCACCCGCTGCGTACGGCGGAAGCGCAGAGCGTTGCTGATCGCGTCGTGCGCGTGGTCGACCGTCTCCCGGATCAGTTCGACGTCGTCCGGCGCGATCGGCGGGCGATCCCCGCAGGCAGCGGCCACGACCACGGCCGCCACCTCGCCTTGGACCACGATCGGCAGAAGGGCCAGGTTGTGCGCCCCGCTCTCGGCCATCCAGGTTCTGACGGCCTCGGGGCAGGGGAACGGAGGGCAGCCCGGGGGGAACGACATGTGGACCGGGCGGCGCCGCCGTACCGCGCGCACGAGCGCGCCGGTGGGGAGGTGATACTCCTTGCGCCGTGTCGGCAGCCTCCGCAAGCCCGCACGGACGGCGGCGGCGATGCGCTCGGTGACGACCGGCGCGTGGGGGAACCCACCGCTCGACTCGGGACGCAGGTACACGTCGCACGAGTCGGCGAGCTCAGGCACGATCACGTCGGCGAGCGCCTGGCACATCTCCTCCAGGTTGGTGATGTCGGTCGCCGCGGCCGCGACCCGGTCCAGCAGCCGGCGGCGCCGTTCCTCCTGCCACTCCTGCTCGACGTCGGCGGAGGCGCCCACCCACTCCACCACCCCGCCGTTCTCGTACACGGGCACGGCCCGGAAGCGGATGTGCCGGTAGACGCCGTCCGGGCTCGCGACGCGGAAGACCTGCTCCCAGATCGGGGTCGCCAGTTCGGTGGCCCGGACCCAGGCGTCCAGGGCCCTGTCGCGGTCCTCGGGATGCAGGGCGCGCAGCCAGCCGTACCCGCGGCTCTCCTCCAGCGTCTGGCCCGACAGGCGCTGCCAGCCCTGGCTCACCTCCCTGACCTCGCCCTCCGGGCCGGTCACCCACACCATGTGCGCGCCCGCCCACATCATGCTCTGGTAACGGCGCCGGAGGCGGCGCAACTCCTTCCCTATGGTGCGAGCCCGCCGCGTGGCCACGACCTGCGCCGTGACCTCCTGCGCCACTGCCAGCAGTCCGTTCTCGCCGCTCTCCAGGGGAAGCGTGGAGAGGCTCACCCGGAAGAGGCGCTCGCGTGGCGCGGCGCCGGGACGTGCCGCGGTCACGCAGACCTGGTCGGCGCACGCGGTCTTCCCGGTCGCCAGGACCTCATCCAGCATCCCGAGGAATTCCGGGTCGAGGACGTCGTCGAAGGCCTCCCCGGCCGGCGTCCCGATCGGCCGGTCCCCGAACATCGCCCGGAAGGCGTCGTTCATGTAGAGCAGCCGGTGCTCTTCCCCCCGCGTCACCAGGACTCCGACCGGCGCCCGGTCGAACACCTCCAGCGCCACCCGGCCGGACTCACGTTTCTGGTCGACTTGCACTGCGTTGTCCCTCGGTCGAACGATGCATGCGATCGGGGTCCCCCGCGTACGCCCCCCTCGACTCGCTCACTTGAGAGTACACACGTTTGCACAGGTCAAAGGCAGGGTCGGGGCTCTCGCGCGGCAGCCGGCACCGGGCCGGGAAACGACGAACGGCGCCCGGGGGCTCCGAGCGCCGTCCACTGGTACCGGTGGGGCCGGCTACTTCTTCTTGGCAGCCTTGCCACCAGCGTTGACCTGCTCCTTGAAATCCGCGCCGGGGCGGAACCTCGGCGCCCAGCTCTCCTCCACCTTGATCGGATCGCCGGTGGAGGGGTTGCGGGCCGTACGGGCCGGCTTGTGCACCATCTCGAAGGCGCCGAAGCCGGTGATCGAGACCTTGTCCCCGCCCGCGACAGCGCTCTGGATGGCGTCGAGGACGGCGTTGACGGCTTCGGTCGCCGTCTTCTTGTCACCGACACGATCAGTGATCGCGTCGACGAGCTCTTTCTTGTTCATTTCGGTTTCCTCCCCCTTACGCGCTTGAAATTAGGGGACGAGGTCGCGGGACTTCAATCACCGGGGGGCATGTTTCGCCTACTCGGCGTGTCGAATGTGCCGTCCAGATAGGCGATGAAGGCGTCCAGCCGGGCGGCCGCATGGGCTATGTCCCGCTTTGCCACGTCACAGATAGCAAGCAGCCGTCGCGCCAGGCGGGCCTGCTCCTCCTGTGGTAAGGCTAACGCTCTGACGCGGCGATGCGCATCACGCAGTCGCCGCGCCAGCAGCTCTTCTCCGGTCCGAGGTTCGTTCAGACGGTCGTCGGCAGCCATGGCTGCCGTCCATTCTCGTACTCCTCGATGGCGTCCGCGTGACGCAGGGTCAGCCCGATGTCGTCGAGCCCCTCGATCAGCCGCCAGCGGGTGTAGTCGTCGATCTCGAACGGGACGACCAGGTCTCCCGCGCGCACCTGGCGTTCCACCAGGTCCACGGTGATCTCGGTCGTCGGGTCCGCCTCGGCCGCGTCCTGCAGGCGCTTGACGACGTCCTCGGGCAGGACGACCGGCAGCAGGCCCATCTTCGTGGAGTTGTTGCGGAAGATGTCGCCGAAACGCGAGGCGATCACGACGCGGAAGCCGTACTGCTGAAGGGCCCAGACGGCGTGCTCACGCGAGGAGCCGGTGCCGAAGTCCGGCCCGGACACCAGGATCGTCGCGCCCTCGTACGCGGGGTCGTTGAGCACGAAGGACGGGTCCTCACGCCAGGCGGCGAACAGGCCCTTCTCGAAGCCCGTACGGCTGACCTGCTTGAGCCAGACCGCCGGGATGATCTGGTCGGTGTCCACGTTGCTGCGGCGCAGCGGCACGGCCCGGCCTGTGTGAGTGGTGAACGCTTCCATGATGGTCTCTTCCTGGGACTGAGGCGGGCGGGGTCAGAGCTCGGCGGGGGCGGTCAGCCGGCCGGTCACCGCGGTCGCGGCCGCCACCTGCGGCGACACGAGATGGGTGCGCCCGCCCTTGCCCTGGCGGCCCTCGAAGTTGCGGTTGGAGGTCGAGGCGCTGCGCTCACCCGGCTTCAGCGTGTCGGGGTTCATGCCCAGGCACATCGAGCAGCCGGCCTCGCGCCACTCGGCCCCTGCCGCCTTGAAGACCTCGTGCAGGCCCTCCTCCTCGGCCGCCTTCTTGACCCCCATGGAGCCCGGGACGATCAGCGTACGGGTGACGACCTTGCGGCCCCGCAGGATCTCGGCGGCGGCGCGCAGGTCCTCGATGCGGCCGTTGGTGCAGGAGCCGACGAAGACGGTGTCCACCTGGATGTCGCGCAGCGGCGTGCCCGCGGTCAGGCCCATGTACTCCAGCGCCCGCTCGGCGGCGGCCCGCTCGACCGGGTCGGCGAACTGCTCGGGCGACGGCACGGCGGCGCCGAGCGGCGCGCCCTGGCCCGGGTTCGTGCCCCAGGTGACGAACGGCGTGAGGGCCGAGGCGTCGATCTCCACGACCTTGTCGAACTCGGCGTCGTCGTCGGTGCGCAGCGTCTTCCAGTACTCCACGGCGCGGTCCCAGGCCTCCCCGGTGGGCGCGTGGGGACGGCCGCGCAGGTACTCGAACGTGGTCTCGTCCGGGGCGATCATGCCCGCCCGGGCGCCGGCCTCGATCGACATGTTGCAGACGGTCATGCGGCCCTCCATGGAGAGCTTGCGCACGGCCTCGCCCCGGTACTCGACGATGTAGCCCTGGCCGCCGCCGGTGCCGATCTTCGCGATGATCGCCAGGATCAGGTCCTTGGCGGTCACGCCGACCGGCAGCTCGCCCTTGACCTCGATGGCCATCGTCTTGGGCCGGTAGGCGGGCAGCGTCTGGGTGGCCAGCACGTGCTCGACCTCGGAGGTCCCGATGCCGAACGCGATCGCGCCGAACGCCCCGTGGGTCGAGGTGTGCGAGTCGCCGCAGACGATCGTCATGCCGGGCTGGGTGAGCCCGAACTGCGGGCCGATGATGTGCACCACGCCCTGACCGGCGTCGCCCATCGGGTGCAGGCGGATGCCGAACTCCGCGGCGTTCTTGCGCAGCGTCTCGACCTGCGTGCGGGACACCGGGTCGGAGATCGGCCCGAGCACGGTCGGGACGTTGTGGTCCTCGGTCGCGATCGTGAGGTCGGGGCGGCGCACGGTGCGGCCGGCCATGCGCAGGCCGTCGAAGGCCTGCGGGCTGGTCACCTCGTGGATGAGGTGCAGGTCGATGTAGAGCAGGTCGGGCTCGCCGTCGGCACGGCGTACGACGTGCTGCTCCCAGACTTTCTCAGCCAGTGTGCGACCCATGGTTTGTGACGCCTCCTCGCGTTCAGACCCCCGGTCGTGTCTCTCATGATGAGACGGAGATATCGGGATATGGACACTGTATATGGTGAATCCCAACATTGCGTTTGCATCTCGTATGGCGAGACGGCAGTATCGGGGTATGGACAACTCTAGCGGGGTCGGAGTACTCGACAAGGCGGTTCTCGTACTCAACGCCCTGGAGGCGGGCCCCGCTTCCCTGGCACAGCTCGTCCAGGCGACCGGCCTGGCCAGGCCGACGGCCCACCGGCTCGCCGTGGCGCTGGAGCACCACCGCATCGTCTCCCGCGACACGCAGGGCCGGTTCATCCTCGGGCCCCGCCTGTCGGAGCTGTCCACGGCGGCGGGCGAGGACCGGCTGCTGGCCGTCGCCGGGCCGGTGCTCACCCATCTTCGCGACCTCACCGGGGAGAGTGCTCAACTTTACCGGCGCCAGGGCGACGAGCGGGTCTGCGTGGCCGCCGCCGAGCGCGCCAGCGGGCTGCGCGACACCGTGCCCGTCGGCTCCGCGCTGCCCATGACCGCGGGGTCCGCGGCGCAGATCCTGCTCGCCTGGGAGGAGCCGGACCGCCTGCACCGCGGCCTGCGCGGCGCCAAGTTCACCGCCGCCACGCTCGCGAGCGTACGCAGGAGGGGCTGGGCGCACAGTGTGGGCGAGCGCGAGCAGGGCGTGGCGAGCGTCTCCGCGCCCATCCGCGGCGCCGGCGGCAAGGTGATCGCGGCGGTCTCCGTGTCGGGCCCCATCGAGCGGCTCACCCGTACGCCCGGCCGGATGCACGCCGCCCCCGTCGTCGCCGCCGCCGAGCGGATAACCGAAGCCATGCGACGCGCGAACTGATCGGAGCGCCGAGCTCCTCCTCCGCCTTGCGATGCACCACTCCGGACACCGCTCCTTCCGGGCAAATCCCGGCGGTCGCGGCACTAGGCTGGCGGGGTGACAGACCGCATCGAGGCAGCCGCCGCTGAACTGCGTCCCCTGCTCCAAGAATTCATCCTCTGGGCGCCGGACAACGCACCCGGTAGCGACCCCGATCTCGTGGGCCCCGTCGCCCTGTGGCACCGCCTGATCGCCCGCACCGACGTCGGACTGTGGAAGCGCGGCGACCTGCGCACGGTCCTGCTGGAGCGCATGCCCCAGGTGGTCGAGGACCCCGACGCCGCGGCCGACGGCATGATTCCCGCGGTCCGGGCGTACCTGACGTTCCTGTCGTCCACCGGCCGGCTCTCGCCGGGCTCGGACTCCCCCGAGATCCTGCTCGCCGAGCTGGACGAGGTCGAGGACGACTTCGTGGACGCGATGGAGGACACCATCGCCGAGCGCGACTGGGACGAGGAGGAGGACGAGCTCGACGAGGACGAGTCCGACGAGGGCCTCGGCGACTTCGAGCCGTTCGCCGACGAGATCGGCGCCCTGCCCACGATCCGGCTGCGGCCCGACACCGAGCTGGCCGAGGCGGCCCGCCGGGTGACGCTCATCGCGCAGGCCCGCGACCTGGCGCTGTGGGTCGGCACCGGCCGCAAGGTGGGCGAGGAGACCCTGCTCACCGACAGCGAGGTGGACGAGGCGGTGCGCGCGGTCGGCCTGCCCGACGCGCGCAACATCTGGAACCTGTGGAACCTCGCGATCGACCTGGAGTTCCTCGCCCCGGACGGCGACGACACGGTCAGCGTGGACTCCGACACCGGGGCCTGGCCCTTCGAGGACGACGACGACGTCCTGGACGCCTGGATGCTCGGCCTCCACTCGCTCGACTACGGCGACCCCGAACTCGACGACGACGACCTCACGCTGGCCCTGTCCGGCCTCACCCGCGCGCTGCTGATCCGCGTGCTGCTGGCCGGCGGCACCCGGCGGGTGCCGGAGCTGCGCGAGGAGCTGGCCGAGGCCGCGGCGGAGTACGACGACCTGGGCGCCGACGCCTGGGCCGCGGCCGGCGACCCGCTCGCCTCCGTGCTCGCCTGGCTGACCGGGTACGGCATGGCCACCGTCGACGGAGACACGGTGACCCTGACGCCGCTCGGCGCCGAGGGCCTCGTCCACTTGCTGGACGACGAGGACATCGAGATCGACGCCCGGCCCGCGATCGACGCCATGACCGCGCTCGACCTGCTGTCGTTCAGCGCCGACATGTCCGAGGAGGAGGCCGACGAGGAGTTCTCCGCCTGGCTCGCGCTGCGCGACCCGGCGCGGGCCGCCTCCGAGCTGCTCGAGGCCGCCGCCGAGGAGGAGTCCGACGCCCTCGTGCGGGTGCAGGCCGCCAGCCTGGTGGGCTCGCTCGGCGAGGCCGCCGTCCCGGCCTGGCAGGAGGCGCTGAAGGAGCCCTCGCTGCGGCCGTACGCCGCGACGCACCTGACGCAGATGGACGTCGAGGACGCCCCGGAGCCGACCCAGGCGGACACCCACTGGCTGATCCTCGACATGTGGACGATCTCCGCCGGGCTCGGCCGGCCGGAGTTCGTGGCCAGCCTGCACGACATCGGCCCGGCGCAGACGCTCATCGGGCTGCTGGACGTGATCTGGAAGGTCCACCACCCCCACATCGAGGAACTGCTCGACCTCATCGGCGAGACCCATCCGGACAAGCAGGTGGTCAAGGCCGCCAAGCGGGCGCTGTTCAAGGCGCGGTCGGGACGCTAGCGGTCCCCCGCCCGGGCCGGGACGGCGGTGTCCGTCCCGGCCTCGCCGTCACCACGGTCACGGCGAGATGACCGGCCCGGGCCTGCGGACTTAGTCTGGTCGCGTGACGCCGATCTCACTCATGGTGAGCCCTGTGGCGTGGTGGCAGCCGGCCGTGGACCTCGTCATCGCGCTCGTGCTGTCGGCGGCCATCGGCCTCGAGCGGGAGATCCGGCAGAAGAGCGCCGGGTTACGCACCCACACGCTCGTGGGGTTCGGCGCCGCGCTGTTCATGCTCGTGTCCAAACACGGTTTCTCCGACGTCCTCGGCGGTTCCGTGTCGCTCGATCCGTCCCGGGTGGCCGCCCAGATCGTCTCCGGCATCGGCTTCATCGGCGGCGGGCTGATCTTCGTACGCCGTGACGCGGTCAAGGGGCTGACCACGGCCGCCGCCGTGTGGCTCACCGCCGGAGTCGGCATGGCCGCGGGGGCGGGCCTGTGGCCGCTCGCCGTCGTGGCCACGGTCGGGAACTTCGTCGTGATGCTGGGGCTCACCCCGCTGGCGGCCCGGCTCCCCCGCTCGAGATATGCGCAGTCGCGGCTGCGCCTGTCGTACCTGGACGGCCGGGGCGTGCTGCGCCAGGCCCTGGCCGAGTGCACGGGCCGCCGTTTCGTGGTCGACGAGCTGTCGCTCGAGCAGCCCGGCCTGGGCCGGGACACCGGCACGGTCACGGTCACCCTGCTGCTCCACGGTCCCGGCTCGATGGGGGACCTCACGAGCAGGCTGGCCGAGATCGAGGGTGTGCTCACCATCTCCTGCGGCGACGCCGACACCCAGCACTTCTAGGCGGCGGGCGGCGGGTAGAGCCCGAGCTGCGCGAGCAGCTCCAACTGGTCGAAGTACACCTGGTAGCTGACCACGAGCCCGTCCTGGACGGTGATGAGGTCGCAGCAGCGCACGAGGATGCGCCGCCCGGTCGCCTCGGCCTCCTCGCCGTCCGGCAGCAGCAGCGGGCCCTTGTGGGTGCCGGTGAGCGTGACCTCGTCCACCGCGCAGTCGCCGACGTCGATCTTCCGCCAGGTCGACCGGTGGTAGTCCGGAAAGGCGGTGAAGAACCGCGTCACGACCGACGCGATCTCCTCACGTCCGTCCGCCGTGCCCTCGGGACTCACGAGCGCGCACCCCGGATGGAACAGCAGCATCGCGCCGTCCGCGTCGTGGGCGTCGAAAGCAACGCCCCATCTGGTCCATGACCTCCCGTGCCTTCGTCACCGCGTTCACCACCCCCACTTGCTCATCACCTCCCAGCGTAGGCGGCGCCATGTGAGAGCCACCCACAGCGGGAGGGTGGAGGACCGCCGGCGGGTCAGCCGACAAGACGCTCGAAGCCGTCCAGAAGGGCCGTCAGCCCCATTGCGAAGTGGTCGCCGCGCCCGGCCCCGTCCGCGCCCAGCGCGAGGAGGTTGTAGCCGGGAGAGCCCGCAGCGGGCTTCCTGCTGCGCCGCAGCCCGCCCAGCTGTGCGGCGGTGAGGGCGAGCACGTGCCCCACGGTGAACTCCTGGAGGCACCGGACCGCCTGGACCGCCTGGACCGGTGTGAAACCGGCGTCGCACAGGACGGCGACGGCCCGGTCGCCGCAGGAGATGGCCGCCGCCGACCGTACGGGACGGGTCGCGAAGATCGTCACGGCGTGTGGGTGCCGCAGCAGAGCGTCCCGCATCCGGCGGGCCGTCTCCGCGGCCAGTTCGCGCCACGACGCCTCCCACGGCAGGGAGTCCACGTCGAGCTCGTCGAACAGCGCCTCGGCGATGCCGTCGAACAACGCCTCCTGGTCGGAGAAGTAGCGGTAGACGGCCATGGCGTCGACGCCGAGCTCGGCGCCGAGCTTGCGCATCGAGAACTTGTCCAGTCCCGCCCGGTCGATGAGGGCGAGCGCGACGGCGACGATGTAGGCGTGGCTCAGGGTCGGCCGCACCGGCCTGCCCTCCACCGTGCCGCCCGTGTCGGTCATGGCGAAAAACCGTCCAGGATCTCGGTCAGCGTGCGGACGAACTCGTCGGGCGTCTCCTGGTAGGAGACGTGCCCTCCCGGGAACTCCTCGCATCGTACGCCGACCAGCTCGCCGAGGACGTGCGCGGGCCGATGGTAGGGGCGTCCGACGCTGTCCCGGCCGGTGGCCGTGCACCAGGGCACCGGAGCCCGGCGCAACGCGGCCAGGTCGGGTTCGTACTCGTCGACGAACGCGGGCAGCTCCACCCGCAGCAGCCGCCGGGTGTTGCCGAGAAGACGCTCCATGCCGCCGGGCTCCCCGCCCCGCACCCGCCGTACGACCGGAAGGACGGCCGTACCCACCCGAAGGGCCCCGGCGGCGACGAGCCGCCCCGCCGGGGACAGGAGGAACGCGGGCGTCCGGGGCATGGTCATGGTCGCGAAGGCCACCCAGCCGCGCATCAGGCCCTTACGGGCGACGCCCTGAAGCCGGCGGATGCTCTCGCTCTCCGGGCCGCCCGGGATGATCTGCACGAGCGGCGGCTCGTGGGCGACGGCCCCGAGCAGCCGGTCCGCGTGCCTCGCCACCATCTCCACCGTGATGATCGCACCGGCGCTGCTGCCGAAGACGTACGCGCGCTCGACGCCGTGGTGGCCGAGCACGGCGACGGCGTCGTCCGCCTGCTCGGCCACCGAGGTGGGCGCGGCGGGATCGGCGAGCCGGCTGCGCGAGTTTCCCCGCCGGTCGTAGGTGATGACGGTGAAGCGGCGGGACAGCGGCGCGACGACCGCCTCGTACATGCCGGCGTCGCCTCCCCCTCCCGAGATGAGCAGAAGCGCCGGCCCCTCCCCCGCCCGTTCGGTGTACAGCCTGGCACCCGGCACGGATACGAACTCCCGCATGCGACCCCCTCGTTTCTACATCGTAGATTCTGTCTACAGCGTAGACAGGCGGCAGGCGGCCGTCTAGGGAGGCGACTGCGAGAGAGGGATTTGTCCATGAGCGGGGCGCGGCGTCCCGTAACGACGAAAACCCCCGGCACGGGGAGTGCCGAGGGTTCCCGATGATGTAGCCCCGACCGGATTCGAACCGGCGCTACCGCCTTGAGAGGGCGGCGTCCTAGGCCACTAGACGACGGAGCCGTGTGCAGTGAAGTAGTCCCGAGCGGATTCGAACCGCCGTTACCGCCTTGAGAGGGCGGCGTCCTAGGCCACTAGACGACGGGACCTTGCACTGTGCACTTGCTGTTTCCAGCGGAATCCCTTGGGGGGATCCAGCTGGGGTACCAGGACTCGAACCTAGACTAACGGAGCCAGAATCCGTCGGGCTGCCAATTACCCCATACCCCATCTGCTTGCGGGGGCCTCGCGGCTCCCGCTTGCGACTCCGAAAGAATAGCCCAGCTTGCGACCCACTACCAAAACGATTGCGGCGTGCCGCCTGATCTCGTGATCCGATCCCTCGCTCCGAGGGGTCCGAGCCTCCCGTCAGAGGGGTCCGGTCCTCCTGTGGGGAAGGGCGTGGCGCTCCTGTGCGAGGCTGGGACAAACGCCAGCACCACGTGAGGAGCCGCCAGAGATGACCTCGGCCGCGAACCCCTTCCTCAGTCCGAGCACCCTGCCCTACGGGCTGCCTCCCTTCCAGGAGATCGGGGAGGAGCACTACGCGCCGGCGTTCGAGCAGGGCATGGCCGAGCACATCGCGGAGGTCGAGGCGATCGCGGAGAACCCGGCCCCTCCGACGTTCGAGAACACGATCGAGGCGCTGGAGAAGTCGGGTGCTCTCCTCGACCGGGTCTCGGCGGTGTTCTTCAACCAGGCGTCCTCCGACACCACGCCCGGCGTACAGGAGATCCAGAAGGACGTCACGCCGAAGCTCGCCAAGCACGCCGACGCGATCCACCTCAACGCGAAGCTGTTCGCCCGCATCCAGGCGGTCGAGGCGGCCGACGACGAGCAGCGGTGGCTGCTGAAGCGCTACCTCACCGACTTCACCCGTGCGGGCGCCACGCTGGGCCCGCAGGACCAGGCCCGGCTGCGGGAGATCAACGAACGGCTGTCGGCCCTGGGAACGGCCTTCCAGCAGAACCTGCTCGCCGACACCAACGAGCGGGCCGTGGTGGTCGAGGACGTGGCCGAACTCGACGGGCTGTCGCAGGACGCCATCGAGGCGCTCGCCGACCAGGCCAGGGAACGCGGGCTGGACGGCAGGTATCTGATCTCGCTGGTCCTGCCCACCGGCCAGCCGGCCCTGGCCGAGCTGACCGACCGCTCCCTGCGCGAGCGGATCCACCGCGCCTCGGTCGGGCGGGGCGCCGCCAACGCGGAGCTGATCAAGGAGTTGGCGGTGCTGCGCCGGGAGCGCGCGCGGCTGCTCGGCTACGAGAACCACGCGGAGTACGTCCTGGCCGACCAGACGGCGGGCACCACCCGGGCGGTCACCGAGATGCTCGACCGGCTCGTGCCGCCGGCCGTGGCGAACGCGCGCAAGGAGCAGGCGGACCTGGAGGAGATCGCCGGGCACCCGATCCAGCCGTGGGACTGGGCGTTCTACTCCGAGAAGGTGCGCAAGGCCCGCTACGACATCGACAGCCGGCGCATGCGGCCGTACTTCGAGCTGAACACGGTTTTGGAGAAGGGCGTCTTCAACGCGGCGACCCGGCTGTACGGCGTCACCTTCCACGAGCGCCCCGACCTGTACGGCTACCACCCGGAGGTGCGGGTCTTCGAGGTGCGTGACGAGGACGGCTCCCCGCTGGGCCTGTTCCTCGGCGACTTCCACGCCAGGGCCTCCAAGCGGGGCGGGGCGTGGATGAACAGCCTCGTGAAGCAGTCGGGCCTGGAGGGCACCAGGCCGGTCGTGGTCAACAACCTCAACATCGTCAAGGGCGAGCCGACCCTCATGACGTTCGACGAGGTCAACACGATGTTCCACGAGTTCGGGCACGCGCTGCACGGGTTGTTCTCCGACGTGCGCTACCCCCGGTTCTCCGGGACCGCCGTGCCGCGCGACTTCGTCGAGTACCCCTCCCAGGTGAACGAGATGTGGGCGGTCCACCCGGAGATCCTGGCCGAGTACGCCAGGCACCACGAGACGGGCGAGCCGATGCCGCAGGATCTCGTCGACCGGATGCTGGAGACGCAGAAGTTCAACCAGGGCTTCGCCACGCTGGAGTACCTCGCCGCCACCCTGCTCGACTGGGCCTGGCACACGGCGTACGACGGCGAGGAGGACGTGGAGGAGTTCGAGAAGCGGGCGCTGCGGGAGGCGGGGGTGGACCTGCCCGCCGTCCCGCCGCGCTACCGCAGCACGTATTTCGCCCATATCTGGGCGGGCGGCTACAGCGCCGGCTACTACTCCTACATCTGGAGCGAGGTCCTCGACGCCGACACCGTCGAGTGGTTCAACGAGAACGGCGGGCTGCGCCGGGAGAACGGCGACACCTTCCGCCGGGCCCTGCTGTCGCGGGGCGGCAGCGTGGACTCGATGACGGCGTTCCGCGACTTCCGGGGGCGGGACCCGGAGATCACCCCGCTGCTGGACCGCCGCGGCCTCCTGTAGAGACGCGGACGGCGCCGGGGACCCCTTTTCGGGGACTCCCCGGCGCCGTCGCCCTCACTCGCCTCTGCGCGCCCGCCGTCGGGCTTCCTGACGCGTCAGGAAGCCTCGGACAGCCGGGCGAGAGCCGTACGGAGCCGGTCGAGTGAGCGCTCGCGGCCGAGCACCTCGATCGACTCGAACAGCGGCAGGCCCACGGTCCTGCCGGTGATCGCCACGCGGACGGGCGCCTGCGCCTTGCCGAGCTTGAGCCCGTGGGCGAGGCCGACCTCCTCCAGGGCGGTCTTGAGCGAGTCGGGGTCCCAGCTGACCGTCTCCAGTCGCTCGGCGTACCCGGCCAGGATCTCGGCCGCCCCCGGCTTCATCGCCTTGTCCCAGGAGGCCTGGTCGAAGACGGGCTCGTCCAGGAACAGGAAGTCGACGTTGGCGGTGACCTCCGACAGCACGGCGACCCGCGTCTGCACCAGGTCGGCCACGCGGGCGAAGACCGAGCGGTCCCAGGACGGGTCGAGCCACGGCTCGCAGCGGGCGGCGAACACCTCGCGGGGCAGCGCCCGGATGTACTCGCCGTTGAAGGCCCGCAGCTTCTTCTCGTCGAAGAAGGCCGGCGCCTGGTTCACGTCCTCGAGCCGGAACAGCGGCATCATCTCCGACCACGGCATGATCTCCCGGTCGTCGCCGGGCCCCCAGCCGAGCAGCATGAGGTAGTTGACCATCGCCTCGGCGAGATAGCCCTCGTCGCGGTACGACTCCAGGGCGACCTTGTCGCGGCGCTTGGACAGCTTCTGCCGCTTCTCGTTGACGATCACGGGCACGTGCGCCCAGACCGGCGGCTCCGCCCCGAGCGCCTTCCACAGGAGCTGCTGCTTGGGCGTGTTGGACAGGTGCTCCTCGGCGCGGACCACGTGGTCGATCCGCATCTCCATGTCGTCGACGACGTTGGCGAGGATGAACAGCGGCGAGCCGTCCCCGCGGACGATGACGAAGTCCTCCATCGCCGAGTTGGGGAACTCCACCCGCCCGCGGACCTTGTCGTCCACGACCGTCACACCCTCGTCGGGCGTACGGAACCGCACGGCGCCCTCGGTCAGGCCGAGGTCGCGGCAGTGGCCGTCGTAGCCCTGGTGCTCGGAGCCGGTTCTGGCCTTCACGTCGTCGCGCGTGCAGGTGCAGTGGTAGGCCTTGCCGTCCTTGAGCAGCTTGGCCGCGGCCTCGCGGTGCTGCTGCTCGTAGGCGGACTGGAAGTACGGCCCCTCGAAGCGCGGCGAGCCGCCGTTGATGCCGATCCAGGCGAGGGCCGAGATGATGCCCTCGGTCCACTCGGGCCGGTTGCGTGCCGCGTCCGTGTCCTCGATGCGCAGCACGAACGTGCCGCCGGACTGCTCGGCGATCGCCCAGTTGAACAGCGCCGAACGGGCGCCGCCGACGTGGAACATGCCGGTGGGCGAAGGGGCGAAGCGCACCCTAGTCACGTGAGATCACCCGGTTAGTGAGAGTTCCGATTCCTTCGATGGAGACGCCGACCTCGTCGCCCACGGACATCGGGCCCACCCCGGCGGGCGTGCCGGTCAGGATGACGTCTCCGGGCAGCAGGGTCATGACCGCGCTCACGTACGCGACGAGCGCGGGGATGTCGTGCAGCAGGAGGGAGGTGCGGGCGCTCTGCCTGACCTCGCCGTTGAGCGTGGTGGTGATCGCCAGGTCGGCCGGGTCGAGCTCGGTCTCGATCCAGGGACCGAGCGGGCAGAACGTGTCGAAGCCCTTGGCCCTGGTCCACTGGCCGTCCCTGGCCTGCAGGTCACGCGCGGTGACGTCGTTGGCGCAGGTGTAGCCGAAGATGACGTCGCCCGCGCGTTCGGCGGGGACGTCACGGCACAGCCGGCCGATCACCACGGCCAGCTCGCCTTCGTAGTCGACCCGCTCCGACAGCTTCGCCGGGTACGCGATCGCCTCCGAGGGACCGATCACGGTGGTGTTGGGCTTGAGGAACACGACCGGCTCCGCCGGGGGCTCGCCGCCCATCTCCCTGGCGTGGTCGGCGTAGTTCTTTCCGATAGCGATGATCTTGCTGGGCAACATGGGGGCGACCAGGCGGACCTCGGCCACCGGGAACCGCTCACCGGTGAACTCCACCCCGTGGAAGGGGTGCCCGCCGATCCGGGCGATGACCTGCCCGCCGTCTTCCACCACGCCGAAGGCGACCTGGTCGCCCATCGAGAACCTCGCGATACGCACGTCACGAGCCTAGTGGGGTATCCCAGGGTGGCGTACTTAAGGTGGTCAGGTATCAGCTGAAGTCGAGCGTACGGGAGTCGATGTGCCTTCGGTCGTGAAGATCAACGTGCTGACGGTGCCCGAGGAGATGCGGCGCGAACTGGAGAAGCGGTTCGCCAACCGGGCCGGGATGGTCGAGTCGGCCGACGGGTTCGAGTGGTTCGAGCTGTTGCGGCCGGTGGAGGGCAGCGACCGCTACCTCGTCTACACGCGGTGGCGCAGCGAGGAGGACTTCCGGCGCTGGCAGGAGAGCCGGGCGTTCCAGTCGGGGCACGCGCAGGCCGCCGCCGAGGCGGGCGCACA
Organism: Microbispora sp. ZYX-F-249; assembly: GCF_039649665.1. NCBI lineage: Bacteria > Bacillati > Actinomycetota > Actinomycetes > Streptosporangiales > Streptosporangiaceae > Microbispora > Microbispora maris. Next base: position 172,903 of record NZ_JBDJAW010000003.1, on the reverse strand, counting down.
GGGCCACGGGCACGGGCAGGGTCATGGGCAGGGTCATGGGCACGGGCAGGGCCCGGCCGCGACCGACTCCGAGCTGTGGTCGTTCGAGGTCGTGGAGAGCACCGGGCCCAAGCAGGACTGAGCAGGCGTCGCCTCGCCGGGCCGCCCCGCCGGCCCGGCCCGGCGCCCGGTCGGCGACCGTGCGGGATCGAGGCGGCCCGGGTCAGGCGTCGAGCGGGTGCGCGGCGATCCGGCCGCCGATGCCGCCGGCGACGGAGTGGGCGGCGGCGCAGCCCGGCTTGCGCCGCGCCTGCTCCTCGAAGGCGGCGAGGAACTCCTGACCGAAGCCGAGCCGGGGGAAACGGGCGAGCACGGCGGCCCGGTCGTCCGCGGAGAACTCCTCGGGCCGCCGCCCCGACACGTCCCACGACGTGGCCACCTGCAGCAGGTGCGACTCGGGGTCCTCGGCCGCGGTGACCGGATCGCGCATGTGGACCACGATGATCTTCTCGGCCCGCGCGCATCTGTCCGGTGACCAGCCGGCCGCGGTGCAGAAGACCCAGGCGAGGCGTCCTCCCGCGTCCTCGACCGGCACCTCGTGGCTGTCGAAGGTCTCGGTCAGGCCGAGGTCGTGAAGCAGGGAGGACACGTAGTACAGCTCGTCGTCGAAGCCGATCCCGTGCGCCCCGGCGTACCCGGCGCCCCACAGGTACGACCTGATCGAGTGGTTGAGCAGCGCGGGCGAGCAGAACCTGGTGGCGACGGCCAGCGCGGCCGCCGCGGCGGTGGTCTGCGGGAACGTCTCGGGAATCGGAGCCGGCATGGCCCCAGACTGGCAGGGCGGGCCGGTGGGACGCGAGCGGCCGCACGGCCACTTCCCGCAGGATTCAGGCCACGGACGGGCTCCGCCCTGCCGCGCAATAGCATTCCGCCCATGACGTTCCACCGGGTGGCGGTCGTGCTGTTCGACCGGACCCCGATGTTCGAGTCCGCCGTGCCGATCTCGGTCTTCGGGGAGGAGCGGCCCGGGCTGCCGTCCTTCGACGTACGGGTGATCGGCGGGGACGGCGGCTCCGAGGTGCGGACGAACGCCGGGGTGCGCCTGGCGACGCCGCACGGGCTGGACGCGGTGGCGGAATCCGACCTGGTGATCGTGCCGACCTACCGCCGTCCGCCGGACGAGCCGCCGCCCGCTCCCGCCCTGGACGCGCTGCGGGCCGCGTACGAGCGCGGCGCGATCGTCGCGGGGCTGTGCCTGGGCACGTTCGTGCTGGCCGGCGCGGGGCTGCTGGGGAACCGGACCGCGAGCACCCACTGGGCGTACGCCGGGCTGCTCGCCCGCCTCCACCCGGACGTGTCGGTGCGCGCGGACGACCTCTACGTGGACGAGGGCAGGATCCTCACCAGCGCGGGCAGCGCGGGCGGCATCGACCTGTGCCTGCACCTGGTGCGCAGGGAGTTCGGCGCGGACGCCGCGGCCGCGATCGCCCGCCGGATGGTCGTCGCGCCTCACCGGGCGGGCGGCCAGGCCCAGTTCGTGGAGCATCCCGTGCCGGACCACGTCGCGGGCGACCCGCTGGGCGCGACACTGGACTGGGCGGTGCGCCACCTCGACCGGCCGCTCGGCGCGGACGCGCTGGCGGCCCGCGCGCTCATGAGCCGCCGCACGTTCGACCGGCGGTTCCGGGAGGCCACGGGCACCTCCCCGGCCCGCTGGCTGCTGCACCAGCGGGTGCTGCGGGCGCAGCGACTGCTGGAGACGAGCGACCTGCCGGTCGAGCAGGTCGCCCGGCGCTGCGGCTTCGCCTCCGCGGTCGCGCTGCGCCCGCACTTCCGGCGGCTGGTCGGCCTCTCCCCCGCCGCCTACCGCCAGTCGTTCGGCCGGAATCCCTCGGTGGATGGCTGAAGCCGCTCTCACCCCCGTACGGCCGGCCACGCCACCCTCGGATCCATGAACCGAGCACTGATCGTCATCGACGTCCAGAACGAGTACTTCACCGGCAACCTGCCCATCGCCCATCCGCCCCGGGAGGAGAGCCTGGCGGCGATCCTGCGGGCGATGGACGCCGCGGAGCGCCACGGCATCCCGGTCATCGTGGTGCGGCACACCGCCCCCGCCGCCTCACCGCTGTTCGCGGAGGGCTCGCACGGCCGGGAACTGCGCGAGGAGGTCGCGGCCCGGCCGTACGCCCACCTGGTGGACAAGACCAAGGCGTCGGCCTTCCACGAGACCGGCCTGGCCGGGAGGCTCGACGGGATCGACACGGTCGCGATCGCGGGCTACATGACCCAGAACTGCGACGAGTCGACCGCCAGGGACGCCTTCCATCTCGGCTTCGCGGTCGAGTTCCTGTCCGACGCCACCGGGACCGTGCCGCTGGCGAACGCCGCCGGAGCACTGTCCGCGCGGCAGGTGCACGAGAACGTCCTGGTCGTCATGCAGTCGAACTTCGCCGCGGTGACCACCACCGGCGAGTGGATCGACGCGGTGGCGGCCGGAGTCCCGCTCCCCCGTCCGAGCATCTGGGAGAGCACCGCGCCCGCCCGCGCCTGACCGGACACGGCACACCATTTGTAAGCAGTTGTGTAGTTGTGACCAGAGCGACTTGACCAGATCGTCAGAATTCGGACAGCATGAGCCGCCCCAATTCGATCTCGGAAGGAATCGGCGTGCTCCGCCGCCTCTCAGCCCTCTCCCTGTCCGCGGCCCTCCCGCTGACCGCGCTGACCGCGCTCGCCGTGGCCGCGCCCGCCCAGGCGCGGGCTCCGCACCGCACGCCGGAGTGCCAGGGGGACTGGCTGCCCGCGACCCCCACCTCCGGCGACGTCATGAGCGGCAAGCTGTCCTTCCTCGGCCTCCCCGCGGTCACGGTGGGCAAGAACGTCGACTGGCGCATGGACCCGTACAGGAACAGGTCCTGGCAGATGGTGTTCCAGTCGCTGCGGTGGATGGGCCGGCTCGTGGCCGACTACGAGTCGACCGGCGAGAAGGACTACCTCAGCCGGGCCGAGGAGATCGCCAAGGACTGGGTCGCCGACAACCCGTACGGCGGGCGCACGACCAGCAGGTACGCCTGGGCCGAGCACCCGATCGCGCTGCGCGCCCCGGCACTGGTCTGCCTGAGCAGGTACGTGAAGGCCGGCTGGCTGAAGAACAGCCTGGCCCTGCACGCCAAACTGCTGTCGGACCCCGAGAATTACGAGCTCGGCCACAACCACGGGCTCGACCAGGACATCGGCCTGCTGCGCATCGGCTGCCGCTACGGGAACCCGAAGTGGAAGAACCTCGCGGTGAGCCGCATGGTCAAGTCGATGAAGCTCGACATCGACGGGCAGGGCGCGCTGCGCGAGCAGGCGCCGCGCTACGCCATCTACGTGCACGACCGGCTCAGGGTGGCGGTCGACACGATCAAGGACTGCGGGATGAAGGTCCCGGCGGCGCTGGCCACCCGCTGGGAGAGCCTGCCGCGCCACATCAGCGCCGCCACCCAGCCCAACGGCTACATGGTGCCGATCGGCGACGGGCCCGCCGACGTCCAGCCGGCCGCCTTCGACCACGCCAAGTCGACCGTGCAGGTCTTCGACGCGGGGTACGTCTTCGGCCGCACGGCCTGGGACGACCCCAAGTCGGCCTACTACTCGATCCGCTTCGGGCCCGCGCTGAAGTTCCACGGCCACGAGGACCACATGGGCGTCACCTACTACGCCCAGGGCCGCTCGATCCTCACCGAGGCGGGCTTCCACTCCTACGAGAACACGCCGTACCGGCGGTGGACGCTGAGCCCGGAGGCCCACAACGTGCCGGTGATCGTGGGCAGGAAGTTCCGCGGGCACACTCCCACCGCGCTGGTGGGCGAATCCGTGCGCGGGGACCGGCAGTCGTTCACCTTCACCGACAGGGCGTACGGCGTGCAGCGCAAGCGGTCGGTGCTGGTCAACCATCACGAGGACGTGATGGCGGTGCTCGACAGCGGCGGCGGGAAGCTCCGCAACCTGTGGCACCTCGCCCCCGGGCTGAAGGTCGTCTCCAACTCGGGCGGGCGGATCGTGGTGGCCGACGGCGGATGGAAGGCGTCGATCGTCCAGCTGGCGATGCCGTCCTGCAAGGCCGTCGGCGGCCAGCGGGTGGTGAGCGGGCAGACCTCGCCCTACCAGGGCTGGGTCTCGCCGGGCTACATGCGCAAGGAGCCGGCCCCGGCGATCGTCTCACCCGTGGCGAAGTCGTTGCTGACCGTGGTGGTTCCGGGAACCGACCGGCCGGAGGTCAGCTGTTCAGGACGCACGCTGATCGTCCACACCCCGGCCGGATCGGTCACGCTGCGCGCGAGCTCCTCCGGCACGCTGTCGTAGCTCACGACCTGGCCTCCTCCCCCGACAGGAGACCGGCGGGCGGCTACCCGTACACCGACGGCGACGGGGAGCCGCCCGCCAGCTGCTTGGCCTGGTCGGGCACGTGGCCGAGCTTGTCGACCTCGTGCGCGAGTCCCTCCAGCACCGCGCGCAACTGCACCTGGGTGACGTCCGCGAACGTGCGCAGGTAGGCGATCCTGCGCTCCAGCTCCTCGGCCTCGGCGCTCTGCAGCCCGTTCCCGGCGGCACGGTAGGCGCCGACCGCCTGGTTGGCGGCCTCCTCCGCCTGCCGCTGCGCCTCCAGCAGCAGCTCCTCGTACTGCTGGCGGGCCTGGCCCACGATCCGCCGCGCGTAGTCCTCGGCCTCGGCGATCTGGGCGTCGGCGGTCTGCTGCGCGCGGGACAGGATGTTGATGGCGTCGACGCTGAGGGTCTGCGGAGCGGCGGACTGCTCCGGGTTGAGGCCGTGCTCCTTGTACCACTGCTTCATGCGGTCGATGTACGCCCGCAGGTCCGCCTTCTCCTTGTCGCTGGCCGCCATGTCCTCGGCGACGCGGTAGAGGAACGCGCGCACCTCGTCCTCGCTGTAGCCGCGACGCCCGAGCGAGGTGCGCGTGAACTCCTGCTTGCGGACCCGATCCGGGGTGAGGGGCTGGCGCTCGGCCGCCGGGCTTCCCCAGGGCATCTCTGCCGTCATGACTCCCGACCTCTGTCGCTCGTGAACTCGTCGAAGTGGATCTGCTCGGTAGGCACACCGGCGTCAAGCAGTCGTCCGACCGTGGCCTGGACCATCTCCTCGGATCCGCAGACGAAGACATGCTGGCCACGCCATCCCTGCAGCGCGACGTCCACGGCGTAACCGCGGGCGCCCCGGAAGAAGGGATCGTGGGAGACGACCGGCACGACGTTCAGCCAGGGGTGCTCGGCGGCCATCTTGGCAAGCGACTCGTAGTCGTACAACTCCCTGGAGGTCCGGGCGCCGATGACGAGGTCCACCCTGCGCGTCGGGCCCTCGTAGGCGATCTGCTCCACCAGCGCCTTCATCGGCGCGAGGCCGGTGCCGCCCGCGATCATGAGCAGGTCGCCCTGGACGTCCGGGGAGAGCGTCAGCCGTTCCCCGATCGCGGCGCCCACGCGCAGCATCTCGCCCCGCCGCGCGCCCATCACGAGCGCGGAGCTGAGCACGCCGCCGTCGACCATGCGTACGTGCAGGTCGATGGTGTTGTCCTGGCGCGGCGCGTTGGCGAACGAGTAGAACCGCCAGATACGCGGGCGCACGGCGTAGGAGATCGACGCCGACTGGCCCGGCCGGAAGGGGTACTGGTAGTTCAGCCGGGCGCGGATGACGGCGATGCCGAGGGTGCGCATCTCGTGGCTGACGATCTCCGCTTCCCACCAGGGCGGGGAGACCTTCGACGCGTCGTTGGCGGCGTCCACCATCACCTGGGCGACCAGGTTGTACGCCTGCGTCCAGTCGTGCGCGAGCTGAGGGGTCCACCGGTCGCCCAGGAAGTGCTCCAGCGTGGAGAGCAGCGCCTGTCCGACGGCGGGGTAGTGCGTGGCGGTGACCCCGAACTTGCGGTGGTCGCGGCCGAGCTGCTGGAGGAACGGGACGACTTCCTCCACCCGGTCGACGTTGCTGACGACCTGCCCGAGCGCGGTCACGAGCTTGTCGCGCTGCCGCGCCATCGACACCGGGAACATGTCACGCACGTCCGGGTTCATCAGGAAGAGAACCGAGTAGAAGTACAGCGGCACCTGGTCACCCGAACGGGCGACGAGGTGCCAGCTGTCCTTGAGAGCCTGCGTATCCACTCAGTCGGCCGTTTCCGCGGGCTCGGCGACGATGGACGACTTCACCTTGCCGAGGACGAGGCCGACGTCGCGCAGGATGTCCTCGCCGACGCCGCTCTCCTGCAGCACCGCGAAGAGGTGCTCGCCCACCTTGTCGTAGTGCTCGGACGTGATGCCCATGCCGGCGTGGGCCTCGCCCAGGTCACGACCCTCGTACGGCTCCGGGCCGCCGAGGACCGAGCACAGCAGCACGACCATGTGCCGCTTCAGCCTGGGCATGTCGACACCGGCGAAGTACGGCTTGAGATCGTCGTCGCCGAGCACGCGGACGTAGAAGCGGTCGACGACGTCGCGCACGACCGGTGCGCCGCCGATTTGGTCGTAATAGGACGAGGTGTTCACAGACCCTCCCATATCGGGTGCACCAGCGAGGGGGATGACTGCCACCCGAAAGTTTCCATACTCGGGGCAGTCACGCGGCTGGTCATAGTGACAGACGTGGCTCGGCTCCCGCGACCCCGGCCGCCTCCGATGGACAGATCAGAGGACGGGCGCGGACGCCGCGGGCCTACAGGGGTTGCGTGCACAGATGCTTCTTGCCGTCACCCTCCGTCGAGCCAGAGCATTGGCGCTGAGGCTGGAACCGCGGCCGGGGTCGCCGATCGTGGCGATGACCGCCTCAGAGCTTTGCCTATCTAAGCACCAACTAGACAAAATGTCACTAAAACCACAGCATTCACCTGCGGAACGTGAGCACCACTCATGCCACTCGGGAGGGCAGGCCCGATCGCAGGTCAGGCGCTGTGGCCGGCCCGCAGCAGGCCGTACGTGACCGCCTGCTCCAGCGCCTGCCAGGACGCCTCTATGACGTTCTCGCCCACCCCGACGGTGGCCCACTCCCCGGTCGCGTCGCTGGAGGTGATCAGCACCCGGGTCACCGCGTCCGTGCCGTGGGTGCCCTCCAGGATGCGGACCTTGAAGTCGATCAGCTCGACCCCGGCGAGCTCGGGGTAGAGCTTCTCCAGCGCCAGCCGCACCGCCCGGTCGAGCGCGTTGACCGGGCCGTTCCCCTCGCCGGTCGCGATGATCCGCTCACCCTTCGCGTGGAGCTTGACGGTCGCCTCGCTGACCACGTCGCCGCCGGGCCGGCGCTCGACGATGACCCGCCACGACTCGACCGTGAAGTAGCGCCGGAGCTCGCCGTCGACCGTGTCGCGCAGCAGCAGCTCGAACGACGCGTCGGCCGCCTCGAACGTGTGCCCCTTGGCCTCCAGATCCTTGACCCGCTCGACCAGCCGCCTGGACTGCTCCCCGCTGAGCTCGTAGCCCAGCTCGCGGCCCTTCAGCTCGACCGAGGCGCGGCCCGCCATGTCGGAGACCAGCATCCGCATGTCGTTGCCGACCTCGGCGGGGTCGATGTGCTGATAGAGGTTCGGGTCCACCTTGATCGCCGACGCGTGCAGGCCCGCCTTGTGGGCGAAGGCCGACGTGCCGACGTACGGCTGGTGCGAGTTCGGCGTGACGTTGGTGACCTCGGTGATCGCGTGGGCGATGCGGGTCATGTCGCGCAGCGACTGCGGCGGCACGAGGTCGAATCCCCGCTTGAGCTGGAGGTTCGCCACGACGGTGAACAGGTTGGCGTTGCCGGAGCGCTCGCCGTAGCCGTTGGCGCAGCCCTGCACGTGCGTGGCGCCGGCCTTCACCGCGGCCAGCGTGTTGGCGACCGCGCAGCCGGTGTCGTCGTGGCAGTGGATGCCGATGCGGGCTCCGGTGCCGGCCGCCTCGTGCACCACGTCGGCCAGCTCGTCGGGCAGCATGCCGCCGTTGGTGTCGCACAGCGCGACCACCGACGCCCCGGCCTCCGCGGCCGTCCGCAGCACCTCCAGCGCGTACGCGGGATTGGAGCGGTAGCCGTCGAAGAAGTGCTCGGCGTCGAGGAAGACGCGCTGGCCCTCCGCCGTCAGGTGGGAGACCGTGTCGCGGATCATCGCGAGGTTCTCCTCCAGCGTCGTGCGGAGGGCCAGTTCCACGTGGCGGTCGTGGCTCTTGGCCACGAGCGTCACGATCGGCGCGCCGGATTCGCGCAGCGCGGCCACCAGCGGGTCGTCGGCGGCCTTCACGCCCGCCCGGCGGGTCGCGCCGAACGCGGCGAGCTGCGCGTGCTTCAGGTCGAGCTCGGTCCGAGCCCGCCGGAAGAACTCGGTGTCCTTGGGGTTGGCGCCCGGCCAGCCGCCCTCGATGAAGCCGACGCCGAGGCCGTCCAGGTGACGTGCGATGGCCAGCTTGTCGGCGACGGTGAGGTTCAGCCCCTCCTGCTGGGCGCCGTCGCGGAGCGTCGTGTCGTACACATGGAAACGATCGTCGGCCATCTCTGTGTCTCCTTCGCGGGGTTGTGTCTCGCCGCGCGCTCATCGGCCTGTGGGTCGGCTTGAGGCCCAAACAAAAAGACCCCTCACGGACGTGAGAGGTCTGCGCGCCGGCGATGTCCTTCAGCCGGCGCGCCTGCCGATAATGAGCAGACCGTAGTACATGGTGCTGAGCAGTTTGCCACAGCCGGTCACCCTCTGGCACATCGATCTCATAGTACGAGATGTCCGGGAGTGTTCGCGCAGGTCAGCGCGGCCACGACCGGAAACGCAGGCAGAAGGGACAGCCGCGGCCTCCGCGCCGCCCGGACGGCGGACGGCCGGTGTTCACGCGGCCGTTTGCAGGGTGATCGCCGGATTTATTCGTCAGTCCGGGCAAGGACGCCGTAATAACCTGCCATACGCCTGCGGGACACACGATCACCGCCCCTTCGGCGAGTACGCTCGCGAGCGGTTCGTATTCATGAAGCTCTTCGCCAGGACTCGTTTTCGTACAGCTGGTTTTCCTAGAGCAGGTTTCCTACAGCAGGGGGCGACGCATGACTTGTCGGCGCGGCGGCGGGGCGTTCAGCGGCAGACTCGCCGGTTTCCTTCTCGTCGGCACTTCGGCCGCGACCGCCCTCGTCACCGCCGTCGGCGCGCTCGGGGCCGCCGCCGACAACGGGCACGGCCGCGGCGACCGCGCGGAGCGGAACGTCGTGGCCCCCACCGGGAAGGACCCGCGCAACCGCCCCGGCACCAGGCTGTCCGTGGAAGGCACCACGCACAACCGCGGCTACCAGCACACGAGCGCCAACACCGCCGGCGGTTCCTCGAACGTGCAGAACGCGCTGTGCCGGCACTCCCGGGTCTGCAACATCACCCAGCACGTGACCGTCACCGGCCCGCGCGAGACCGAGCAGCCCGCGTCCAGGCCGACTCCGGTGCCCACGGTCACCGTCACGGTGACGGCGACGCCCACGGCCGTCGCGTCCGCCGCACCGATGACCCCCGCGACCGCGGCGACGTGCCCCGCCAGCTCCCTGATCCGGGTGGGCGCCAGGGTCAGCGTGAGCACCGGCCTGATCGGGGGGCTGGTGTCGCTGTCCGCCCTCGGGAAGGGCGCGGCCTGCCCGGTCGTGTACGGCTGAGCCAGGCCGCGAATACGAGACCACACCGGTCGGGTCCGGCACACGGTGCGCCCACCGGCTGACGGCGGGGCGCACCGCGACGAGGAGCGGCGGGACGGATGAGCGCCGTACGGGGCCGCGGCCGTCAGCAGATCTTGTGGATCCAGTGGTGGGCGTCGGGGCGGCTGCCGTACTGGATGCCCACGAGTTCCTCGCGGATCTTCATCGTGACCGGTCCGGGGGTGCCGTCGCCGACGGTCCAGCTCCGGTCGACGCCCTTGACCGAGCCGACGGGGGTGACCACGGCGGCGGTGCCGCAGGCGAAGACCTCGGTGAGCTCGCCGGACTCGCAGCCCGCCTGCCAGTCCTCGATGGAGATCTTGCCCTCCTCGACCGTGTATCCCAGCTCGCCGGCCAGGCTGAGGATCGAGTCGCGGGTGATGCCGGGCAGCAGCGTCCCGGTGAGCGCCGGGGTGACGAGGCGGTCGCCGAAGACGAAGAACAGGTTCATCCCGCCCATCTCCTCGACCCACCGGTGCTCGAACGCGTCGAGCCAGACCACCTGGTCGCAGCCCTCCTCGACGGCCTGCCGCTGGGCCACGAACGCGGCCGCGTAGTTGCCGCCGCACTTGGCGAAGCCGGTGCCGCCGGGCGCGGCGCGGGTGTACTCCGTGGACAGCCAGACCGAGACCGGCTTGAGGCCGCCGGTGAAGTACGACGCGGCGGGCGAGGCGATCACCATGTACTTGTAGCTCCGCGAGGGGTGGTTCACCCCGAGGGCGGGCTGTGTGGCGATCATGAAGGGGCGCAGGTACAGGCTGTGGCCCTCGGTGGTCGGCACCCAGTCACGGTCGGTCTGCACGAGGAGTTCGAGCGACTCGACGAACGCGTCCTCGGGGATCTCCGGCATCGCCATCCGCAACGCCGACTGGTTGAACCGCGCCGCGTTCGCGTACGGCCGGAAGGCGACGATCGAGCCGTTCGACTGCCGGTACGCCTTGAGCCCCTCGAACAGCTCCTGCGCGTAGTGGAACACCGAGGTGGCGGGGTCGAGGACGAGCGGACCGTACGGCTGGAGCTTCGCGTCGTGCCAGCCCTCCCCCTCGGTCCAGTCAATGGAGATCATGTGGTCGGTGAAGACCTGACCGAAGCCGGGGCTCGCCAGCACCTGCTCACGCTCGGCCGCACTGCGGGCCTGCGGATTGAGCTGCACGTCGAACCTGAGGTGGGTGGTCATGGCGAGGTCCTTCTCTCTTCGTCGTCGTAGTAATTGTGCGACGAGACGGCTAAGGGAAAACTAGGGCATCCGGCAGGTATGAAAAAGCGCATGGCGGCCCATACCGGGCCGCCATGCGCGTGAGGTCGTGATGAGCGGCCGGGATCAGCCGGCTACTCGGGCGGCGATGTCGTCGCCGATCTCGCGGGTGGAGCGCGCGGTCCACGCGCTCTGGCGCTCGATCAGGTCGTCGGCCACGGCCTGCTCGACGCGGGCCGACGCCTCGGCGTGACCGAGGTGGTCGAGGAGCATGGCGACCGACAGGATCGTGGCGGTCGGGTCGGCCTTGCCCTGGCCCGCGATGTCCGGCGCGCTGCCGTGGACGGGCTCGAACATGGACGGCGCCGTGCGGGCCGGGTTGACGTTGCCGCTGGCCGCCAGGCCGATGCCGCCGGCGACCGCCGCGCCGATGTCGGTCAGGATGTCGCCGAACAGGTTGTCGGTGACGATCACGTCGAACCGCTGCGGCTGGGTGATGAAGAACATGGAGGCGGCGTCGACGTGGCAGTAGTCGGTCTCGACCTCGGGGTACTCCACGCTGAGCCGGTCGACGGTGCGCGCCCACAGGTCGCCGGCGAACGTCAGCACGTTGGTCTTGTGGACCAGCGTCAGCTTGCGGCGCGGCCGGCTCAGGGCCTTCTCGAAGGCGTAGCGCGCGACGCGCTCGACGCCGTACGCCGTGTTGAACGACTCCTGGGTGGCGATCTCCTGCGGCGTGCCGCGGCGCATCACGCCGCCGGCGCCGGCGTACGGGCCCTCGGTGCCCTCGCGGACGACGATCATGTCGATGTCCTCGGGGCGGGCCTCCCCGAGCGGAGTCGTCACGCCGGGGAACAGCTTGACCGGACGGAGGTTCACGTAGTGGTCGAGCTCGAAGCGCAGGCGCAGCAGCAGCTCGCGCTCCAGGATGCCGGGCGGCACGCTCGGGTCGCCGACGGCGCCCAGCAGGATCGCGTCGTAGCCGCGCAGCTCGTCGAGGACCTCGTCGGGAAGCGTCTGCCCTGTCGCGTGGTAGCGCCTGGCCCCGAGGTCGTACTCGGTGGTCTCGGACTTGACGCCCGCGGCGTTGAGGACCTTGAGGCCTTCGGCGACGACCTCGGTGCCGATACCGTCACCGGGGATCACTGCCAGGCGGATGTTGCTCGACTCCATGCGTGTACCTTACCGGTTGTCTCGGAGATCGAAACACGATCTCACCATTCGGTCCATGCTCGGACATATGCGCCCGTCAGGCGGGTCCCGCCGCGACGGCACGCTCGAAGACGAGGTCGCGCGCCGTGGACAGCCCGACCGCCAGCGCCCCGAGGATCACGGCGTCCGCCCCGAGGGTGGACACCTCGATCCGCGGCGGCGTGAGGGCCACCAGCGTCTCCAGCCGCTCCGCCACCGGGCCGGCGAGCAGGTCGCCGGCCTGCGCGCCGATGCCGCCGCCGAGCACGACCAGCTCGGGGTCGAGCACGGCGATCACCCCGGCGAGTGCGCGGGCGACGTGGTCGGCCTCCGCGGCCACGACCGCGCTCGCGACCGCGTCGCCGCGGCGCGCGGCGTCGAAGACCTCCTTGGCCGTGCCCGCCGTCATGCCGAGACGTGCCGCCGCCGCGACGACGCCGTCGGCGGAGGCCACCGACTCGAACACACCACGCCGGCGGTCGACGCCGGGGACGTCCTCGCCCACCGGCAGGTACGAGATCTCACCGGCCGCTCCCCGGGCGCCCCGGTAGAGGCCGCCGTCGATGACCACGCCCATGCCGACGCCCGTCCCGATGGACACGAGGACGAAGTGGGAGACCCCTTTGCCCAGGCCGTAGGCGCCCTCTCCGACGGCCGCGAGGTCGACGTCGTTCTCCACCGTGTACGGCGAGCCCGTCACGCCGGCCAGCGCGTCCACCGCGCCGGGGCGTTCCCATCCCGGCAGGTTCGGCGCGAGCCGCAGCGCCCCGCTCTCCTTGTCGTGGATCCCGGGGGTGCCGAACACGGTGACGGTGACGTCGCCGGGCTCCAGGCCGGCCTCCGCGACCAGTTCGGCCGCCATCCGCGCCAGTTGCTCCCGCGCGCTGTCGTAGGAGTGCGCCCGCGACGGCTCGTGCCTGCGCGCCACGACGTCGCCCACCAGGTCGGCGAGCGCGAGCCGCACGGTGGTGCGGCCGAGGTCTGCGGCGAGCACCCAGCCCGCCTCCGGCCTGATCTCGTAGAGCAGCGCGGCGCGTCCCGCGCCACCGGTGCGCAGCCCGACCGGACGGACGAGCCTGGCACGCTCCAGGTCGGCCAGCGCCATCGAGATCGTCGGCTTGGACAGTCCCGTCACCTGGGCGAGCTCGGGGCGCGAGGCCTTGCCGAGGCGGAAGATCTCGGTGAACACCGCCCGCTGGTTGATCAGCCGGAGCAGGCTGGTCGTGTTCGCGGCCCCACCGCCGATGCTCACCACGCCATCAAGATTGGCACACGCGGCGATCGGCCGGTCCGGCCGGTCCCGGCGGGGTCAGCGCTGCGGAGCGCCCCCGTTGTCACGGCGGTCGAGCGCGATTTGCAGGGCCTCCGCCGCCTCGTTCTCAGCGTCTTCGGAACGACCCCAGGGATACATGTCGTACATGGCGATTCTCTCTCTTGGCGGAGGAATGCTGAGAGCGGACCCGCTGGCGCGGATCCGGGAACGTCAGCCGCCGGTGGAACGCGGGTCACGCGTCACGGGCGAGCCGAAGGCCGGCGGCGCGGCGCTCCGCGACGGGCCGGCCTGCCCTGATCAGGCCCCGTCGCGGCAGGTGAAAGTGCGGGGCGCCTCGTCATCGCCAGAGTACCCCACAATCTCGTAGGACGACCTAGTATCTCACTTCGTGAGACGCCGTCCGTCGTCCGGACAGCACGAACGGCCCGGCGCGCGGGGCGCCGGGCCGTCCGGTGAGCGGGTGCCTGGTCTCAGTCCTCCAGGTCGACCGTGCGGCCGCTGTCGGCGCCGATCTCCCCCGCGATCTGCTCGACGACGTCGGACGGGATCGCCGTGTCGACGGTCAGCGCGATGAGCGCCTTGCCGCCCTTCACGTCCCGGGAGACCTGCATGGAGGCGATGTTCACGCTGTGCTCGCCGAGCAGGCGGCCCACGATGCCGACGATGCCGGGGCGGTCGGCGTAGGTGAAGAACGCCAGGTGCTCGGTCGGCTCGATCTCCATCGCGAAGTCGTTGACCTCGACGATCTTGGTGATCTGCCGCGGACCGGACAGGGTGCCGGAGACCGACACCGTACGGCCGTCGGCGAGCACGCCGCGCACCGTGACGACGTTGCGCCAGTCGGGGCTCTCCGCGCTGGTGACCAGCTCGACCACGACGCCGCGGTCCTTGGCCAGCAGCGGCGCGTTGACGTAGGTCACCGCGTCCTCCACGACGTCGGTGAAGACGCCCTTGAGCGCGGCCAGCTCCAGGACCCGCACGTCCTGCGCCGAGATCTCGCCGCGGACCTCGACGACCAGGCGGGTGGCCACCTCGCCCGCGAGCGCGGTGAAGATGCGGCCCAGCTTCTCGGTGAGCGGCAGGCCCGGCTTGACGTCCTCGGCGACCGCGCCGCCCTGGACGTTCACCGCGTCGGGCACGAACTCGCCGGCGAGCGCCAGCTTGACGCTGCGGGCGACCTGGGTGCCGGCCTTCTCCTGCGCCTCGTGGGTGGAGGCGCCGAGGTGCGGCGTCGCCACGACCTGGTCGAACTCGAACAGCGGGCTGTCGGTGCAGGGCTCCTTGGCGAAGACGTCGATGCCGGCGCCGGCGACGCGGCCCTCCTTGAGCGCGGAGTAGAGGGCGTTCTCGTCGATGATCCCGCCGCGGGCGACGTTGATCAGCCGCACGGTCGGCTTGACCATGTGCAGCTCGCGGTCGCCGATGAGACCGATGGTCTCCTTCGACTTCGGCAGGTGGACCGTGATGAAGTCGGCCTGCTGGAGCACCTCCTCCAGCGACGCCAGGCGCACGCCCATGGCCGCCGCGCGGGCCGGCTGCAGGTAGGGGTCGTACGCGATGAGCTCGACGCCGAACGGCTGCAGGCGCTGGGCGACGAGCTGGCCGATCTTGCCGAGGCCGAGGATGCCGACGACCTTCTCGTCGAGCTCGACGCCGGTGTACTTCGAGCGCTTCCACTCGCCGCCCTTCAGCGCGGAGTGCGCCTGGGCGACGTTGCGGGCGCTGGCGAGGATCAGCGCGACCGTGTGCTCGGCGGCGCTGGTGATGTTCGACGTCGGGGCGTTGACGACCATGACGCCGGCCTTGGTGGCGGCCTCGACGTCGACGTTGTCCAGACCCACGCCCGCGCGGGCGACGACGCGCAGCTTGGGCGCCGCGGCGATGGCCTCGGCGTCGACCTGGGTGGCGCTGCGCACGATCAGAGCGTCCACGTCGGCGAGGGCGGGCAGCAGCTGGGACCGGTCGGCGCCGTCGGTGTGCCGGACCTCGAAGTCCGCGCCGAGCACGGCGAGACCCGCTTCTGAGAGCTCTTCTGCGACAAGTACGACGGGCTTGTTCACTGGGTTGAGTCCTTCGTGAAGTGCGACAGCGCGGACGACGTGAGTCTATCCGGGCCTTGTGAAAGCCCTCACGAGCGCCCGGCATACGAGATAGCCAAGGTCACGGCGGCGTCGCGGCGACGCGACGACCCGGTCTCAGATCGCGCGCGGCTCCTCGGCGGCCTTCTCCTCGGTGTGTACGGCCCGCGCGGCCGGCGCACCGGGAGATTGCCGGGACGTGGGGGGTGCGTGGGACCGGCTCGTGCCCGGGCACAGTCGGTCGGTGTACCCCGGCAACCCGTGATCCATACGGACTGTCGCCAACTTGGTATTGATCGCACCTAATCTTCGGGATTAGCCTGATTCGCCATGGTCCAGTCCCTATCGTTCAGGCTATGAGCATCGGGAACCCCTCCCTGGGCGACGTTCTCGCGCGGCATGGCAGCCCCCGGCAACTCCTGGCGGCCCTCGCGGAGTGGGGCATCCTGGTGGCGGTCCGTCCCGACCGCTCCGTGGTGCTCGGCACGACGCAGAACGGCGAGCGTGTTCTGCTGGGCTACACGGGACCGGCGACCTACGCCCGGCACCGTGGCAGCCACTCGTTGTCGGCGTGCGACGCCGACACCATCCTCGACATCCAGCGCGTCACCGGCGTGCGCGAGATCGTGATCGACGCGGCCGGTCCCGCGGCCGCCGCCGTGCCGATCGACGACCTGCGGCGCTATCTGGAGGAGACCCGCACCGGTCCCGCTCCCGCGCTGTCGGTCATGCGCACGGCCGCCCCCACGGCGTACGCCACCGGGGCGATGGCGACGGTGACCCGCGCGCAGGTCGGCAGGCAGGCCCCTCCCCCGCCACCCGCGCCCGCCCCGGTCCCGGCCGCGCCCGCGGCGCTGCCCGCGCAGTGGGTCCCCGCCCCCCGCCAGCACCTGTCGGGGGCGATGCAGGTGGTGGACCCCGGCTACCGCAGGACGCGCCATCCGATCCTGCCCGCGCTTCGGGTGGCGGTCGCCGAGCTGCTGCACGAATACCCCTACATCCACCACGTCTGGATCTCCGAGTCGCGGACGGCGGCGGGGTTGTGGGGGATCATGCTGCACGTCAAGGTGCACACCCTCGGAGCCGACGACATCGTCAAGGACCTGCACCGGCGGGTGCGCGCCCGGCTGCCGCAACTGGCGGCGAGCGAGGCGCCGGTGCTCATGGCCCGCGTCGCCGACGCCCACACGGAACGCCGGCTGATCGAGATCGGCGCCCACGTCGTCTGTCCCGACGCGCGCGACTGATCGCCCGGCTCCTCCGCGGTCTCCGCCGGCGCGTTCCGGCGGAGACCGAGGGGAGATCACGCAGCGGCCGAACCGTTGCGGGACGGTCCTTCCGAACGGGCGCTTGCTCGGCTTGAATGGCGCCATGGTCTCCACGGCGGCGACGCCCTCCCCGTCGAAGGTCTCCCTCGGGGTTCGCCTCGGGTACGCCGTCGGCTCGTTCTGCACGGCCAACTTCTCCACGATCCCCGGGCTGCTGCTGCTCTTCTACATGACGAACGTGCTCGCGGTGCCGGCGGCGTTCGCGGGCGTCGTGCTCTTCCTGCCCAAGGCCTGGGACCTGGTCGCCAACACCCTGGTCGGCCGGTGGTCGGACCGCACGGTCTCGCGCTGGGGACCGCGCCGGCCCTGGCTGCTCGCGGGCGCACTGGTGCTGCCGGTGTCGTTCGCCCTGATGTTCGCGGGACCGCCGCTCACCGGCACGACCGCCGGCCTGTACGTGGGCGTCACCTTCCTCGCCGCCGCGACCGGCTACGCCCTGTACGAGGTGCCGTACAAGGCGATGCCCGCGGAGATGACCACCGACTACCACGAGCGGACGTCGCTGCTGCAGTGGCGCATGGTGCTCATCGCCATCGCGATCGCGATGAGCGGCATCCTCGCGCCGACGATCGCCGGCGAGACGTCCGACGGGTACCGCACCATGGGCGTCGTCTTCGGCGTGATCCTGCTCGTCTCGATGCTGGGGTCGTTCTTCGGCACCGCCCGCGCCCCCTTCACCGGCCAGCAGAGGTCCGAGGGCACGCTGCGCGAGCAGCTCGCCGCCGCCCGCACGAGCAAGCCGTTCATGTGGCTGCTCGGGCTCAGCTCCGCGCAGACGCTGGGGGCGGGCGTGATGCTGGCCGGGGCGCCCTACTTCGCCGCCTACGCGCTGGACGACACCTCCGCCACCACCACGCTCTTCGCGGCTCTCGTGGGGCCGATGCTGGTCACGATGCCGCTGTGGGTGTGGCTGGCCCGCAAGCTCGACAAGCGCGGCGCGATGCTCCTGTCCGGGTCGCTGTTCACCGCGGGCGCGCTGCTGATCCTCGCGACGCCCGCGCTCGGCTCGCTGTACGCCCACCTGTGCGTGATGATCGTGGGCATCGGCTACGCGGGCCTGCAACTGCTGCAGTTCTCCATGCTCGCCGACGTCATCGCCCACGACGGCGTGGTGAGCGGCGAGCGCAGGGGCGGGGTCTTCACGGGCCTGTGGACCGCGGTGGAGAACGCGGTGTCGGCGCTCGGGGCGACCACGTACGGCTGGGTGCTGACCGCGGGAGGCTTCATCTCCTCCGATCCCGAGCACCCGGTGACCCAGCCGGACACCGCCCTCGTCGCGGTGGTGATCGGCGTGACCGCGGTGCCCGCTCTGATCACGTTCGCGGGCGTGCTGATGACCCTCAGATACAACCTGACCGCCGAGCGCCTCGCCGCCGCCGTCGGTGCGGGCGGGACCCCGGACCCGGCGGCCGCCGGGCGGCACGACGGGCAGCCCGCGGACACCGAAGCGGTCGGGACCGAGGACTGAGCCGAGCCCGCTCCGAGCCCCGGGGGCGGTTCCAGGACGACCTTAAGCGGCCCTCAAGGCGCGCCCTCCGCCGATCACGCCGCTGACCTGCGAATTATGCGTTATCGAAGGTCGAATCTGGCATAAGCCATCTTTAAGAGAAGGTAGATTCTTTCACCTTTGGACCGATTTATCCCCACATGTCGGTCTGTTGCGCACCATAATGACGACCTCCCCAGCGTCTAACCCCCACTGGAGGAATGATCGTGAACAGAGCGCTCGGAGCGGTCCTGTGCCTCGGAAGCGTCGCGGCCGTCGGCATGGCGGCCGCGCCCGCTCAGGCCGAGGCCCAGCACAGGGGCTGCCGGGTCGCCGCCGCGAAGCCCTACGTCGCCCTGGACGGCAAGATTCGCGCGGCCGGCTCACGTGCCGGTTGCTTCGACGACGCCCGTTTCCGGGTCCGGATCGTGAGCAGCAGGCCCGGCCCCGACCGCGTCGTCAAGAGCGGCTCCAAGGTGGTCAGGAACGCGCGTGTCGTCGTCGCCCTGACCTGTGTGGACGGTGCGTACTACAGCGTGGTCACGGACTACCGCGGCCACGTGTCGCGGTCGAGGCCGGTGCGTCTCGACTGTGACGTCCCCGCTCCCGTTCCCTCGGCCACCGCCTCCCCGGCACCCTCCGCCGTCCCCACGGCGAGCCCCTCCGCGGCCCCCACCGCGAGTCCCTCCACCGTCCCCACCGCGAGCGCCCCCGCCTCCACCGCTCCCAGCGCCTCTCCCACGAGCGGCTCGGGCGTGGGCACCGCCGTCGAGAACGAGGTCGTGCGCCTCACCAACGCCGAGCGGGCCAAGGCGGGCTGCGGCCCGCTGAAGCACGACGCGCGGCTCCGCGCCGCCGCGTACGCCCACTCGGCTGACATGTCCGCGAAGAACTACTTCGACCACACCTCCAAGGACGGCCGCTCCTTCGCCGACCGCATCACGGCCGCCGGTTACACCTGGCGGGCCGCGGCCGAGAACATCGCCAAGGGCTACGGCACGGCCCAGGCGGTGGTGCAGGGCTGGATGAACAGCCCCGGGCACCGGCAGAACATCCTCAACTGCACCTACACCGACATCGGGGTCGGGTACGTGGCCTCCGGCGCGTACTGGACCCAGGACTTCGGCCGGCAGTAGAGACGCCACCGGCTCGGCCGGGAGCGGGGACGCCACGCCCGGCGACCCCGCTCCCGGGCCGGGATCGAAGGGGATTACGGCGGTCTTCTGGACACCTCGGACCACTGCGGCGGATACTTCCAATCATGAGCTCTCCCCCGGTTCGCGCCTCGGACGGGGACCGCGAGCGCGCGCTCAGCGAGCTCCGCGACCGGGCCGCCGAAGGACGCCTGTCCATGGAGACCTTCGTCGGCCGGGTGGACCTGGCGCTTCGTGCTCGCAACCGCAACGAGCTGGACGAGCTGGTCGCAGACCTCCCGCACCGCGGGCGCTGGCGTAGAAGGATCACCGACGCCGTCGCCTCCGTGTCGGAGCTGAGCAACCGGATCGAGTCCGCCTGGCGGCGTCCCCGGCTGCCCCGGCTCGCCCTGCCCGCCGACGGCCGGGCCCGCTACCTGGTCGGCCGCGGCTCCTCCTGCGACCTCGTCCTCGCCGACCTGACCGTCTCGCGGGTCCACGCCGAGCTGCGGCGGGAGCACGACGACTCGTGGCTGCTGGTCGACCTCGGCTCGATGAACGGCACCCGGCTGAACGGCTGGCGCCTGGTCGGCCCCGCACACGTACGGGCCGGCGACGAGGTGGCCTTCGGCGACTGCGTGTTCCTGGTCTCGCTCCCGGCCTGACCACCGGCCCGGGACGCCGCCTCGGGACACGACCTAATACGTACATTTCCGTATTGATGCCCCGGCGCGGCTCACCGACGATCGCGGAAAGCCACTCACCCGGGAGCGGACTGTGCGGTTGTCACGACGAATCACGACCATGCTGGCCGGAGCGGTCCTGGCCATCGGGATCGCCGGCTCCGGCGCCTCCGCCGGCGCCCGGGATCCGGCCCCCGGCGTCGCGGACCTGACCCGCGACCTCGACCGGATCCTCGCCGACTCCCGGCTGGCCCCCGCGCGGGCGGGCGTCGCCGTACGCGCCGCCGCCACCGGCGAGGACCTCTACTCGCTCGACGCGGACAAGCTGTTCGCCCCCGCCTCCAACACCAAGCTGCTCACCTCGGCCGCCGCCCTCGACACGCTCGGCACGGACTTCCGCTTCACGACCGACGTGCTCGCCGCGTCCCGCGTGGGCCGTACGGTCGCCGGGGATCTCACGCTGCGGGGCACGGGCGACCCCACCCTGCTCGCCGCCGACTACGACGCGCTCGCCGCCGAGGTCGCGGCGGCGGGCGTGAAGCTCGTCACGGGACGGCTGGTCGCCGACGACACCTGGTTCGACGACGTGCGGCTCGGCACCGACTGGGCCTGGGACGACGAGCCGTACTACTACGCGGGGCAGATCTCCGCGCTGACCGCGGCGCCCGACACCGACTACGACGCGGGCTCGGTGATCGTCTCGGTCGCGCCCGGAGCCGGCCCCGGCAAGGCCGCCACGGTGTCGACCACACCGGCGACCGGCTACGTGAAGATCGTGAACAGGGCCGTCACCGGCGACGAGACGGACGTGCTCGTCGAGCGGCGGCACGGCACCAACACCGTCGTGGTCAGCGGCACGGTCTCCGAGCCGTACGACGAGTGGGTCGCGGTGTGGGACCCCACGTTCTACGCGGCGACGCTGTTCCGGGAGGGGCTGGCCCGGCACGGCGTGAAGGTGCTCGGGCCGACCGTGCGCGGGACGGCCCCGGCGAAGGCGGCCACGATCGCCTCACGCCGGTCGATGACCCTCGGCGAGCTGTTCGTGCCGTTCATGAAGCTGAGCAACAACATGCACGCGGAGATCCTCACCAAGGCGATGGGCCGCAAGGTGTCCGGCGCGGGGACGTGGGCGGCGGGCCTCGCCGTGACGAGCGCGTTCGCGCAGGCGAACGGCGTGCGGACGCTGCGGCTGCGGGACGGCTCCGGCCTGTCCCGGGTCGACGCCCTGACGCCCGGCGGCATCACGGCCCTGCTCGCGGCGGTGCGCGGCAAGCCCTGGTTCCCCACCTGGTACGCCGCCCTGCCGATCGCCGGAGAGGCCGACCGCATGGTCGGCGGGACGCTGCGCAGCAGGATGCGCGGCACGGCGGCGGCGGGGAACGTCCACGCCAAGACCGGCTCGCTGACCGGCGTGACCGCACTGTCGGGCTACGTGACCAGCGCGGACGGGGAGCAGCTGGTCTTCTCGGTCATCAGCAACGGCTACCTGTCCGGTCCGCCGAGGGATCTGGAGGACCGGATCGCCGTCAGGCTGGCCCAGTTCACCAGGAAGGCCCCTGTCGACGAAACGGTGGACGAGACGGCGGACGCGCGCGGCACGACCTCCGGGTCCTCGCCGCGGGAGGCCGCTCCGTCGTCCCCACGGGCGCGCGCCGGTGACCTCGAATGCTCCTGGCTCAAGCCCGCGCGGTGCTGACGCGTCCGGCCCCGGTAGCCGGCGAACGCGACGCGGCGCCGCTCCCCGCCTCGTGGGCGGGGCGCGGCGCCGCGGTCACGGACGCGTTCGCGACCGTCAGGCCTGCTCGCCCTTGAGCCAGCTCATCATCGGGCGGAGCTTGGCACCGGTCTGCTCGATCGGGTGGACCGCCAGCTCCTCGCGGTGGCGCTTGAAGTTGGTCTGGCCGGAGTCGAACTCCTCGACCAGCTCGCGCGCGAAGCGGCCGTCCTGGATCTCGTCCAGGATGCGGCGCATCTCCTTCTTGGTCTCCTCGTTGACCACGCGCGGGCCGCGGGTGTAGCCGCCGTACTCCGCGGTGTCGGACACCGACCAGTACATCTTGGAGACGCCGCCCTCGTACATCAGGTCCACGATCAGCTTCATCTCGTGGAGGCACTCGAAGTAGGCGACCTCCGGCTGGTAGCCGGCCTCGATCAGGGTCTCGAACCCGGCCTTGATCAGCTCGGAGACGCCGCCGCACAGCACGGCCTGCTCGCCGAACAGGTCGGTCTCGGTCTCCTCGGTGAAGGTGGTCTTCAGCGCGCCGGCGCGGGTGCCGCCGATGCCCTTGGCGTACGACAGCACGAGCGGCCAGGCGTTGCCGGTGGCGTCACGCTCGACGGCGACCAGACAGGGCACGCCACGGCCGGCGGCGTACTGACGGCGGACCAGGTGACCCGGGCCCTTCGGCGCCACCATCGCGACGTCGACGCCCGCCGGAGCCTCGATGAGGCCGTAACGGATGTTGAGACCGTGGCCGAAGAACAGCGCGTCGCCCTCGACGAGGTTCGGCGCGACGTGCTCGGCGTACAGGTGCCGCTGGATGTGGTCCGGCGCGAGGATCATCGTGAGGTCGGCCTCTTCGACGGCCTCGCCCGGCGACAGCACGCGCAGCCCGTCCGCCTCGGCCTTCTCCCGGCTCTTGGAGCCCTCGGGCAGGCCGACCCGGACGTCCACGCCCGAGTCGCGCAGGCTCAGCGCGTGCGCGTGGCCCTGGCTGCCGTACCCCAGCACCGCGACATGGCGACCCTGGATGATCGACAGGTCGGCGTCGTCGTCGTAGAAGATCTCAGTCACTTGCTTGCCTTTCACGGGTTGTCCGTCGCGACGTGCCTGCCGTAGGAGCTAGGTCGTGTCGGTCGAATGCCGCCCAGCTGCGCGCCGGGCGGCATTCGTCCGCACTCCTATGCGCTGCGGTCGAGGGCGCGAAGCGAGCGGTCGGTGATGGAACGGGCACCGCGGCCGATGGCCACCATGCCCGACTGCACGAGCTCCTTGATGCCGTACGGCTCAAGGACCCGGACGAACGCCTCCAGCTTGTCGGTCGTCCCGGTGACCTCGATCGTGACCGCGTCCGGGGCAACGTCCACGCAGCGCGCCCGGAAGAGGTTCACGAGTTCGAGGACGTGGGACCGGCTCTCGGAGTCGGTCCGCACCTTGATCAACATCAGCTCGCGCTGCACCGACTGGCTGTTGTCGAGCTCGACGATCTTGATGACGTTGACCAGCTTGTTGAGCTGCTTGGTGACCTGCTCCAGCGGGAGGTCCTCCACGTTCACGACGATGGTCATCCGCGAGATGTCGTCGTGCTCGGTGGGGCCGACGGCCAGCGAGTCGATGTTGAAGCCGCGCCGGCTGAAGAGGGCGGCGACCCGGGCCAGCACGCCCGGCTTGTTCTCCACCAGAACGGACAGCGTGTGGCGACTCATGCCTTCTCCTCGCACTGCTGGTCGTTGTCGCTCCGGGCGGGGCTCATTCTCCGCCCTCCCAGTTCGGCGCCATGTCGCGGGCGTACTTGATGTCGTCGTTGCTGGTGCCGGCGGCGACCATCGGCCAGACCATGGCGTCCTGGTGCACGACGAAGTCCACCACGACCGGCACGTCGTTGATCTCCATGGCCTTGCGGATGGTCTCGTCCACGTCCTCCGGACGCTCGCACCGCAGGCCGACACAACCGTACGCCTCGGCGAGCTTCACGAAGTCCGGAATCCGCTTGACGCGCTGCAGGTCGGTGTTGGAGTAACGCTCGTCGTAGAACAGCGTCTGCCACTGGCGGACCATGCCGAGGTTACCGTTGTTGATGACGGCCACCTTGATCGGCACACCCTCGATGGCGCAGGTGGCCAGCTCCTGGTTGGTCATCTGGAAACAGCCGTCGCCGTCGATCGCCCACACGACCTTGTCCGGGCAGCCCATCTTGGCGCCCATCGCGGCCGGAACCGAGAAGCCCATCGTGCCGGCCCCGCCGGAGTTGATGAACGTCCCGGGGTTCTCGTACCGGATGAACTGCGCGGCCCACATCTGGTGCTGGCCCACGCCCGCGGTGTAGATCGCGTCGGGGCCCACCAGCGCGCTGAGCCGCTCGATCACGTACTGCGGGGCCAGCGACCCGTCGGCGAACTCCTCGTAGCCCAGCGGGTAGGTCTCCTTGTAGCCGTTCAGGATCCGCCACCAGTCGGCGTAGTCGCCCTTGCGGCCCTCGGCCTGCTCGGCCCGCACCGCCGTGATCAGGTCGCCGATCACCTCGCGGCAGTCGCCCACGATCGGC
The DNA here is from genome assembly GCF_039649665.1 of Microbispora sp. ZYX-F-249. Taxonomy (NCBI): domain Bacteria; kingdom Bacillati; phylum Actinomycetota; class Actinomycetes; order Streptosporangiales; family Streptosporangiaceae; genus Microbispora; species Microbispora maris. The sequence goes on along the minus strand of NZ_JBDJAW010000003.1, from coordinate 148,613 downwards.
ACGTCCGCGTGCCGGTTCTTGGAGATCTCCGCCGGGTCGATGTCGGCGTGGATCACCTTGGCGTGCGGCGCGAAGCTGGACAGTTGCCCGGTCACCCGGTCGTCGAAGCGGGTGCCGAGCGCGATCAGCAGGTCCGAGCGCTGCAGGGCGCCGACCGCGGACACGCTGCCGTGCATGCCGGGCATGCCCATGTGCTGGGGGTGGCTGTCGGGGAAGGTGCCCCGTGCCATGAGCGTGGTGACGACCGGGATGCCGGTCAGCTCGGCCAGCTCCAGCAGCTCGGCCGCGGCCCGGGCCTTGTGCACGCCGCCGCCGACGTAGAACACCGGCCGCTTCGCCTCGCTCATCAGCCGGGCGGCCTCGCGGATCTGCTTGGAGTGCGGCCGGGTCACCGGGCGGTAGCCGGGCAGCTGCATGACCGGCGGCCAGGAGAAGGTGGTCGTGGCCTGCAGGGCGTCCTTGGCGATGTCCACGAGGACCGGCCCGGGGCGGCCGGTGGAGGCGACGTGGAACGCCTCGGCGATGGTCCGCGGGATGTCCTCGGCCTTGGTGACCAGGAAGTTGTGCTTGGTGATCGGCATCGTGATGCCGGAGATGTCGGCTTCCTGGAACGCGTCGGTCCCGATCAGCGGCGTGGCGACCTGGCCGGTGATCGCGACGATCGGCACCGAGTCCATGTAGGCGTCCGCGATCGGGGTGACCAGGTTGGTCGCCCCCGGGCCGCTGGTGGCCATGCACACGCCGACCCTGCCGGTCGCCTGCGCGTAGCCCTCGGCCGCGTGGCCGGCGCCCTGCTCGTGCCGTACAAGCACGTGCCGAACCTTGGTCGAGTCGTAGAGGGGATCGTAGGCGGGGAGGATGGCGCCGCCCGGGATCCCGAACACCGTGTCGACCCCGACCTGCTCCAGCGCCCGCACGAGGGCCTGGGCACCTGTCATTTTCTCGGTCATCGGCTCGTTCCTTGTGGCTGAGCTTGCTGTGGCTGGGCTGCTTGGCGTGGCTTCTGGCATAAAAAATGCCCCATCCGCTGTGCGGAGCTGGGGCGCGCGCAGGACCGAGTGCTTCGTCAGGCTGCGCGCCTGCGAAGTACTACGAGAATCCCACCGCTATGCATGGCTACACGATGTCCGATGGACCGCCTCCGCGTCAAATCATCTGGGACGCCCGTCTCGCCATCCAAGACACCCCCCACGACCGCGATCTTGTAGTTTGTCGCAGAGAGGGTCGGCGAGCCGGGCAAGCTCCCCTCGTGATCATGCGGTTTGTCGCAGGAACCGGAGCCGACCTGCACATCTTCACCCCGTGATCATGCACAGATTCCCCAGAGCGTGGGATGACCAGGGCGCTCACCGTTCGTGATCTTGCACACGAAAGACGTCTACCGAAGTGCAAGATCGCAAACAGAGAACCCGCAGGTCAGAATGAGTGTACGCGGGAGAACTGCATGATCACCAAAGGCGAACACCCTGGCGAGCAACCCCACGTGCGACAAACTACAAGATCACGATATGGGTGGGGGCTAGGCGGTGTTCTGGAGGGTGGTGGTGGGCATCAGGGAGTCGACGCCGCGTGCGGCCATGGGACGGGCCACCAGGTAACCCTGGCCGCGCGTGCAGCCCATCTTGCGCAGCAGGTCGAGCTGCTCGGGACGCTCGATGCCCTCGGCGACGACGATCAGGCCGAGGTCGTTGCCGAGTTGCACGATCGTCTTCGTCAGCAGGGTCAGCGTGTCGTCGCGGCCGAGCCCGGAGACGAACGACGGGTCGATCTTGATCATGTCGACCGGCAGCTGGCGCAGGAACGCGAGCGACGCGTAACCGGTGCCGAAGTCGTCGATGGCCAGCCGTACGCCGAGGGCCCTCAGCTCCGACAGCCTGCTGATCATGTCCCCGGCGTCGTCGACCAGCATCTCCTCGATGACCTCGAGCGTCAGCACGCTAGCGGGCAGCCCGCTCTCGCTCAGCGCCTCGGCCACGGTCTCCACGAAGCGCGGGGCCATGATCTGCCGCGCGGACAGGTTGAGCGCCAGCCCGATGTCCCAGGACGACGCGCGCCAGGCGGCGACCTCGCGACACGCCTCGCGCAGGATCCACTCGCCGAGCGGCACGATGATCCCGGTGTCCTCGGCGGCCCCGAGGAACTGCTCCGGCGGCACGAACGTGCCGCCCCGCCACCAGCGCACCAGTGCCTCGACGGCGGTCACCTGTGACGTGGCCAGGTCGACCACGGGCTGGTACTCGATCGCGAACTGGTTCTCCAGCAGCGCCCGCTGCAGGTCGGAGGCGATCTCCAGGCGGCGCAGGACGTCCGCGTGCATGTGGGTGGCGAACACCTCCACCCGGCGCCCGCCCAGCTCCTTGGCCCGCGACATCGCCACGTCGGCGTTGCGCAGCAGGTCTCCGGGGGGCAGATCCTCCTCGGCGAACGCCACGCCGACGCTGGCCGTCAGCGCGACGTCCCGGTCCGCCACCCGGAACGGCTCGTTGGAGACCGCGCGGACCAGCCGTTCGGCCAGGTCGATGGCGGTCTGCGCGTCGGTGCCGCCGGACGCGCCGCCCTCCAGCAGGACCGCGAACTCGTCCCCGCCCCACCGGGCGAGGGTGTCGTCGGCCCGTACGGCCGAGCGCAGGCGGCGGGCGGCCTGGCCGAGCAGGTGATCGCCGCTGGCGTGGCCGACGGAGTCGTTGACGGAGGTGAAGCCGTCGAGGTCCAGGAAGATGACCGCGGTCCCGCCGGCGCCGCGGCGGGTGAGCACGTCGCGGGCGCGCTCCTCGAAGTAGGCCCGGTTGGGCAGCCCGGTGACCCCGTCGTGGAAGGTCAGGTGGGTGACCTGGTTGCGCAGGGCCACCTGGTCGCTGAGGTCTCGGATCGTGACCAGGACGAGGTCGTCGTCGCGTACGTGGCGGGCGGCGACGGTCTCCGTGGGCCGCCAGGTGCCGTCGGAGGCCCGGAACCGGCAGGAGATCCGGGTGCCGCCCTCCTGCTCGGGACCGTCGTCCTCGTCCGTCATGCGGTCGAGCAGGGCCTGTACGGCCGGCAGGTCCTCGGGGTGGATGTAGTCGAAGATCGGCCGGAAGACGAGGTCCTCGGGGCAGTAGCCGTACGTCGTCTCGAGGCCGGGACCGACCTCCTGGACGACTCCGCCGGGGTCGCACACGAGCACGACGTCTCCGGTGTTCTCGGCGAGCCTGCGCAGTTGCTGCTCGCCGACGTCGACGAGGCGGCGCATGCCCGCGGTCTCGACCAGGAGCACGAACAGCCGGCCGAGCAGGACGAGGACGACCGAGGCGGCCACGACCGCCAGGGCGGCGTCGCGGCTGCCGCCGATCACGTACAGGGTGGCGATCACCGTGGCGGCGGCGACGAGCACCAGCGGGGTGGCGGCCGTCAGCGCGGCGGGCAGCGGCCTGGCCGGCCGGACCTCCTGCACCCATGGGGTGACCGCGAGGACGAGCAGCATCGCCGGGACGACGAGCCCGGCCGCGAGCGGCGGGGCGTCGCCGCCGAGACGGGACAGGGCCGTCGCCATCTCCGCGACCGTTATCGCGGTGAGCACGCCGACGCCGGTGAGCCCGACCACCCGGTTGCCCGACCGTGACGCCACCACGGCCGGTGTCACCGCACAGGTCGCGAGCAGGCAGACCACGGGCAGCGCGAGCGCGACGAAGAACGCGCCGGTGTCCTCCGCCTTCCTGAAGGCCGGGCCGAGCACGGCGACCCAGGCCACGGCGAAGACCGACGCCGCGCCGAGGTAGGCGTCGGCCGCCTGGCGTATCACCCCGCGCGTGAACGCGGGTGGTTTCACCGACAGCCCGCAGCCGATCGCGAGCAGCACGGAGCCGACGAGCATGAGCAGGTCGGCGAACGTGAGCACGAACGGCGTGCCGTCCGCCACGGGCCGCAGGCCGACGCCGAGGAGCCAGGTCAGCGACCCGGCGGCCATCCAGCGCCAGGCGCCTGGCTGGCGCCGGTGGGCGGGGACGACGCGGGTGGCGGCCATGATCAGCGAGGTCGCCGCGAGCAGGCCGGTGACGACCCCCGCGACCGCGGTCACGACCGGCGCCGAGCCTCCGGTGAGCAGGGCCACGACGACCGCCACCGCGCCGAGCCCGGCAGCGGTGGTGACTGGGACCCGGGGGTCACGCCTGACGTTCACGTGCGTCGCCTCTACACCTGTCGCCGCTTCACCATCGGCCGTCGTGTCCTCCGGGGTTTCGGCGGAGGCCGGAGTCGTCTCAGCGTCGCCGGATCCGGTGGGGTGTGCCGTCACTGCCCCTCCCGTTCTCGACTCGGCTTTACTCTCCCTGTCACATTGCCAGTGTGCGCACAGCCGCTGATCGAGAGGGGGACAACGGGCGAGTCGTCACCGATCTGATAACCAGCCGCGCACGCTGAGCTTCAGCGTACGCACCCCAGGTCACGAGGCAGCCACGTTCCGGAATCCTTAATGGAGCGGTCAGTAATGCCCAGTGATCATGTTAGCGAGTGGCCGGCCCGTCAGATGACGCACGACCTGTTCCCGCACCAGCCTCCGCGTACGCCGTACGGACGCGGGCGTGCTGCCGGCGATGTGCGGGGTGATGAAGACCCCCGGTGCGGTCCAGAGCGGGTGATCGGGGGGCAGCGGCTCGACGGGGGCGACGTCGAGCGCCGCCAGCAGCCTGCCCGACCGCAGCTCGGCCAGCAGCGCGCCGGTGTCCACGACCGATCCGCGGGCGGCGTTCACCAGCAGCGCGCCGTCCTTCATCCGGGCGAGGAACCGGGCGTCGACCAGGCCGGCCGTCCCGGCCGTGGCGGGCACCAGCAGCACGACCACGTCGGCGGCGGGCAGCAGCGCCGGCAGTTCGTCCTGGCCGTGGACGCCCTCCCGGGCCGTGCGCGCCACCCGCACGATCTCCACCTCGAACCCGGCCAGACGCCGTTCGAGCGCCTCGCCGATCGAACCGTAGCCGACGATCAGCACGGTGGAGTCGGCGAGGACGCCGGTGTGGCGGTAGTCCCACTCGCGTCTGGCCTGCGCGGCCGCGAAGCCGGGGAACTCCCGCAGCACCGCGATCATCGCGCCCACCGCCCACTCGGCCGTGCCCGCGTCGTGGACGCCGCGGGCGTTGCACAGGACCGCCTTCGGCGGCACGTGCGGCAGGTAGGGCTCGACCCCCGCCGTCACGGTCTGCAGCAGGCGGAGGCCGGTCATACGGCCCAGCAGACCGGCGGTGTCCGGCACCGGGACCAGCGGAGGCACCCAGATCTCCACCTCCTCCGGCGGGCCGGGCGGCGGCGTCCTTCCGTCGTACACGGCGCAGTCGAGGGCAGGGAGCCCCTCGGGGAGGTCGGAGAGGGCGTCGGCGATGTCCTGTGATGCGACCCAGATCTTCACGAGCAACAACCTAGGGAACCTGCGCCCCCGCCCGCGAGTATGGGTCCATGAGGAGGTCAACGGGGATGGCGGACAGGCATGGCACGGCGAGCACGCTCCTGGCGGCGGCCCTTTCGTCGGCGGCGCTTCTGACCACGGCCACGGCGTGCGCGCCGGGCGGCGCGGGCGGGGGCAGGACTCCCCCGCCGCTCCCCGCCACGAGCACCACAACGAGCACCACCGCGAGCATCACAACGGGCGCTACCACCGGTGGCGATGAGACGGACGTCACCCCGGCCCGGCCGCGCACGCTGGTCACCGGCCTGGCGGTGCCCTGGGCGATCGCGTTCCTGCCCGGAGGCGACGCGCTGGTGACCGAGCGCGACTCGGCGCGGCTGCTGCGGGTCACGCCGCGCGGCGAGGTCCGCGAGATCGGCGTGATCGAGGGCGTGTCGGCGAGCGGCGAGGGCGGCCTGCTGGGCGTGGCCGTCTCGCCCCGTTACGCCACCGACCGCTCCGTCTTCGTCTACTTCACGGCGGGGGACGACAACCGGATCGTCCGCTACCGCTACGACGGGCGGCTCGCCGACCGCGAGGTGATCGTCAGCGGGATCCCCAAGGGGGGCATCCACAACGGGGGCCGCCTCGCCTTCGGCCCCGACGGCTACCTGTACGCCTCGACCGGGGAGACCGGCGAGCGCGGGATGGCACAGGACAGGAACTCACTGGGCGGCAAGATCCTGCGGATGACGACGGACGGCCGGCCCGCCCCGGGCAACCCCTTCGGCACGCTGGTGTGGTCCTACGGCCACCGCAACGTGCAAGGCCTCGCGTGGGACGACCGGGGGCACATGTACGCCACCGAGTTCGGCCAGAACACCTACGACGAGATCAACCTCATCGAGAAGGGCCGCAACTACGGGTGGCCGGAGGTCGAGGGGGTGGGCGGCCGGTCCGGGTACACCGATCCCCTGCTCACCTGGCCGACCTCCGAGGCGTCGCCGTCCGGCCTCGCGTACGCCCGGGGGGCCCTGTGGGCCGCCGCGCTGCGCGGCGAGCGGCTGTGGCGGGTCCCGGTGGACGCGTCGGGCCGCGCCGGCCGCCCGGCCGCGCTGTACTCCGGCGAGTACGGCAGGCTGCGCGCGGTGGCCGCCGCGCCCGACGGCACTCTGTGGGTGAGCACCAGCAACCGGGACGGGCGGGGTTCTCCGAAGGACGGCGACGACCGCATCCTGGTGGTGCGGCCCTCGTCCTGATCAGCCGGAGCAGACGACCCCGGCCTGGGCGCGGTAGGAGGTGCGGAAGGTCTGCCGGGAGACCACCTCGCCGTCCTGCCGCAGCACCCGCGTCACCGTGGCGGTGAAGCCGGGCTGCCCCTGCGCCGCCACGCATCCGGGCCCCTGACGGATCAGCGGAGGCAGCGCCACCCGCTGGGCGACGACCGGCTCCTGCAGGTCCACCTCGTATCGCCTGGTGCTCCACAGCGTCACGGTCAGCGACGTGCCGTCGGCGGACGCCCGGACGAGCACGCCGTACGGCGAGTCGTTCTTCCACCGCAGGTCGGGGCCGGGGAAGGACACCGCGGCCTCGGTGCCGACCGGCAGGTGAGAGGCGTGGACCTCGGGCGGGGTGTGCTCGACGACCCGCAGCCCGGCGCGGACCACCGCGTTCATCATGGTGGTCGCGACCTGTGTCATCCCCGTCGCGTCGGTGCCGGCCCTGCCGCGGATCATCGTGGGGCCGATGCCGTCGAATCCCGCCTCCGCGGTGCGCGGGCCGACGACCTCGTTGAACGAGAACGTCTCCCCCGGTTCCACCACGCGGCCGTCGAGGAGCGCCGCGGCGGCGCGGATGTTGCCCGCGCTCCGGGCGCAGCAGGCGTAGGAGGTGGTGAAGCCGCCGACCTTCTCCTGGATCCCCATCCGCCGCGCGTCCTCGTCGGTGACCCGCGGCGGCCCGTGCACGACCTGCACGGCCACCGTACGGCCGCCGCGGTCGAGGGCGGTGAGCACGTCGGCGGCGAGGCGGCCGGTGTCCACCCGGTCGCCCGGCCTGCCGGGGACCAGGGCCGGGCGACCGCCCTTGATCGTGAAGGTGGCGTCGCGGGCGACCCGCGTGGGACCGACCAGCGCGGGCTCGACACCGGCGATCGCCGCCTCGGCGTCGAAGCGCGGCCGCAGGAGCACGCCTTCGGGCTCGAACGTCAGGTGCCGCGCCAGTGTGGCCGGCGACAGGCTGACGGAGGCGGTCCCGTTGGTCAGGGTCAGGGGCGCGGCCACCGCCCGGCCCGCCCAGCGCAGGGCGCGCCGCACCTCGGCACGGGTGATGTGCGGCAGATCCCGCATCGTGGGCACCACGACCACGACGTCCGGGTCGAGGTAGCCCCTGACGATCTGGTCGGCCGTCGCCCTCCTGTCGACGACCCTGCCGGGTCGCGGATAGGTCGGGACCGGGGTGACCCCGTCGAACGAGACGTCGCCCTCACGCCTTGGGTTCTCCAGCGGCGCGACGATGGTCCTGGCCACCGTCTCGTCGAGTTTGCGCTGGTCCACCGACACCACGGGCCGCACCTCACGGCTGCCGGTCAGCGCGCTCCACACCTGCGGCGGGCTGGGGAAGCCCGCCCGCGCGGCGCGGACCGTGGCCTCGGCGTCGAGCGTGAGACCGGCCTGCACCGGGTCGACGGTCAGGCGGCGGGTGCCCTGCCGCACGATCAGCGGAGTCCTCGTCTGGGCGTACAAGCGTTCGCGCAGCGTGGCGACGGCCTCGGTCGCGCTCTGCCCGCCGATGTCGACGCCGAGCACCGTGGTGCCGGGCAGGACCTTCCCCGCCATGGAGACGGCCGGCACGAGATAGAGCGCCAGGAGCAGCGCCGCCAGGCCGATCAGCGCACGGCGGAGCGTACGACTGCGCGGAACGGGGTCGAGCAGGTCTCCGAGGTCCGCCGGGGGGACGACGACGGGCTCCTCGCGCACCGGGCGCTCCGGCACCCGCCACGGCTCGACCGGCGGAGCCGGCGGCGGGATGCTCCCGCCACCGGACGGCTTGGCCGCGACCGGGACGGCGGGGGCGGAGGGTTCCGCGAAGATGTCGGCCGACACACCCCGGGGAAGGGCCGAGACCCCGCGGGGCAGCGAGGTGACGCGGCGCACCGGATGTTTGTGCGGAGGAGCGGACGCCGCCCCGGATGGATCCGTGGGCGGGTCGACGGACGCTCCGGCGTTGCGCACGCCTCGGTCTCCTCCAGCTCAAGGTCAACTTCGATCAGTTAACCCTAAAACACCCTCCGCTGGATATGTCCCGAAGCGACACCTTCCGGGCCTTGCCTGGCTGCATCCGGCCAGACCGGCCAGACCGGCCAGACCGGCCGGAGCCCAGACCAGCCGGCGCAGGCAGGGCCGGCTCAGCCCGGCGGCCGGCCACGCGGAACCGTGGCCGGCCGTTCTCCCGCGGGTGACCCCGGCGGCGCCTCGCGGAAGGGCCTGCGCTCGCCGGGCGATCTCCCAGGTCGTGTCCCTAGCCCTGGACGCCGAGCTTCTCCAGGATCAGCTCACGGGCCCGGCCCGCGTCCGCCTTGCCCCGGCTGGCCTTCATCACGCCGCCGACCAGCGCGCCCACGGCGGCGATCTTCCCGCCGCGCACCTTCTCGGCGGCGTCGGCGTTGTCCGCCAGCACCTGGTCGATGATCGCCGACAGCTCACCCTCGTCGCTGACGACCTGGAGCCCGCGCTTGTCCACGACCTCGTCCGGGCCGCCCTCGCCGGCGAGCACGCCCTCCAGCACCTGGCGGGCCAGCTTGTCGTTCAGGGCGCCGGAGGCGACCAGCTCGGTCACCCGGGCGACCTGTGCCGGGGTGATCGGCAGGTCGGCGAGCGCCGTGGCCGACTCGTTGGCCCGCCGGGCCAGCTCGCCCATCCACCACTTGCGCGCGTCGGCGGCGGGAGCGCCCGCGGCCACCGTCGCCTCGACCAGGTCGATCGCGTCGGCGTTGTGCATGGCGGCCATGTCGAGGTCGGACACGCCCCACTCCTGCTGGAGCCGCTTGCGCCGCGCCGACGGCAGCTCGGGCAGCGCGGCCTTCAGCGACTCGACCCAGGCCGGGTCGGGCGCGATCGGCAGCAGGTCGGGCTCGGGGAAGTAGCGGTAGTCCTGCGCCTCCTCCTTCGACCGCCCGGAGGTCGTCTGCCCGGTGTCCTCGTGGAAGTGGCGGGTCTCCTGCACGATCCGGCCGCCCCCGGCGAGGATGGCCGCCTGGCGCTCGATCTCGCCCCGCACCGCCCGCTCGACGCTGCGCAGCGAGTTGACGTTCTTGGTCTCCGTACGGGTGCCCCACTCGGCCGAGCCTCGCGGCATGAGCGAGACGTTCACGTCGCAGCGCAGCGACCCCTGCTCCATCCGCACGTCGGACACGCCGAGCGAGCGCATCACCTCGCGCAGCTCGGTGACGTACGCGCGGGCGACCTCGGGGGCGAGCCGGTCGGTGCCCGCGATCGGCTTGGTCACGATCTCGACGAGCGGGATGCCGGCCCGGTTGTAGTCGACGATCGAGTAGTCGGCGCCGTGGATCCGCCCGGTCGCACCGCCGACGTGGGTGGACTTGCCGGTGTCCTCCTCCAGGTGCACCCGCTCGATCTCCACGCGGACGATCTGGCCGTTCACCTCGACGTCCAGATAGCCGTCCGTGCACAGCGGCTCGTCGTACTGGCTGATCTGGTAGTTCTTCGGCATGTCCGGATAGAAGTAGTTCTTCCGGGCGAATCGGCACCACTTCGCGATGGTGCAGTTCAGCGCGAGGCCGATCCGGATCGTCGACTCGATCGCCTTCTCGTTGGCCGTCGGCAGCGAGCCGGGCAGCGCCAGGCACACCGGGCAGACGTGCGTGTTCGGCGGCGCGCCGAAGGTCGTCGGGCAGCCGCAGAACATCTTCGAGTCGGTGCCCAGTTCGACGTGCGTCTCCAGCCCCAGCACCGGCTCGAAGCGCTCCAGCGCCTCGTCGTACGGCATGAGCGTCGCGGTATCAGCCATGCTGGTAACCCAGTCCTTCCAATGCTTCGATCATGTCATTCCACCATTGCTGGAAGGCGGGCACCTTCCGCAGTTCAGCGATGCCGGCGGTCTCCGCCACCGACAGATAGAAGTTCCGGAGAACGCCTTTCTTCTTCGGGTTCATCCCGGCCTCGTCCCTCGGCAACGTCGCGATCGTCGCCTTGGGATCGGGGCAGGCCTCGACCCCCGAGCCCGAGACGGGCTCCCGGTCGAGCCTACGCAGGTTGAGCGCCCTGACCAGGGCCGTCCGGCCGGCGAGCAGCCAGGTCTCCGTCTCCCGCATCGGCACGACGGCCACCAGAGGCTCCCGGAACACGCTCGCGTTCCACGCCTGCCGCATCCGCCCGACGACGAGTTCCGACTGCGCCGGCGAAGCGCCGTCGTGGTGGTGAAGAAGCACGTCGAACGTGCCCCGCTCCAGCTCCGACGTCTTGATCACGGTCTCCGGGTGCTGGTTGCCCGCCTCAGGAAGGGGGCGCACCTCCTGCACCTCCCGGCAGGCCGGGAAGTTCTCGATGACGAGTTCCTCCAGGGCTCGGCGCAGCAGGATCGGCAGAAACCAGTCATCCGACGGTCCCTCCCTGACGAGAACGCAGCTCAGGCTCCGCATCAGACCGGTTCCTCCACCCCGGCACGGAATCTGTCGAGCTCCGAGTCCGTGACGCGCGGCCATCGCTCGCCGTCCACGCGTACCGGCCCGGCATTCTCCCTCAGCCGCCGCACCCGGCTGGCGACCCCGCCCTCCAGGACGGTGGTCATGTCGAGGAACGCGATGTTCTCCCGCGGTACCGCGTCGAGCACCACCGGGGAGTGACCGGTGAACAGGGCCTGCCGCTGCAGAGGCCGGTCCAGGCGGGACGTCACTGCTTCGCCTTCGTCCGTCACCAACTCCCGGGCCAGACCGAGCAGCTGACGGAGTCTCTCCGGGAAGACGCCGTTCTCCGGCTCCTCGATGACGGCGGTTCCACCGTCGTGCAACGCGGCCAGGATGGCCAGCATGCGCAGCGTGCCGTCAGAGGCGAACTCAGCGTCCAGCCCCCGATCGTAGGGCGAGGCGAACTCGAGCCTGACGTCCCTGCGGCGCTCGTCCTCGACGATCTCGAAGTCGCTGATCTCCCTGACCGGTCCGACGAGGTGCATCTTGATTTCGCCGACCACGCCGAGCGGCCTGTTCTCCGACGCCGTCTCACGCGCCAGAAATCTCAGGTAGTTCGGAAGATTTCGACCGGTGGAGTCCAGACGACGGGGTCCGCCGAGCTCACTCGCCCCACTCAGGGAGCCCGCTTCCAGATGCAGGGACCTGACCTCGGCGAGTTCGTGCTCGATCCGCCGTACGATCTCCCCGTCCGGCTTGTGAGAACCGGAGAAGTACTCCAGCGCGGACCTTCCCTCCGGCACGACCCACTCGCCCTCCATGAGGGGAATGACACGGTCCGGCGGCGACAACGAGACGAGCCGCTGCGTCTCGATCGTGATCCCTTCGAGCTCGCCTTCGGGCACCGCCCATGCGAATCGCACCTCCCAACGCCAGCGACTGCTCGGCGAAGAGCGCCGCGCCGGGAGAAGGAGTTCCAGAGCGAAACGCATCCGGTCGACGCGGGTGCCGTCGCCACGCTTGCGGAAGAGTCCTCGCGCGTCGCCGCGCACCTCCGACACCGCCGCGTCCACTCCGCGGGTCCCCGCGGTCGCGACGAACGTCAGCGCATCGAGGAGGTTCGACTTGCCGCTGGCGTCGGCGCCGATGAGCACGAGGAACGGAGGCAGATCCAGCGCGAAGTTCTCGAACGACTTGAAGCCGTCGATCTCGATGCGGGTGATCATGCCGCCGTTCCCCTCCCCTCGCGACTAGAGCGCGGGCGCGCGGGACAGCAGCGAGCCGCCCCACCGGCTCTCGTAGGCCTTCTCCACGGCCGCGCCGACCCGGTAGCAGCGGTCGTCGGCCAGGACCGGGGCCATGACCTGCAGTCCGACCGGAAGGCCGTCCTCGTCGGCGAGGCCGCAGGGCACCGAGATCGCCGCGTTGCCGGCCAGGTTGGTCGGGATCGTGCACAGGTCGGCGAGGTACATCGCCATCGGGTCGTCGGCCCGCTCCCCGATCGGGAACGCCGTGGTCGGCGTGGTCGGCGAGACCAGCACGTCCACCTGCTGGAAGGCCGCCTCGAAGTCCCGCATGATCAGCGTGCGGACCTTCTGGGCCTGCCCGTAGTAGGCGTCGTAGTAGCCCGACGAGAGGGCGTACGTGCCGAGCATGATGCGCCGCTTGACCTCGGGCCCGAAACCGGCCGCCCGGGTGAGCGCCATGACCTCCTCGGCGCTGCGGGTGCCGTCGTCGCCGACGCGCAGGCCGTACCGCATGGCGTCGAAGCGGGCCAGGTTGGACGAGCACTCCGACGGCGCGATCAGGTAGTACGCGGGCAGCGCGTAGGAGAAGGTCGGGCAGGAGACCTCGACGACCTTGGCGCCGAGCGACTCCAGCAGGTCGACGGCCTCCTGGAACCGGGCGAGGACGCCGGGCTGGTAGCCCTCCCCGCCGAACTCCTTGACCACGCCGACCCGCATGCCCGCCACGTCGGCCTGGCGCGCGGCCTCGACGACCGGCGGGACCGGCGCGTCGATCGAGGTCGAGTCGAGCGGGTCGTGGCCGGAGAACGCCTCGTGCAGCAGCGCCGCGTCGAGCACGTTGCGGGCGAACGGACCGGGCGTGTCCAGCGAGGACGCGAACGCGATCAGCCCGTAGCGGGACGAGCCGCCGTACGTCGGCTTCATGCCGACGATGCCGGTGACCGCGGCGGGCTGGCGGATCGAGCCGCCGGTGTCGGTGCCGGTGGACAACGGCGCCTCGTAGGCGGACACCGCGGCCGACGAGCCGCCCGACGAGCCGCCCGGGATCCTGTCCAGGTCCCAGGGGTTGCGGGTCGGGCCGTACGCCGAGTTCTCCGTGGAAGACCCCATGGCGAACTCGTCCAGGTTGGTCTTGCCGAGGATCACCAGGCCCGCCTCGCGCAGGCGGCGGGTCACGGTCGCGTCGTACGGCGGGCGCCAGCCTTCGAGGATCTTCGAGCCGGCGGTCGTCGGCATGCCGGTCGTGGTGAACACGTCCTTGTGCGCGACCGGGACCCCGGCGAGCGGGCCGAGCGTCTCGCCCGCGGCGATGCGCTCGTCGACCGTGCGGGCCTGTGCCAGCGCGGACTCGGCGTCGACGTGCAGGAAGGCGTTGACCCGGCCGTCGACCTCGGCGATCCGGTCGAGGTGGGCCTGGGCGACCTCGACGGCGGTGACCTCCCGGGAGGCGACCAGCGCGCCGAGCTCGGCGGCGGTCTTGCGAATCAGGCTCATTCTTCCTCCCCGAGGATCCGCGGCACGCGGAAGCGGTCGTCCTCCACCGCGGGCGCGCCGGACAGGGCGCCCTCGGGCGTGAGGCCGGGCCGTACGTCGTCGGGCCGGAACACGTTGGTCAGCGGAAGCGCGTGCGAGGACGGCGGGATGTCGTCGGCCGCCACCTCAGCGACGCGGGCGACGGCGCCGACGATCTGGTCGAGCTGGGCGGCGAAGTGGTCGAGCTCGTCGTCGGCCAGTGCCAGCCGGGACAGCCGGGCGAGGTGAGCGACCTCATCGCGGGTTATGGCGGACATGAGTCGTCGAACCCGTTTCATGATGGAGATTGGACCTACCCATCCTAGGGCTCGTCGCCGAGCGCGGCCGACCCGACGACGCCGCGTCACATGGTCTTAATGCGGCGACCGGATCACGGAGGGGTCAGTGCGGCGCGGGACGGGGCGCCGTCGCTCCCACGGTCCCGGAAGGCCGCGCTGAGCCGGCCGCGCAGCCAGGTGGTCGCCTCACTGGCCGGCATGGGCTTGGCCAGCCACCACCCCTGGCCCGCCTGGCAGCCCATGTCCCGCAGCAGCGTCGCGATCTCCGGCGACTCGACCCCCTCGGCGACCGACCTCAGCCCGAGGGACCGTACGAGGTCGATGATCGAGCGGACGATGCGCTCGTCGTCCGGGGACTCCCCGAGCCGCCGGACGAACGACGCGTCGATCTTCACTTCGGAGACCGGGAGCCGCTGGAGACGGACGAGCGAGGAGTAGCCGGTGCCGAAGTCGTCCAGGGCCAGCTGGATGCCGAGGCCGGCCAGGGTGCGGATCGTGTCGGCGCTGTAGGCCTGGTCGGTCATGAGGATGCGCTCGGTGACCTCCAGCCGGATGGCCTGGGGCGGCAGTTCCAGCTTCTCCAGCCCGGACTCCAGCTGCTCGGGCAGGCTCGAGTCCAGCAGGTCGCGGGCCGACACGTTGACCGAGACCGGCACGTCGACGCCCGCGTGCCACCACCGGGCCGCCTGCCGCAGCGCGTGGCCGATGACGTGCTGGGTGAGCTCGCGCATCAGGTACGACTGCTCGGCCAGCGGGATGAACTCGGCGGGTGAGATCGGCCCGCGCACCGGATGCCACCAGCGCAGCAGCGCCTCGACGCTCTCGACCCTGCCGTCCTCGAGGCTCACCTTGGGCTGATAGTGGAGTTCCAGCTCGTCGGCGTCGATCGCGCGCCGCAGATCGCCGAGCAGGCTCAGCCGTTCCGGCGAGTTGCGGTCCTTGCCCGGCAGGTAGAACTCGACGCCGGTGCGGCCCTCCTTGGCCAGGTACATCGCCACGTCGGAACGCTGCATCAGCAGCTCGAAGTCGGGCGCGTGGTCGGGGTATAGCGCGATGCCGATCGACGCGTCGAGATCGAAGGTCATGCCCTCGAGACGTACCGGCTCGGTCAGCGCGACCCGCAGCCGCGAGGCGACCTCCTTGGCCGCGTGCGCGTCCCTGATCGACGGGAGCAGCACCGCGAACTCGTCCCCGCCGAGGCGGGCCACCACGTCTCCGGGCCGCACGCTGTGGGTGAGCCGGTGGGCCACGATCTGCAGCAGCCGGTCGCCGACCGGGTGGCCGAGCGTGTCGTTGACCTCCTTGAAGCGGTCGAGGTCGAGCAGCAGCAGTCCCACCCGCTCGTGCTCGCGCGCCTCGGCCAGGGCCTCCTCGGTACGCAGGATGAGCATCTTGCGGTTCGGCAGGCCGGTGAGCCCGTCGTGGGTCGCCTGGTGGTCGCGGCGCAGCGAGAGCGTCGCGGTGAAGTAAACGGCGGCCAGCGGCGCGACGAACAGGGGGACCAGGGCCGTGGAGTGCGCCATCACGACGACCACCAGCGGCGCGAGGCCGAGCAGCGCGCCGTAGACGAGGGCCTGCGGGCCGATGGACGCCTTCATCACCCGGGCCAGCGGCCGGCGCTCGTGCAGGGCCACCGCCTGGCAGACCAGGATCGCGCGGACCGCGAAGTACGCCCCGGCGGCCACGGCGATGGCGGGGATGTCGCCGCCGTCGGGCGTCCAGGGCGTGCCGGGAGCGGGATGCGCGCCGAACGCGGCGAAGGCCGCGGCCGCGGCCACGCAGGCCAGGGTCACCTGGGCGAGGTTGAACGACACCCGGTGCCAGGCCCTGCGGTGCACCAGGCCGCTGACCACGACGGCGATCGCCTGCATCAGCGCCGCCGTCGGCAGGCCCTGGTGCATCAGCACGGCGAAGGTGAACATCGTGGAGGCCGGCGTGCCCCCGACGAGCGTCGAGGAGCTGAACATGACCGGGCGCAGCTCGCCCAGCACCACCAGGACGGTCAGCATCCAGAACAGCGGAGCGCGGGCCACCTCGCCCAGCTCGCCGAAGCCGAGCCGCACCTGCGCGATCACCAGTGCGGTGACGCCGACGGCGGTGACCGCGGTGAGATAGGCCCACAGGGGCGAGCCCGGGCGCGGTCCGGTGTCCCGGGTGTCGACGGGCGTGGACAGGTCGCCCAGGTCGACGGCGGGCAGGAGGACGCGTGGCACCCCGGCGAGCGGCATGAGACCGCGTGAAAGCGTCATCGGTAAGAAACCCCCCAAGAGGTCACTATGGGAGGGTACGGCCTCTGGGCCACTTCGCGAAACCGCTTGGGCACACTGCGTCACCATGATTTCTGGAGATATCACGGCCTGACCGGACTTGTGGTGAAAGTTTCAAGTGCTCCACAGGTCCACTCCCCCGCCCGCCTGCGCCTATTTGGTTGGCCGTCCGTACGAATTACGAGCGGCCCTTCTTGGACCCGCTGTCGGCTCCCTACCATCCGAGAGAACTGTGGGAGCGCTCCCACATTACCGGACGGAGTATTTCCATGTCTCGCAGATTGACGGCGGCTGTGCTCACAGCGGTCGCCACGGCCGCGGTGGGAGCGTCCGTGCTCGCCTCCTCCGCCGCGCAGGCCGCCGACTCCGCCTTCTACGTGGACCCGAACACCAGCGCGGCCAAATGGGTGGCCGCCAACCCCAACGACAGCAAAGCCGCCGTGATCAGGGACCGCATCGCGGCCGTCCCGCAGGGCCGGTGGTTCGCCAGCTACAACCCCTCCGCAGTGCGCAGCCAGGTCGACGCGTACGTGGGCGCCGCAGCGGCGGCCGGCAAGATTCCGATCATGGTCGTGTACGAGATGCCGAACCGCGACTGCGGCGGCGCGAGCGCGGGCGGGGCGCCCGACCACGCGTCGTACCGCGCCTGGATCGACCAGGTCGCCGCGGGTCTGGGCGGGCGGCCGGCCTACATCGTCCTGGAGCCCGACGCCCTGGCGATCATGCCGAACTGCATGAACTCCTCCCAGCAGGCCGAGGTCCAGGCCTCGATGGCGTACGCCGGGAAGAAGTTCAAGGCCACCTCCCCGAACGTCAAGGTCTTCTTCGACGCGGGCAACGACGCGTGGGTGGGCGCCTCCGACATGGCCAACCGGCTGCGGGGCGCCGACATCGCCAACAGCGCGGACGGCATCGCGCTCAACGTCTCCAACTACCGGTTCACCTCCGGCGCGGTCTCCTACGCCAAGAACGTGATCGCGGCCACCGGACTGTCCTGGCTGAAGGCCGTGATCGACACCAGCCGCAACGGCAACGGCCCGGTCGGCACCGAGTGGTGCGACCCGGCCGGCCGCGCCACCGGCGCCTGGAGCACGACGAACACCGGAGACTCGGCGATCGCCGCGTACCTGTGGGTCAAGCCTCCGGGCGAGTCCGACGGCTGCATCGCGCCCGCGGGCCAGTTCGTGCCACAGCGGGCCTACGACCTGGCGATCGCCGCCCCGTACACCCCCCCGCCGGTGTCCCCGTCGGCGCCCCAGTCCCCGTCGCCCTCGCCGTCGCCGTCCCCCTCGGCTTCGCCGTCGGCGCCCCAGTCGCCCTCGCCGTCCCCGTCGGTCTCGCCGACGTTCACGGGGAACCGCGGCTGTACGGCGGTCTACAAGGTCGTCAACTCGTGGGGCGGCGGCTTCCAGGGTGAGGTCACCGTGACCAGCGCGGGCTCCTCGGCGATCAACAACTGGACCGTGAAGTGGACGATGCCCGGCGGGCAGTCCATCACCCAGGCGTGGAACGCCAACCTCACCGGCAGCAGCAGCGTCACGGCCACGAACCTGAACTGGAACGGCAACCTCGCCCCCGGCGCGAGCACCACGTTCGGCTTCCTCGGCAGCTCCAGCGGGACCCCCTCCACTCCGTCCCCCCTGGTCTGCACCACCTCCTGACCCCCGCGTAGTCCAGGCGTGCCGTACGGCTCCCCAGCCGTACGGCACGTCCTTATGGCCAGGCAGCGGCCCTGAAGACCCGGGAGGATCCGCCTGTCGCGGCCCGTCATCCTGAAAGTAGGGCGTGCACTTTCCCCATGCCCCGGCTCTTCAGGGCGGCGCTGGACGCGAGCCGGTATGTCCTACTCGTACCGCGGGAGTACCCCTTGAACGGCGTCGGCGAGAGCGGCCAGGCCGTCCTCCTCTCGCTTACGCTCGTGACCGATCCATTCCTTTCCCTCGGCGGCGACGCCCTCGAGAACGTGCAGGGTGTTTCCGAGCCCGGCGGCGTCGAGCGTCACCTGCGACACGGATCGCGGGTCCTCCCCCGGTTCGATGACGGCCTGGAGAGCATCGATCATCTCGACCTTGATCGGATCGCCGTTGACGAGGGTGAGCTCGAACGTCCTGCCACCGTTGTCGGCTTCGGTGACGTGGACCGAGGCGACGGCGTCATAACGGTAGTTAATCCTTCCTTTGTCATGAAAGCTCACCTTCAGGAGATCGAGGTCGGCGGTCATCTGCCGTACGCCGTCCGCGGTGAGCAGGAAGATCAGGAGCCGGTATCTCGAATACCGCCAGGGTCCTTTTCTGACCCGAGCCCGCTTGTAGTATCTGCCGGGCGCCTCGATGAAGGCATGGGCGACGACATCGCTCGGCTTGAGGTTGTAGTGCCTCATCGCCTCCTCCATCAGCGCCTTGCGGTCGCAGTCCAGCCAGTGAGCCATCTCCAGATCGGACGGCTTGTCCGCGAGCTTCGCGGTCCACCGTTCGTATGCGGCCGTGCGACGGGCCAGGGATCGCCGGGCATCTTCCGACTCCGCGGCGTGTCTCCTGCGCTCCAGAACGATGCGCAACCACCCCAGGACGGAGACCCGGCCGGCCGCCACGGCGACGACCGTGGCCGCCGCGGCGTGCAGAGGCCGGACGTGCAGACCGGCCCAGATCATCATCGCCCCGCCCGTAGCCGTAGCGGCGGCCCCGAGCATGAACAGGCCTTTCGTGGACGGGGAGGCCCTGAGCCTGTCGCGATAGTCCCACAGCGTGCCTTTCTCCCACCGCTGTTTCACGTCACCGACGAGGTGCCTGATGAGCCAGGCAACCTGTTTGGCATCGACTCTTTCCTCGCGGTAGATCTCGACCACCTCATCGCGCAGCGTCTGCCGAATCCCGGCCGTGTGAGTTAGCCACTGTGCCCTGTCGGTGTTCCGCGGGACGTACCTCGCGAAGTAATCGTCGAACTGTCGGTCGATCCCGGCGGCGAAGCCACCTGGCGAGACGACGGGCTCCGGCCTCGTGGCCGTTTGATCCCGGTCCTTGGCTCGGCGACGTTCGATCAGGAATCGCCATGCAACGCCGTACCGGTAGCACATATGGCAGCCGGCACCGAAGAGCACCAGGGCGGGGAGCGTCGACAGCCAGGCGCGCTGCCACGCCAGGACCCCGACGAAGCAGACGGCCGCCAGCGACAGGGCCGTGGTCCCGATCGAGCGGCCCCAATCGCCGATCGTGGTCGCGACTGGACTCGGCATCCGTACCCGCGCATGAGCCGGAGCCGGTTGGAAGAACATCCAGATTCGGTCGAGGCGTCGCCGGTCACATCGGTCTTTTCTCGCCGACTCGAACGCTCGCGTCCACAGACCGTCCTGAATGGAACCGTTCAGGAACATCTCGAGATTCTGCTGGATCTCGTCCCTTTGGACCTGGCCCAGGCGGTTGAGCTCTTCTTCGACGGCCTGGGGATCGAGGTCGCCTTTCTGCAGAGACGTCAGGAGACGGCTGATCACTCTGATCGCCCTGGTCCACTCGTCGGCGCCCCCGACCTTCCACCCCTGGGCGAGACACAACGTGGCCAGGTCTTCCTTCGGCACCTGCTGTAACGTCCGGCCGCTCAACAGGGCGAGCAGCAGATAGAAACAGGATTGGCTCGTCACATAGCCGTCGGCGACCGCTTCGCCGATGAGCTCCCTCGCCTTGGGGGGCACCCCTCCGCGCAGATAACGGAGGCCCACCTCGAACTTCCGCTGCGGCGAGTCGCCGGAGAAGATTTCGTAGAAGTTGACAGCGTGCACCGTCTGCGCCTGGACGCCGACGGTGGCCGCGCCGTCCGCGATGTTCGTCGTGGTTCCACCCGGAGTGTTCATAAGACGCCCCTGATTGCGGCGATGACGGCCGTGACCTTCGCCGCCAGGTCCGCCACGTCCATCAGAAGACCGCGTACCTTCTTGAGGGCGATCATCGCCCGGCTCTTGCCCTGCTCGGTGCTCGCCTCCAGGGCTTCGGAGACGACCGTGAGCTCCTCCTGCGCCGCGGCGAAGGTGTCCTCGTCCACTTCTCCCGCCGTCCGGGCCCTTCTGAGCCGGGCGTGAAGGTCCGCGAGTTGCGCCACCGGATCGAGGCCGGACTCCGGAGATCGTCCGAGCGAAACGTCGCCGTAGATGTGTCCGGCCTGTACGCCCACCCAGGCGTTGCCACCGGCGACATTCCTGATCTCTCCACTCATCGGCTTATCCTCCGCGTTTCCGATGCCGGCAGGCTGACCATGCTGTGATCCCCGAGCGAGTTCCTCCGCCAGTACCGTGGCGAACGCCGCCGCGTTCACCACCGCCTTCTGCTGCCAGTCCGCGCCATCAGTGGTCGCCTTGGTGCCGTCCGCCCGGTCGCTCACGCCGCGTACGATGACCACCGGCAGCGACCTGTTCAGGTGAGCGGCCTGCGCTGCCCCGGCCGCCTCCATTTCGATCGCGAGCGCATCGTTGTAGGTGCGCCGAACCCACCGCGCGTGTGCGGAGATCGCGGAATCCTGCACGACCTCGCCGGCCGCGATCGGCCCGAAGCGCACATTCGGAGCGGGTACGTCGTCGGGAAGGCGGCGTATCCAGGTGCCGTCGCGGTAGAGATGACGAGCTATCTGATCCGACTCGTGCGAGATCTCCCAGACACGGGGACGCGCCTTGAATCCGTCATCCTCGCTGGTGCCTCCGTGATAGGCGTAGACGTGAGTCGCCACCACCACGTCGCCCAGAGCGACCTGGGGCCACAGGGCGCCGGCGACCCCCACGAATAGCAGGGCGAACGGGTCGAACTCCGCGATGGCCCGCTCGGCGAGCACCGCCGCCGGGTGGTTTCCCTTGCCCACAAGCCCAAGGACAGCCGGACAGCCGTTGGCGAGCCGGCCGACCTCGAAACGTGTACCGGCACGGTGACGATGCGGCCGCACATCGGTCAGGTGCTCCCTGATGGCCTGGTATTCAAGGTCCAGCGCCGTGAGGAACACGATGGGACGCCTCTTGTTCATGGGGCTGTGCCTCCTTCGGGCGTGACTTGGGCCTTATGGCCGTCCGGTCCCTCAGTGACGGCTTGTGCCGAACGGACCATCGGGGGGTAGAGCGCCTGAACCGGGCCTGCCTTGAACAGCCGGGCGGGCCGGCCACCCTCCGTCCGCCGCATGGGACCGGCCGCGACGATGAAACCTCGTGCGCTCTGGACCTTGCGGTAGAAGTTCCGGGGGTCCAGTTGGACCCCCCACACCGCCTCGTAGACCTGCTGGAGTTCCGAGATGGTGAACGTCTCGCCGCAGAAGGCCGTCGCGAGTGCCGAATGCTCCAGCTTCACGCGGGCCCGTTCGACACCGTCCTTGAGAATCCGGCTATGGTCGAACGCCAACTCCGCACTCGCGGTCAGCGCATATTCCACTGGCCTCCAGCAGGCGCCCGCCGCGTCGGTGCCAGCGACGGGTTGCGGCAGACGCGGCGCGATCGCCAGATAAGCAACCGACACCACGCGCCCCCGAGGATCGCGGCCCGGTTCGCCGTACACCCCCAGCGCCTCCAAATGCGGCACATCGGCGAGTCCCGCCTCCTCGAACAACTCTCTGCGCGCCGCCGCGACGATGTCCTCCTCCTGATCACGGAGAAAACCTCCCGGCAGGGCCAGGGCACCGCGAAAGGGCTCGACACCACGTTCGATGAGCAGCACATGCAGGCGGGAGCCGCGCAGAGTCAGGATCACAAGGTCGACCGCGAGCAGAACGCACGGCGGCACCCATCGGTCGTCGTCCATGAGCACACGCTAGATTATTGTCAACCTGACAGAAAGTGCAGGGAAGCATTCACTACCCGCTTGGTCAGGCGGCTCACGGCGCGGCCCCGCCGTTGCCGCTGGGGTCGTACGGCAGGCGAGATGTCATTGACGGGGCAGACTTCCCCTGCGTCCGCGCGATGCGGAAACCTGTGCGCGGAAGGCGGCCCGCACCCTCCAGGCCGGTGAAACGTCAGGGCGTGTACGGCCTGAGCCGCTGGCCGCAAAAAGATCCGTTTGCATATGGCCAGCTCGGAGCCAACATCGTCGTTACGGTTTCCGTGTGTTGAGCAGCTACCTTGAGATCCGGGACAGGATCTATGAACTCGCCCGGGACTGTGGACTGCGAGTCGACTGGACCGAGACAACGCGAACCGTTCGTCTAGTCTTGCTGTACGACCAAACTCAGATCGTCGTTGCCCGTGCGGTCGTCCCGTCCGGACCATCCGACCTACGCAGCTCAACGACTTGGAACACGCCCTTGAGCACGTGTTCGGGAAGGACTGGCTTCAGTGACCACGCATCGCCTGCGGTTCATGGTCATCCGTGAGAGGGCCCTGGACACGGGAGCCATCGTCTGGGGCGCGGATCCGATCGACGCGCCCGTTGCCGGGGGTGTCTCTGGAGAGACTCTGGCGGAGCTCCGAGAAGAAGTCGAGGCGATCAAGCACTTCATCCTCGATCTACCCACTGACGTACCCGTGGCCGTGGAATGCGTCTTCGAACTCCCCGGAGTCTCCGCCAAGGAGCTGACCACTTACCGGGAGACGATCAGCCATCTGAGCAGGCAGTTGCGGGAAACCGGCCTCTCAGAGGAGGACAGCGCAGCTTCGCTGGGCACTCCTGGCGCACTCGCGCAACCCCTCCCGCGCTCCGCCTGATCGGATTGAATCCGGTGGCATCGACTGCGGATACCGTGACGCCCGCGAGTCCGATGCGCAAACCCCTGCAGCCGAAGCCATCCCTGCGAGAGAGGGCCGTAACCCCCAGGTACGCACCGTCAGCCTCGGAGCTGGTGGCCCGTCACGCAACTTTGGCCTGATAACTGGTCCAGCTTCTGATGGGCGAACTGGCGGCGAAGTTCGTCTTGGGCTGGGCCCGGGCGTTGCGCCAGCGGACGTAGGCGCCGATCACCGCGTTCTGCTGCCCGCAACGACAACCGCCTCGGAGTGGCGACGAACCTGCCGGGACTTGTGGCCGTGAGGGACAGCAAGGACCGCTCGGGTCCGGTGCTGGCCTTCGCGCCGAGCGAGTGGACGGTTTTCATCGCCGGGGTGAGTAGCGGGCGAGTGCGGGATCCGATTCTCGAAGGCCACGCGGGTACCGGCATATGGCGCTCGGATGCGGTGCCCGCCGGGCAGAACCGGCGTAGATTCGTTTCGTGATCTCGTTGCGGGGTCGGATCGGACGCGGCCTGGCCGGTGGGGTCGTGGCCGCGTTGCTTCTCGCCGCGTCCGCCTCGTATCCCGTCGACACGCTGGACGCGCGGTTCATGAACGCGAACGGCTGCCCCGTCGCGGTGATGGACGTGCGGGGAACCGCCGACAGGCCGGGGCCGCTGGTGCCCGCCGAGGACGCCGTCTCGGTGACACTGTGCGAGCTGGTCACACCGCCGAGGGGCGGTCCCGGGCCGATGCCGTCGTCACGACCCGGACGGGACCGCGTCCTCAGCACCCACGTCGCCGAGATGATCGCCGTGCTCAACGCGTTGCCCACGCGAGATGAGGCGGAAGCGGCGGCACGGGCTCTCCTGACCGCTCGGGGCCAGACGCCGCCCGATGACCTGCACATGGGCCAGGTCTGCACCGCCATCGGGTACGGCGAGCAGTTGTCGTTCGCGGTGCGCTACCGCGACCGGCCACCCGCGCTGCTCCTGCTCGACCGCAACTGCGGAGTCGTGCACCACGCGGGCCGGACCCGATTTCTGGACGGGCAGCCGGTCGACCGCTTCCTCTCGTTCTATCGAGATCAGATCGCGAGGGACCCGGACGCGATCCCGGCGCCAACCTGCCCGGCCAAGGTCGCGGTGACGGAAGTGGACAACCGGCCGGACCTGGAGTTCCCCCAGGACGGCATGGCTCGCAACCGGGGCGGCGGGGACGTGTTCCTGCCCGGCCCGCTCGCCGCGGTCACCGTCTGCCGCTACCGGGCCGACGGTGCCGATCTTCGGCTGCGCGCTCACCGGGTCCTGCGAGAGGATCTCGAATTCGTCCGGGGACTCCTCAACACCGCGGCCACCATAGAGAGCGTGACCGACAGCCAGGGCACCACCGACGTCGTCAACGGCGTCGACTGCGGTATGCCACAGCCGACCCGGGCCGCGGTGCCGGTCAGCCGTCTCGACGTCGTCTGGGCGGCCGACATGACCGGGGCCGTCGCCGAAATGCGGATCTGGCGTGCCCCCTGCCAGGCCGTGTTCAGTGGCACCGCCGCCGGGCTGAGGCCCGGACCCGCTCTGCTGACCCGGCTCGATTCCTGGCTGAGCAGCTGACGCCTCCGCTCATGGCACCTGACCGGCCCTCACCGGAACAGGTACCGCTGCGCCGGAGACCCGGATCCTGGCATCCCCGTCTCTCAGTTCCACCCGCAGCAGACCTGGCCACCCCATGTCGACGCCCTGGTGCAGGTGCAGCACGGCCGCGGGACCGACCTCGCCGAGGTCCCGTAGATACGCCCCGAAAGCGGCCGCGGCGGCCCCGGTGGCCGCGTCCTCCACGATCCCGCCGACGGGGAACGGGTCACGCACTTGGAAGGTGTCCGCCGACTCCCGCCACACCAGGTGCACAGTGACGAGGTCCCGATCGGTCATGTACCGCGCCAGCCGCGAGAAGTCGTAGTCGAGATCGGCGAGGCGATCGCGGGTGGCGGCGGCCAGCACCAGGTGGCGCGATCCCGCGTAGGCGATCCGCGGGGGTAGCGCCGGGTCGAGCTCGTCGATCCGCCACCTCAAGGCGTCGAGCGCTTGCGCCACGTCGAGATCGCCGATCGGCTCGACGTACGGCTCCACGCTGGTGAGGGTCGCCCACAGCACACCGCCTTCGTCCGCCACCACCTCGACCGGCACCGTTCCGGCCTGCGTCTCGAAGACCAGGCGCCCCGGGCCGATCCGTTCGGCGAGCGCGACCGCCGATGCCACGGTGGCGTGCCCGCAGAACGGCACCTCCGTCTTCGGACTGAAGTACCGGACGGTGAAAGTCCGGTCGGCCCGTGACGGGGTCTTGTTCAGGAAGGCCGTCTCCGGGTGGCCCACCTCGGCGGCGATGGCGAGCATGGCCGCCTCACCGAGCCCGGAGGCGTCGAGCACCACTCCAGCCAGGTTGCCGCCGGCGGGATCGGTGGTGAAAGCGGCGTACTCCAGAACTTCGGGGGTCGCAGCGGCAGAAGTCGGCATGCTCGGTGAAACGGATCAGGAGATGGCCCTGTTCCGAGCCCGGCACGTGACGCCGACTCACGCCCTGCCAATGTGAGATCGAATCTACGTCAGATCGGTTCTACTGTTGCGCGAGGCGACTTGCTCCCCGGGTGCGTGCTCACTCCTCGGGGGTGACGGCGACGGCGCGGGCGGCGTCGGGGCCCTCGCCCAACAGGGTGTGGAAGCCCTCCTCGTTGAGGATAGGGACGCCGGCCTTGACCGCCTTGTCGTACTTCGAGCCGGGGTTGTCCCCCACGACCAGGAAGCTGGTCTTCTTGGAGACCGAGCCGGTGACCTTGCCGCCCCTGACGGTGATGGCCTCGCTCGCCTCGTCACGGCTGAAGTCCGACAGTGTCCCGGTGACGACGAACGTCAGCCCCTCCAGCGGACGCGGCCCCTCGTCCTCGGACGACTCGTCGGCCATCCGGACACCGGCGGCCCGCCACTTCTCGACGATCTCCCGGTGCCAGTCGACCGCGAACCACTCCTTGATGGTCGCGGCGACCCGCGGGCCGATGCCCTCCACGGCCGCGAGCTCCTCTTCCGACGCCTTGGCGATGGCGTCGATCGAGCGGAACTCCGCGGCGAGCGCGCGGGCCGTGGGCGGCCCGATGTGCCGGATCGTCAGCGCCACGAGCACCCGCCACAGCGGCTGGTCCTTCTTCTTCTCCAGCTGCTCGAGGATCAGCTCGGCGTTCTTGCTCGGCTCCCCGGAGATGTTGGCGAAGAAGGAGACCACCTTCGGCTCGCCGGTCTCCGGATCGGTCTTCGGCAGCCCGGAGTCGGGGTCGCGGACCACCGACCTGATCGGCAGCAGCTTCTCGATGGTCAGGTCGAACAGGTCGGCCTCCGTGCGGACCGGCGGCTCCTGCGGCGGCAGCGGCTGGGTCAGCGCGGTCGCCGCGACGTAGCCCAGACCGTCGATGTCGAACGCGTTGCGCCCGGCCGCGAAGTAGATCCGCTCACGCAGTTGCGCGGGGCAGGATCGGGCGTTCGGGCAGCGCAGGTCGGCGTCGCCCTCACGCTCGTAGGCCAGTTGGGTGCCGCACTCGGGGCAGTGCGTGGGCATCACGAACTCCCGCTCGCCGCCCTGCCGCAGGTCCACGACCGGCCCGACGATCTCGGGGATGACGTCGCCCGCCTTGCGCAGCACCACGGTGTCGCCGATCAGCACCCCCTTGCGCGCCACCTCCGAGCCGTTGTGCAGCGTCGCGCGCTCGACTGTGGACCCGGCCACCACCACCGGCTTCATCACGCCGAACGGCGTGACCCGGCCCGTCCTGCCCACGCCGACCTGGATGTCGAGGAGCTTGGTGGTGACCTCCTCAGGCGGGTACTTGAACGCGATCGCCCAGCGCGGAGCCCGGCTGGTCGAGCCGAGCTGCCGCTGCACCGGGATGCGGTCGATCTTCACCACCACGCCGTCGATCTCGTACTCCGGGTCGTGGCGGTGCTCGTTGTAGAAGGCGACGAACTCGCGGATCTCGTCGAGGCCCTCGACCACCCGGTAGCGGTCGCTGACCGGCAGCCCGAAGTCGCGCAGCCGCTCGTAGACGGCCGACTGGGTGGCGGGCGGCGGACCGCCGCCCTCCCACTTGCCGACGCCGTGCACGATCATCCGCAGCGGGCGCTGCGCGGTGATCCGCGGATCCTTCTGCCGCAGCGAGCCGGCGGCGGAGTTGCGCGGATTCGCGAACGGCGGCTTGCCCGCGTCCATGAGCTGCTCGTTGAGCTTCTTGAAGCCCTCGACCGGCAGGAAGACCTCGCCGCGCACCTCCAGCAGGTCGGGGACGCCGTCCCCGGTGAGCCGGTGCGGCACGTCGCCGAGCGTGCGGATGTTGGGCGTGATGTCGTCGCCGGTGCGCCCGTCGCCCCGGGTCGCGCCGCGCACCAGGCGGCCCTTCTCGTACACGAGCGCGACGGCCAGGCCGTCGATCTTCAGCTCGCACAGGTAGGGGCCCGGGTCGGCCTCGATCAGCCGCTCCGCCCTGGCCTGCCAGCCGGCGAGGTCGGCGTCGTTGAAGGCGTTGTCGAGGCTCTCCATACGCTGGAGATGGGTGACGGGGGCGAACTCGGTGGAGATCGGCGCCCCCACCTTCTGGGTGGGCGAGTCGGGCGTGCGCAGATCGGGATGCGCCTCCTCCAGCGCCAGGATCTCCCGCATCCAGCCGTCGTACTCGGCGTCGCTCACCGTGGGCGAGTCGAGCACGTAGTAGCGCCAGTTGGCGTCCTGGAGCAGCTCCGTGAGCTCGGCGTGCCGCTCCCGTGCCTCGGCCGGCGCGCCTTCGGCACTCCCCGTGATCCCGGCGGCGCCCGTCACGCCTTCGACCTCGCTCGTGGCCTCCGCGTGCCCGTCCGCCGCGTCCCCGGGCGTGGCGCCGCCGAGCCCGTCAGCCTCGTCAGCCCTGTCGGTCACGTCGCCCGTCTCCCCTCGTCAGACACCCAGGGCAACCGTATCTCCGGCGACCGACAGTTCGCGAAGGACGGGGGCGGGAGCCGCGCCGAGGACGTGGGCGACTCCCGCCGGACCGCTCGGCGAGAGGGCCGCTCCAGACCGCGCGGCCCCTCGCCCCATGGAGCGATCGAGAATTACGGTAGACCGCTTGCAGCCCACTTTCATTCCTTTTTGTCCGGGTGTACTCGGGCCGGTCACCGTGGATGGGAAGGGGACCGGCCCGAGGGTCATCCTCCCTGGGTCCAGACCCGCTCCCAGCGAGAGCACTTGCCGGTGACGCGGGTCGCACTGCCCCGGCAGACCATGGCCTTGGCGAGCAGCATGTACCCGGCGTTCACCGTGAACCTCCGCGGGGTGGACTGGGAGCAGTTCCGGTAGGTCGCCGTGCGGTACTTCCCGCGGTCGGTCAGCCACTTGATCTTCACCCACGAGCAGGTCTTCGCCCCGCCCGCGTCGTAAAGGTCGCCGACGATGCGCAGGCCCGACGAGCCCGACCGGACGGACCCGTTCGCCCAGCCCTTGGTGTCCGAGGACGCCGTCGGTCCCCACTTCCAGGTCTCCGCCGCGGACGAGGCCGAGGCCCACGCGGGCGCCGCGACGAGACCGGCGGCCAGAGCGGCGGTGGCGAGAGGGAGCAGAAGGCGCGCGGCGCTTCGCATGGGGTCTTCTCCTGAACGTCTGAACTTCCAGCACGTCAAGAGATACGTGACAGGGCTTGTGAATCACTTGGGGATGAGCTGGGAGGCCGCTTGGATCACTCGCCGCGGCCCCGCTCCCGCCCCCACTCCCCACGCTCGCACTCCCCGCGCCCTCACTCGCCGCGCGCCCGCACCGGCCTCACTCGCCGGGGTCCTCGCGCAGCACCAGGGCCGCCTCCCGGCACCGGGCCAGCGCCGCCCTGGCGTACGCCGGAGAGGCCCCGGCCAGGCCGCACGCGGGAGTGAGCACGACCTGCTCGGCGAGCCTCGCCGGTGCGAAGCCGAGCCGCCGCCACAGCTCCACCGCCGGCTTGGCCACCACACCGACGTCGGCGAGCCGGGAGTCGGTCCCGGGCACGACGCCGAGGAACAGCGCGAGCCCCTTCTCGATCGTCTCCCCGATGGCGTCCTCGTCGCGGCGGCGCAGCAGCGCGGCGTCCACGGACACGCCCCGCGCCCCCGCCGTACGGATGACGTCGTACGGCACGCCCGGCGCGCAGCAGTGGACGACCGGGAAGGCGGGCGCGAGCGCGGAGAGCACGGTCTTCAGCCGTTCGGACGCGATCGGCGGCTCGACGGCGGCCAGCCGCCCGAAGCCGGACGCGGTCGGCACCGTGCCCGCGAGCACCCCGGGCAGTCCCGGCTCGTCGATCTGGACGACGAGCTCGACTCCCGGAATGCGGCGCCGGACCTCCGCCACGTGCTGCGCCAGTCCCTCGGCCAGCGACTCGGTCAGGTCGCGTACGGCTCCCGCGTCGGCGAGCACCTTGTCGCCGTGCCGGAGCTCGATCGCCCCGGCCAGCGTCCACGGCCCGCACGCCTGGATCTTGAACGGCCCCTCGTAGCCCTGGGAGACCTCCTCCAGGCCGTCGAGGTCGCGGGTGAGGTGGTCCCTGGCCCGCTTGAAATCCCGTCCCGGCCGATCGCTGAGCCGCCAGCCGGACGGCTGCACCTCCACGGGCAGCTCGACCAGCAGTGACGCCGTACGGCCGATCATGTCGGCGCCGACGCCCCGGGCGGGCAGCTCGGGCAGGTAAGGCATGGGAAGCTCGCCGAAGGCCGTCCTGACCGCCTCCAGATGGTCCTCGCCCGGATAGGACCCCACACCGGTGGCCGTGGCCTGGATCCACGGATACTCGCTCACGGTCACTAGCTTAGGGATTATGAAACTCACCAAACTCGGTCACGCCTGCTGGCGGCTGGAGAAGGACGGGCGGACCCTCGTCATCGATCCCGGCGCGTTCAGCGGCGAGGGGCTTCTCGACGGCGCGGACGCCGTGCTGATCACGCATGAGCACTTCGACCACGTGGACGTGAATCTGTTCAAGGACGCGAGCCCGGACCTGGAGGTGTACACCTGCCAGGCCGTCGCCGACCAGCTCGGCCAGGTCCCGGCGAAGGTGCGGGTCGTCACCCAGGGGGACGCCTTCGACACGGCGGGGTTCCACGTGCGCGCGGTCGGCGAGTGGCACGCGCACAACCTCCCCGACGTCCTGCCGGTGCAGAACGTCGGCTTCTTCGTGGACGACGAGGTGTTCTATCCCGGTGACGCCCTCACGCCGCCGGGCGCCGAGGTCCCCACGCTGCTCGTGCCGACCAACGCGCCGTGGCTGAGGGCGGCCGACACCATCCTCTACCTGCGCTACGTCCGGCCCGCGCGGGCGTACTCCACCCACGACGGGCTCGTGAACGAGATCGGCTCGAAGCTGATCGACAACTGGCTCGGCATGGAGGCGGACAAGCAGAAGGCCGACTTCCGCCGCGTCCCGGTCGGGGAGTCCGTCGAGATCTCCTGAGCTCAGACGGCCGAGGCGATCGTGGCGGAGCCGATGACGACGTCACCGTCGTACAGGACGGCGCCCTGGCCCGCCGCGACGCCGGTCGCCGGGCGGTCGAGCTGGATGTGCAGCTCACCGCCGGACACCTGGGCGCGGCAGCCGTACACCTCGCCGTGCGCCCGCAGCTGCACGGTGCAGGTGATCGGCTCGTACGGCTCCGGCAGCGGCCCGTTCCACACCGGCCGCTCCGCCGCGATGGAGGTCACCTCCAGGGAGGAGCGCGGCCCGACCGTGACCGTGTTGGACACCGGCTCGATCGACAGCACGTAGCGCGGCCTGCCGTCGGCGGCCGGCCGGTCGATGTGCAGGCCCTTGCGCTGCCCGACCGTGAAGCCGTACGCCCCCTGGTGGCTGCCGACCACCCGGCCGGTGAGCGCGTCGACGATCGGCCCCTCCGACGCGCCGAGGCGCTCGGCGAGGAACGCCCGGGTGTCGCCGTCGGCGATGAAGCAGATGTCGTGGCTGTCGGGCTTGTCGGCGACGGTCAGCCCGCGCCGCGCGGCCTCCTCGCGCACCTGCGCCTTGGTCGAGTCGCCGAGCGGGAAGATCGCGTGCGCGAGCTGCTCGCGGGTGAGCACCCCCAGCACGTACGACTGGTCCTTGGCCTCGTCGACGCTGCGCCGGAGCACACCGTCAACCAGCCGCGCGTGATGGCCGGTGGCGACGGCGTCGAAGCCGAGCGCGAGCGCCTTGTCGAGCACCGCCTCGAACTTGATCTTCTCGTTGCACCGCAGGCAGGGGTTGGGCGTGCGCCCGGCGGCGTACTCGCTGACGAAGTCCTCGACCACGTCGCGGTGGAACCGTTCGGCCATGTCCCACACGTAGAAGGGGATGCCGATGACGTCGGCGGCCCGGCGGGCGTCGCGGGCGTCCTCCAGCGTGCAGCACCCGCGCGCGCCGGTGCGGTAGGACTGCGGGTTGGACGACAGCGCCAGATGGACGCCGGTCACGTCGTGCCCCGCCTCGGCGATCCGGGCGGCGGCCACCGCGGAGTCGACCCCGCCCGACATGGCGGCGAGGACGCGGAGCTTTCCTGTGGGACCCATAACACATCGAGGTTACCCCCCGCGGGAGCGCGCCCGCGTTGGCATCGGGGCGGGCGGGCTGGGAGGATGCGGGGTCATGCGACTGTTCGGGCGCAAGAGCGAGTCCACCGACCCCGCCGAGGCCATCGCGGCGTTCTGGACCTGGTGGGACCAGGCCCGTCCCCAGATCGACGCGCACGTCGAGGCGGAGGACCCGCAGGCCCTGGCCGAGCTGATCGGCCCCGCCGTCACCGCACTCCATCCGTCCCTCGTCTGGGAGATCGCTCCCGGCCGCATGGCCGTGCACGCCCTGGTGGTCAGCGCGTCGAACGACCCCGAGCTGCGGCCGCTCGCCCACCGGTGGGCCCTGGCCGCGCCGCCGTCGGACGCGATGTGGGAGTTCTATCCGTCGCGGCAGGCGAATCCGCAGGCCGCGGACCTGACGGTCGACGTCGGCGGGCGGGAGTTCGGGCTCGACCGGCTGGTGGTGGCGCTGCGCGTGCCGCCCGGCACCCCCCGTGTCGACGTCACCGCCTTCCACCCGATCTTCCCGGACGTCGACGACGACACCCGCATGGAGGCGACCTTCCTCGCGCTCGACTGGCTGCTGGGCGAGGACGAGGTGGCCCGGTGGGTCGGCGAGATCGTGGCCGCGGAGTTCGAGCCGATCGACGCCCTTCCCGCGATCCACCTGCCCGCCGTCGTCGCCGACGTGGCGGAGGGTTTCAAGGAGGAGCGGTGGGCGATCCTCGAAGGCCACACCGCGACCGGCGGCCGGCTGACCGCCACCGCCCGGTACCCCCTCAGGCCCGTGGACTTCCCCCTGTTCGACCAGCACATCGCGGTCACGCTGCCATACCGGGAGGCCGAGGGCGACGGACTGCCCGTGGGGGCCTCCCTGGACGCGCTGCGTGAGTTCGAGGACCGGCTGACCCTCAGGCTGGCCGAGGCCGGCGGCTCGGCCGTGCTGGCCGCCCACATGAGCGCCGACCGGAGCCGGGTGCTGCACGTGTACGCCGATCCCGCGGCGGCCGTCGCGCCCATGGTCGAGGAGATCGCCGCCGAGTGGAAGGAGGGGCCCGCCCGCGTCGACGTGGCCGAGGACCCCTCCTGGAGCGCGGTGGCCCCCTTCCTGACCTGAACCGGATATTCGGCGCGTTTCACCGCATACGGAGCGGGCACGTCGCAAGAGCACCGTGCGGGCGTGCGCCCGCGTTCCACCCGTTCCCGCAGGCCGCGGGCCGGATTGGGGTTCGGACATGGCTCAGCGCGCACTGGACCGGCTGCCGAACGCGATCGAGGGTGACGGCCGCCTCGACCGGCCGGGTCACCGGCTCGAACAGGGCCTCGCGTTCACGGAGAACCTCCTCGGGGTCACCGGGGGGCGCGCCCGCGGCGTCCTGCACGGCGTCTGGCTGGGGCACCCCCTCCATCCGGTGTTCACCGACCTCCCCATCGGCTGCTGGACGACGGCGCTGGTCCTCGACCTCACCGGGCAGAAGCGGGCGGCGCGCACGGCCGTGGGAGTCGGCATCGCCGGAGCGCTGGCCGCCGCGGTGACCGGCCTGCACGACTGGCAGCACACGCATGACGACGCGCGGCGCGTCGGTCTGGTCCACGGCACGCTCAACACGCTCGCCCTCGGCCTGTACGGGGTGTCGTGGTGGCAGCGGGGCCGGGGACACCATCTGCGCGGGCTGCTCGCCGCCCTGCTCGGCTACCCCGTGATCATGACGAGCGCCTTCCTGGGCGGCACGCTGGTCTACCGCCATCGGATCGGGGTCGACCATACGGACGAGAGGCTCGAACCCCGCCACTTCACCCGGGTGATGGCCGAGCGCGACCTGCCCGACAGGAGCCCGCACCGGGCGCGGGCCGGGGCCGTGGAGGTCGTCCTGGTCCGCGCGGAGGGCCGCATCCACGCACTGGAGAACGCCTGCCCGCATCTGGGCGGCCCGCTGTCCCAGGGCTGGCTCAGGGACGGCTCCCTCACCTGCCCCTGGCACGGCTCCCGGTTCGACCTCTCCGGCGGGCAGAGCCTGAACGGCCCCGCCACCGCGCCCGCGCCGTGCTTCCAGACCCGCGTGCGCGACGGGTGGATCGAGGTGCGCAGGGCGCCTGCCGTCGCCACCGCGCCTCCCGGGAGCGCACTGGTCCACCAGCAGGAGGTGCAGCCGTGAGGAGGAGGTCGCAGGTGCTCACGGAAGCCCCGAGAGCGCCGGCCGGACAGGGACGGAAGACGGCGACGCGGGTGCTCGTGGAGCACCACGAGGTGTTGCGGGCGCTCATACGGCACCTGCGGGAGACGCCGCGTTCCCAGCCGGGACGGCGGCGCGCGCTCACCGGCGAACTGTTCGACGAGCTGTGGATGCACGAACGGATCGAGGAGGGAATCTTCTATCCCGCCCTGCGCGACGTCACCCCGGCCCTCGCCGCGGCCTGGTCCGAGCACCGCCAGCTCAGCGACCAGCTCGCGGCGCTGGTGCGCGCCGACCCGCGGACCGGGCGGTTCGACCGGGAACTGGACGTGCTGCACGACGTGCTGGAGTCGCACGCCCATCTGGACGAGGAGCGGCAGATGTTCCCGGAGATCGAGCGCTTCGCCGACGAGGAACTGCTCGCCGAGCTGGGCGACCGGCTCCAAGCCCGCCTGGGGCGGCTGCGCTCGTCGCGGCGTGTCCGGGCGGTCCTGCGCCTGCAGCGGGCGCTGCTGCGCCGTACGGCCCGGCCCGGTAGGCCTGCGGCGTAGTGGGCGGGTCAGGACAGGCCGGCACGCCGGGCGCGCTCGACGACGTGCCCGATGACGTCCGCGACCCGGTCGACGTCCTCCTCCACGGACGTGTGCCCGAGGGAGAAGCGCAGCGAGCCACGAGCCCGCACGCCGTCCTGGCCCATGGCCAGCAGCACGTGGGACGGCTGGGCCACCCCGGCGGAGCAGGCCGATCCGGTGGAGCACTCCACGCCCTTGGCGTCGAGGAGCATGAGCAGGGCGTCCCCCTCACAGCCGGGGAACGAGAAGTGGGCGTTGCCCGGCAGCCGGTTCACCGGGTCGCCGTTCAGCACCACGTCGGGCACGGCCCGCCGTACGCGCTCGATCAGGTCGTCGCGGAGCGCCGACAGCCGCTCGGCCGTGGCGGGCTGCCGCGCGACGGCCGTCTCGACCGCCGCCGCGAACCCGGCGATGGCCGGCGCGTCGAGAGTGCCGGAGCGGATGTCACGTTCCTGCCCGCCTCCGTGCAGGACCGGAACCGGATCGACGCCGCGGGCCAGCAGCAGCGCCCCCACGCCCACCGGACCGCCGACCTTGTGGCCGGAGACGGTCATGGCGTCCACGCCGGACTCGGCGAACGAGACCGGAAGCTGGCCCACCGCCTGCACGGCGTCGGTGTGGAAGGGGATGCCGTACTCGTGCGCGATGGCGGCCAGCACGCGCACCGGCTGCACGGTGCCCACCTCGTTGTTGGCCCACATGACGCTCACGAGCGCCACGTCGTCCGGGTCGCGGGCGATGGCCTCGCGCAGCGTCTCCGGATGCACCCGGCCCTGCTCGTCGACCTCCAGCAGCTCCACGCGGGCGCCGTGGTGGTCGCCGAGCCAGTGGGCGGGATCGAGGGCGGCGTGGTGCTCGACCGAGCTGATCAGGATCCTGGGCCGCTTCCTCGCCCAGTAGAGGCCCTTGATGGCGAGGTTGTCGGCCTCGGTGCCACCGGCCGTGAACACGACCTCGCTCGGGCGGGCGCCGAGCGCGCAGGCGATGGTCTCGCGCGACTCCTCGACGACCCGCCGGGCGCGGCGGCCGGCCGCGTGCAGGGACGAGGGGTTGCCGACCTCCCCGAGCTGGGCCGTCATCGCCTGGATCGCCTCGGGCAGCATCGGCGTGGTCGAGGCATGGTCCAGATACGCAGCTCCCATGACCCCTCCCTGACACGTATTCAGCCCACCAAGCGTATCCGGGGTGACGGAGGACACCGATAACGTGTCGCGACTGAACCGTCCAGACGGTACAGTAGACGGCATGAGGAGGGACGAACTGCTGGACGCGGCCGAGGGCCTGCTCCAGGACCAGGGCGCCCAGGCCCTGACCCTGGCGGCGGTGGCCGAGCGCGCCGGTGTCAGCAAGGGCGGCCTCCTCTACCACTTCGCCAGCAAGGAAGCGCTCGTCAAAGGGATGATCGAGCGCCTGATCGCCGACTTCGACGCGCTGATCGAGGCGCAGTCGGAGAGCACCTACACCCGGGCGTACCTCGCCGCGACGTTCGAGGCCGTGGAGACCGGCCGGCTGCGACGATGGGCCGTGGTCACGGGCGCGGCCGGCGATCCCGAACTGCTCGCGCCGCTGCGCGGGGCGATGGCCCGCTGGATGCGGGACGGCCTGGACGACGAGCCCGACCCCCTGGCGTCCCAGGTCGTACGGCTGGCCTGTGAGGGCGTCTGGGAGGTCGCCACCCACTGTGCGGCGATCATCGACTACGCCGCCATCCGCGCCAGGCTGCTCGCCCTGTTGTAGCGCGCCTCTTGTAACCCCTGAGCACCCACTTGGTGGTCGCCCTTCCTTCCGGCCTTGCCGTGAAAGGGCGACCTGCTGGTGTCTGCCCGTAAATCCGGGCTCGGAAACCCACTTGACACACCTGGAAAGGAAGCTGTGATGACCCGCGCTTTGAGGAAGGCCCGTCACGGGGCAGTCCTCACCTTCGTCCTGGCCGGCCTGATGTGTGGAACCTTCACCGTGCGCCTCCCGGCGCTGGCCGACCGGCTCCGCCTGCCGGAGTCGTCGGTCGGGCTCACCCTGCTCAGCTGGGGGCTCGGCGCGCTGCTCACCATGCAGCTCATGCGCGTCGTCCTGGCCAGGTTCGGCAGCCGCGGCGTCCTGCGCGCGGCCGCCCCTCTGTGCGCGGCGTCACTGGTCCTCGTCGCGTTCGCGCCGTCCTTCCCCGTGCTGGCCGTGGCCGCCGCGTTGTTCGGCATGGCCTTCGGCGCGGTCGACGTCGGCATGAACGCCCAGGGCTCGGCCGTCGAGCGCGCGTACGGCCGGCCGGTCATGAGCGGCATGCACGCGGGATGGTGCGTCGGCGCGATCTCGGCGGGCCTGCTCGGCACGGCGGCCATCGCTTCGGGGCTGTCCCTCACCGCCCACATCCTGGTCGTCGCCCTGGTGTCGGTGCCCGCCGCGCTGGCCCTCAGCCGCATGCACCTGCCCGACGCCGCGCAGCGGACGGCCGGCGCCGCATCGTCCGCCCGCCCCCGGCGCAGGCTGCCCGGGGTCGTCTACCTGCTCGGTGCGATCACCTTCGCCGCGTTCATGGTCGAGGGCGTGGTCGCCGACTGGAACGGCCTGTACCTGATCGGCACGCTGCACGCCTCCGAGGCGGTCGCCGCGCTCGGCTACCCGGTGTTCGAGGCGGGCATGCTGCTCGCCCGGCTGGCCGGCGACCGGCTGCGCGGCCGCTACGGCGCCCGCGGGCTGGTCATGTTCTCGGGCGCCGCCACCGCGTTCACGTTCCTCGTGGTCATCGCCGCGCCGGTGACCGTGGCGGCCGTGGCCGGGCTGTTCTTCATCGGGCTGTCGGTGGCGACCATCTCGCCGATGGCGCTGTCGCTGGCGGGAACCGCGACGCCCGAGCCCGGCCCGGCGATCGCGCAGGCGAGCGCCATGGGCTACGCGGGCCTGCTGCTCGGTCCCGTGGTCATCGGTTTCCTGTCCAGCGCGGCGTCGCTGCGGGCCGCGATGGGCGTGGCCGTCGTCCTCGGCGTCGTCATCGCCGTGGCCGCACGGCTGCTGCCCGCGTCCCGTACGGAGATCGTCCCGCTGCCGGTCCGGCCGGGAGACGAGGAGGTTCACCTCCGCGCGGCCGCCTGACGCGTGGGCGGTGCTCAGGCCTGGCCCGCCGGGGACCGCCGGGGTCGGCGGCGGCCTGGCTCCCCGGCTCTTTCACCGGCCGGGAGCGAACGAGACGCGTCGGCGCCCGCCGGGTGATCCGGCGGGCGCCGACGACGAGCCTGCGGCCCGTGCCGTGTGGACCCATGGCACGGGCCGGACGTGTCACTTGCGCTTGTCGATCTCCTCGGTGAGCTGCGGCACGACCTGGAACAGGTCGCCCACGACACCGAAGTCGGCGATCTCGAACAGGGGCGCCTCGGCGTCCTTGTTGATCACGACGATGGTCTTGGAGGTCTGCATGCCGGCCCGGTGCTGGATGGCGCCGGAGATGCCTGCCGCGATGTAGAGCTGCGGAGACACGGTCTTGCCCGTCTGCCCGACCTGGAACTGGTGGGGGTACCAACCGGCGTCGGTCGCGGCCCGCGAGGCGCCCACGGCCGCGCCGAGCGCGTCGGCGAGCTTCTCGATGATCGCGAAGTTCTCGCCCGAACCCACGCCCCGGCCGCCGGAGACCACGATCGCGGCCTCGGTGAGCTCGGGACGGGCGCCCTTCTCCTGGACGACCCGCTCGACGATCCTGGCCGCGCGGGCGGCGTCCGACAGCGCGACCTCCACCTTCTCCTCGGCGCCGGCCGCGGCGGCGGCGACGGGGGCGGTGCTGTTCGGGCGGACCGTGATGATCGGCGTGCCCTTGGTCACGCGGCTGCGGACGTTCACGCCGCCGCCGAAGATGGACTGCTCGGCGACGAAGCCCTCGCCGACGCCCACCGCGTCCGAGATCACACCGGAGTCCGTCTTGATCGCGAGGCGGCCGGCGATCTCCTTGCCCTCGCCGGTCGCGGCGACGAAGACCGCGGCCGGGGAGCGCTGTGCCACCAGGTGCGCCAGCACCTCGGCCTTGGGCGCCGCCACGTAGTCGCCGATCTCGTCGGCCGCCGCCACGTAGATCTTCTCCGCGCCGTACTCGGCCAGCCTGGCCTTCGCGGCGTCGGAGTAGCCGGGGCCGGCCCATACGGCGGCCGGCGTGCCCAGCGTCCGGGCCAGGGTCAGCAGTTCGAGGGTGACCTTCTTGACGTCACCGTCGACGTGCTCGACGAGAACCAGAATCTCACTCATCACGGGGCCCCTCAGATGAACTTCTTCGACGCGAGGAACTCGGCGGCCTTGGCCCCGCCGTCGCCCTCGTCCTTGATCACGGTGCCCGCGGCACGCGGCGGGGCGGCGGCGAACTCGACGACCTCGCTCCAGGAGTTCGCCAGGCCGACCTGGTCGGCCGCGATCTCCGCGTCGGCGACGCCGAGCGTCTCGACGGGCTTCTTCTTGGCCGCCATGATGCCCTTGAACGACGGGTAGCGCGGCTCGTTGATCTTCTCGACCACGGACACGACGGCGGGCAGCGACGCCTCGACCTTGTCGTAGCCGTAGTCGGTGATCCGCTCGACCCGGATCGAGGTGCCCTCGACCTCGACCTTGCCGGCGAGCGTGAGCTGCGGGGCGCCGAGCCGCTCGGCCAGCATCGCGGCGAGCATGCCGGTGCGGGCGTCGGTCGACTCGGAACCCAGGATGACCAGGTCGTAGCCGATCTTCTTCAGGGCCTGGGAGATGGCGTAGGAGGTGCCGAGGGCGTCCGAGCCGTGCAGCGCGTCGTCGTGCAGGTGCACCGCCTTGTCGGCGCCCATCGCCAGGGCCTTGCGGATGGTCTCGGTGGCCTTGGCGGGGCCCATGCTGAGGACGGTGACCTCGCCTCCATGGGCCTCCTTGAGCCGCAGCGCCTCCTCGACCGCGTACTCGTCGAGCTCGTTCACGACGCCGTCGGCGGCGTCGCGGTCGAGCGTCTTGTCATCGGACCTCAGCTTGCGCTCGGTCGCCGTGTCGGGGACCTGCTTCACGCAGACGACGATGTTCATGGCCGGTGGCCGACCTCCCCTTTCCGTACGGCTGACGCCGCGGTTCTCGGTACGTGTCGCGGGGTACGCGCACGTGATGCAAGACTGCCAGGTGCTCGCGGGCGCGCCTGTGCAGGTGGCCCGGGTGTCGAGATGACCCTGTTCCCCTCAGGCGGTATGTTACCCGTCGGTAGCTTAGGTGCAAACCTCCAGGTTTTTACGGCCGCGTCCTTCGGTTGAGGAATTCCCAGAACCCGGTCACGCCCACGTCCCACCCTACCGAACTATGTTCCGGAGGCCCCGGGGAGGTCCCTGTGGCCGGGACGTCAGGGGCGGGTCCGCGAGCGGAAGGTACGGCGGTAGGTGTCCGGAGGCACGCCCACCGTGCGGTTGAAGTGCCGGCGCAGCGTCGTGGCGGTGCCCATGCCGGTGGCCGCCGCGATGGTGTCGATGCCGTCGTCCGTGGTCTCCAGCAACTCCTGGGCGTGACGGATCCGCTGGGTAAGCAGCCACTGCAGCGGGGTGGTGCCGGTCACCGACCTGAAGTGGCGGTTGAGGTTGCGCGAGCTCATCCGCGCCCGGCGGGCCAGGTCCTCGACGGTCAGCGGCCGGTCCAGCCGTTCGATCACCCAGGGGAGAAGGTCGGCGAGCGGGTGGTTGCCCGGAGCCGGCACCGGCGTGGTGACGAACTGCGACTGGCCGCCGTCCCGGTGCGGCGGCACGACCAGGCGGCGGGCGACCGCGTTGGCGACCGACGAACCGTGGTCGAGGCGGACGAGGTGCAGGCACAGGTCCATGGCCGCGGCCTTGCCGGCGGAGGTGAGCACGCTGCCGCAATCCACGTACAGGACGTCCGGGTCCACCTGCACGTGGGGATAGCGGGTGGCCAGATCGCGGGTGTGCGCCCAGTGCGTGGTCGCCCGCTTTCCGTCCAGCAGGCCGGCGGCGGCCAGCACGAACGCGCCCGTGCAGAGGGAGGCCACACGTGCGCCCGCCTCGTGGGCCGCGCGCACCGCGTCGACCAGATCGGCGGGCGGAGCGACGTCGACGTCCGCCCACCCCGGGACGATCACGGTGTGGGCCTGCCGCAGCCGGTCGAGACCGTGGTCGGGCTCCAGCAGGAACCGCCCGGCCCGCACGGCGCCCGGCCCGCAGACGACGAGGCCGTACCAGGGATCGGCCAAGCCGGGATCGGTCCCGAAGACCTCGTACGCCAAGGACAGCTCGAAATGCAGCATTCCGTCGGTGACGGCCAGCGCGACAGTGATCACGTCCGAAATTGTACGGGTGATGGCGTTCCGGACACTCACGGTCGGATGCCGGTGATCGCCAGGATGTTCACAACAGATCGCGGCAGACGATCGGGACAGAAGGAGAACCCCATGGAATCGGGGCTCACGGTGGCGGTGTTCGGCGCGTACGGGCACACCGGGCGGTTCGTGGTGGCAGAGCTGATCGAGCGCGGGTTCGTGCCGGTTCCGTCCGGGCGCGACGCCGACAAGCTGACGAAGCCGGCGGCCGAATTCGGGCTGGAGGCCCGCCCGGCGTCGGTCGACGACCCCGCCTCGCTCGACCGCGCGCTGGCCGGCGCGGCGGCGGTGATCAACTGTGCCGGCCCCTTCGCCACGACGGCCGCGCCCGTCATCGAGGCGGCACTGCGCGCGGGGATCCCGTACGTGGACGTGGCGGCCGAGATCGAGGCCAACGCCGACACCTTCCGGCACTTCACGGACCGCGCCCGTGCCGCGGGAGCGGTGGTCGTCCCCGCGATGGCGTTCTACGGCGGCCTCGGCGACCTGCTGGCGACCGCCGCGATGGGCGACTGGAGCACGGCCGACGAGGCGCACGTCGCGTACGGGCTGAGCAGTTGGCACCCCACCGCCGGGACACGCGCCTCGGGCACGGTCTCCGGGCAGCGGCGCGCCGGCCGGCGCGTCCGTTACCGGAACGGCCGGTTGGAGTATCACCAGGACGACCTGCCGACCCTGGAGTGGCCCTTCCCCGGCCCGATGGGGCCTCGGGCCGTCATCGGGGAGTTCACGATGGCCGACGTCGTCACCATTCCCAGCCACCTGTCCATCCCCGACGTGCGCACCTACATGACGGTCGAGGCGGCCAGGGATTTGTCGGCCCCGGACACACCCGCGCCCGCCCCCGTCGACCGGCACGGGCGGTCCGCGCAGACCTTCCTCGTCGACGTCGTCGTGCGCCGCGGCGGGGCCGAACGGCGCGCCGTGGCGAGCGGGCAGGACATCTACGCCGTCACCGCGCCGCTCGCGGTGGAGGCGGTCGGCCGCATCCTCACCGGACGGACCAGGACCGACGGCGTCGCCGCCGCCGGCGAGATCTTCGATGCCGCCGACTTCCTCCGCGCGCTGTCCCCGCACATCTCGCTGGAACTGCGTCCCTAGCTCCGCCCGGCGACGCCGGAGACCGTGAAGCCGTGCTCGGATGTCCGATATGTTCATGGTCGTTTGACCGCCGGCCCCGGGAGTCCCGCGCGAGTGCGCGCAACGCTGCTGATCGTCGCTCTCGTAGCAAGCGTGTCCGGCTGTGGTGTGGTCCCCCGGCCGGTCGCCCGGACGGCCGGCGCGCCGACGCCTGCCGTGGTCACGTCGCCGCCCGCTTCGCCGGACGCCTCGCCCACTCCTTCCGCCGCGGCGGCGGGTCTCACCGCCCCCGAGGCGAGGCGGGCGCTGCGGGAGTGGGTGCGCAGGTACAACGCGACGCTCCGCGCGCGCAAGTGGTGGCGGCGGAACGACCGTGTCGACGCGCTGTTCGTCGAGGCGGCGATGCACGAGGCCGTGCTCGAACGCAACCGGTGGCGCACGCGGTGACCGAGGAATACCTGAACTTCTGGAACAACGAGAAGAAGGAGGGGGCCTCCGGCTACCGCCTGGCCGGGGACAGCTACAGCCGCAAGGTGTTCCCGAAGGTGTACAAGGGCGCGTACGTCGCGTTCGCCGGCCACGGGTCGGTCTTCGGTTTCCGCACCGCGGACGGCGGCTCGTTTTTCCTGTTCGGTATGGTCAACCACCCCAAGCACGTCAACCAGGTGCTGAGCGAGGCGCTGCTGGTGCCCAAGGGGGGGGCAGGACGATTCAGGAGCTCGGCGCCAACTGGTTCTCCTAGCTGTTACTCGATGGATTGCGGTGAAATACATCGCCGCTTTCCGCACTCGCCGTTCACTCGCGATGCGAATCAGCCGCCTTTTTCGGTATTGGTCCCTATAAGTGACCTTGAAACGCATATACGATCAGGCCACTCGCACGGGGTCACGCCGACGGGGGTCGTGGGATGGACGAGTTGCATGTGCGCGTGCTCAAAACCCCGTCTCTGACAGCCGGGGACGGCTCCGCCGTGCCCGTGCGATCGGCGAAGGCGAAGGCCCTGTTGTTCTACCTGGCGGTGGAGGGCACATCGCGGACGAGATCGGCCCTCGCCGGGCTGCTGTGGGGAGACCGCGCGGAGGCGAACGCACGCGCAAGCCTCCGGCTCGCCCTGGTGGAACTGCGCCGGGCCGCGGGGAGCCACCTGGTCGTCGACCGGACCCACGTCGCCTTCGACCGCGACCGTCCGTACTCGCTGGATTGGGAGGACCTGGTCGAGAAAGGATCGGTGCCCACGGACTACCGCGGCGGCTTCCTGGACGACCTCGTGGTCGCGGACGCCCCCGCCTTCGACGACTGGGTCGCCGAACGCCGGCGGCAGGCCGGGCACGCCGCGGCGCAGGCGCTCGGCGAGCGGGCACGGGCGGCCTGGAACCGGGGGGACCGCGACGGCGCCGTACGGCTGGCGCGCCGGGTCCTCGCCGTCGACGGGCTGGACGAGAGCGCCCACCAGCTGATCATCGAGGTCATGTCGGCCACGGGCAACCGGGCGGGCGCCCTGGCGCAGTACGAGGCATGCCGCCGGAGTCTGGACCGCGAACTCGGCGTCGCGCCCGATCCCCGCACCCAGGCGCTCCGGCAGCGGATCGCGCTCGGCGGGCCGCCGGCTTCCCCGGCTCGCCCGGCTCCCCCGGCTCGCGGCGCGCGGGCCGCCGCGCCGCCCCGCGAGGGTCCGCCGGGTGGTGGTACGGCCACGCGGCGGCTGCCCCGGCCGCTGACCCGGTTGATCGGCCGCGAGGCCGAGATCGAGAACGTCTGCGCGAAGCTGCGGGACCGGAAGGTGCGGCTGCTCACGCTGACCGGCCCGGGCGGCGTGGGCAAGACGCGGCTCGCCATCGCCGTCGCCGAACGACTCGACGAGGAGGTGCTGTTCGTCTCGTTCGCCTCGGTGCGGCCGCACCATTCCACGGCGCGGGCGGCCGCAGGCGAAGCGGACGGCGAGATGGACGGCGAGATGGACGGCGAGGTGGACGTCGTCGCGACGACCCTGGCGGAGGCCGCCGGCGTCGACCTGACGCCGCCGAGACCCGCCCGCGATCTGCTGCTCGCCGCCGTACGCCGCCGCAACCTGGTCCTGGTGCTGGACAACCTGGAGCACCTGCCCAGCGTGGCGCCGCTGGCCGGGGCGATCCTGGCGGCCGCGCCCGCCGTACGGATCCTGGCGACCTCACGGCGCAGGA
Organism: Microbispora sp. ZYX-F-249; assembly: GCF_039649665.1. Taxonomy (NCBI): domain Bacteria; kingdom Bacillati; phylum Actinomycetota; class Actinomycetes; order Streptosporangiales; family Streptosporangiaceae; genus Microbispora; species Microbispora maris. Next base: position 104,749 of record NZ_JBDJAW010000003.1, on the reverse strand, counting down.
TGGGCATCTGCGCCGAGCACGTCCACGAGGTGCCCGCGCTGTGCGGCGCCCCGGCGCGAGCGCTGTTGCTGGAACGTGCCAGAACCCTGGTGCCGGACATCGCCCCGGACACGCACTCACTCGACCGCGTCTGCCGGGCGGTCGGCGGGCTGCCCCTCGCCGTCGAGCTGGCCGCGACGCTGACCCGGGCGATGACCTGCGAGGAGATCGCGGAGCACCTCGACCCTGCCGGTCCCGCGCCCCGCACCGCCCATGCCCCGGCGGATCTCCTGGTGCATCCGCAACCGGCGGCCGCCACCCGGCATGCCAGCATGAGACAGGTCTTCGACACCTCCTGGCGGCTTCTCACCGCCGTGGAGCAGCGGGTCCTGGCCGCCGTCTCGGTGTTCGCCGGCGGGTTCACGCTTCCCGCCGGGATCGAGGTCGCGGACACCACCGCCCTGGTCATCGCGAGGCTCGTCGATCACTCACTGGTGCGCCGCGACCACGACGGCCGGCACCGCGTCCACGAGCTCGTACGGCAGTACGCGGTCGCACACCTCGCCGACGAGTCGCCCCGGGCCCGCCACGCCGCCTGGTACGCCCGCTTTCTCCGGGACCGGGCGGCCAGGCTCCGCGATCACGCCGACCCGTCCGTGCTCCACGAGCTCGAATCGGAGATCGACGACATCCGGCAGGCCTGGCGTCATGCGGTCCACCGGCTGACCGACCCGGATCGGGCGGCCTTCGCGGAGAGCTACTGGACGCTGTGCCTGCGCAGGCACCGCTACGCCGAGGCGTTGTCCGTGGCCTCCGACATGATCGCGGCCGTACGGCCGGAGGACCGGGCGGCGTCGGCACGGTGGCACCGGCTCGCGGGGACGGCGCACTTCCAGTTCGAGCGCGGCGCGGAGAGCCTGGCGGCCTTCAGGAGAGCGCTGTCGGTCGCCGACCGGCCGCTGCCGTCGTCCTTGCCCGGAAAGTCGAGCGCGGTGGCCGGAGGACTGGCGCGGCAGGCGGTCCGCCGCACCACTCCGCTCAGCGGACGCGCCCGGCGGAGACCGGCGCGCGAACTCGCCGCCGAGGCCGCGCACACCCTGTCCGTCCTCGCCGAGCTCGGCTATCACCGGCAGGAGCAGGACACGATGCTGCTCAGCGTGGTGCGTCACCTCGACGCGGCGGAGCGGGCGGGCGGTCCGGTCGAACGCGCCGAGGCGTACGCCAACTTCGCCGTCGTGGCCGCCCTCGCCGGGTCCGAGGCGGCGGCCCGGCACTACGGCCGCCTGGCCGACGAGCAGATCGCCGCGGTGCCGGACCCGGTGGCGGTCTCCCGCGCCCGTCTCGCGCGCGGACTGCGGCTCACGGCCGAGGGACGGTTCACCGCCGCGCGGCGGGCCCTCACGCTGGCCCGACGGCACCCCGCCGATCCCCGCCTCGCGGAGCACTGCCTCGGGCTGCTCGCCGATCTGGAGATCCAGCGGGGGTGCTACGCGGCCGCCGCGCCGCTGATGGCGGCGGTGGCCGAGACGTCGGTCGCGCGGATGGGCGAGACCCTGTCCGGTTACTGGGGCCTGACCGGGCAGGCGGAGGCCCTGCTGCGGCTCGCCGACCGTGACCCCGCCGACGTGAGCGCGGTCCTCAAGGCCGCCGAGGAGGCGACACGGGCGTTGCCCGTGCTCGGCGAGGACCACTTCGCCCGGGCCGGGGCCAAGATCCCGGCGATCCAGCGGCTGCGGCTCGGCGTCGCGCAGGCCCGGTTCCACCTGCTCGGCGACGACGCGCCCGCCGCCCGCCCGGCCCTGGACGACGCACTGCGTACGGCGGACCGGCCGGACATGCCGCTCAGGGGCACCCTCGAGGCGTGGGCGGGGCTGGCCGAGGTGCTCTGGGCGCTGGAGGCGGACGACCCGGCCGTCCGGAGGGTGCTGCGTCACATGTCCCGGCTGGCTCGCCGTACCCCGTCGGCCGCGCCCCGCATGGGCTGGGCCGCGGCGCTGACGCACGAGGCGGCGGGGCGGCGGCGGAGGGCCCGGCGGGCCGCCGGACGCGCTCTGGCCGCCGCTCGCCGTCTGGGCATCGCCTTCGACGAGGCCAGGTCGCTCGAAATCCTGGGCGAGACCGAGGAGGCCGCCCGGATCCACGCCCAACTGGGCACCACGCCGCTCACCCGGCCCCGGTGACGGACGGGTGTACCCCTCCGGCCGGCCGAGCCGTCAGCCGGCGAGGACGTAGCCCCCCACCGAGGACGGGATGACGAAGGAGTCGAGCCGGCGCAACTGGTGCGTGGCGCGGTCCACCCGATACCAGGTGTGCGTCCTGCGCAGGTCACCGTGCACGGTGCGGTCGGACCGGGTCAGGACGTCGAGGTGGCCCGCCCTGTCCCAGCGTGCCTTCAGGGCCTCCTCGCCCGTGTGAAGCCGGATGGGGATGCTGCTCTTCTTCGCCGTGGCCAGGTTGCGGGTGAGGATTACGTTCTTGACGGTGCCGCCGGTCTTCGTCCACTTCGGCGAGGCCACCGTGACGCCGTCACGGGCGAGGTCGCCCCGCATGTAGACGGAGCGCCGCAACTTCACCGACCACGTGCCGGTGGCGTAGAGCACGGCCGTCCGGTTGTCACCGGCCATCATGCGCTTCCCGTCCGGGCTGAAATCCCAGGACTGGTATCCCCTCGGCAGCGTGAAGACCTTTCCGCCGGCCGTGTCCACGACCCGCTCGATCTCCCACTCGGCGGCGTTCACGCCGCGCATGCCGACGAACCGGCCGCCCGGGGCGAGGGTCAGCGCGTTCATCCGGAGGTCGTCCGGCCACGTCACCGCGGGGATCTCGCGCGCCCTGCCGGTGGCCGCCTCCCAGATCGTGAGCACGCCGTCCTTGCCCGCGAAGTACGCGGCCCGGGCGCCGTCCTGGGAGACCGCGACGACGGCGGCGACGGTGTACTCGCCGGGCGCCACGGTCCTGCGCGCGCCGGGGAGCGCGACGACGCGGCCGTCGCTCAGCCAGAGCTTCAACGGGCCGCACGGCTGCCGGCCGCCGTCCGGCTGAAGGCAGGACCCGAGACCCGCGTAACGGATCACCGGCGTGGCCGCGGCGGCCTCGGCCTGGGGGATGGTCAGGAACGCCGCGGCGGCCGTCGCCGCGGCGAGCGCTACTCGGGACAGCATTTCGACATCTTCGCACGACGCGGACATCAAGGATCTCGGTCGCGTCCCGGGACGGAAAGGGCGTCAGCGGGGTTCAACTCGCGAACACGAGCATGACGAGCAGGAACAGGACGGTCCCGACGGCCATGAGGAGCGTCGCCGTGCTGAACAACGCGGACAGCAGCGCCCACACCGCGACGGCCCCGGCGCCGCCCGCGAGGTCCACCACGAGCCGCCGCCGGGAGTTCCCCATCAGCCCGAACCCCGCGTCCACCAGCAGGCCGATGCCGTAGAGCACCAGCAGGAGAAGCGACACCTCGGGCAGGTTGGCGCGGGCGGCGGCGGCGAAAAGACCGACGACCACCGCGGAGCCGATCACCCAGCGGCGGTGCAGCCTCTCCCGCCGCGCGGCACGCGCGTCGTCCACCTCTCCCCGCCGGGGACGCCGGGAAGGCCCGCGATCACCCTGCCGCTCACCACCGGGCCGCCGGTCACCCGGCCGCCACTCCTGGGTCGGCGCCTCGGACAGCGCGGGACGCGCCGGCTCGATCCCGTCCAGCTCCGGCGCCGCCTCCTTGAGGAGCCCGGTCAGCTCCTCCGTCGCCGGCCGGTCCGCCGGGCCGGTGCTCAGGCACCGCTCCAGGATCGGGACGAGCCAGGACGGCACGCCCGACAGGTCGGGCTCGCGGTGGACGACCCGGTAGGCGATCGCCGCGGCCGGCCCCGTCCCGTACGGCTGCCGCCCCGACGCGGCGAAGGCCAGCGTCGCCCCCCAGGCGAACACGTCGGCCTCCGGCCCGGCGTCCCGGCCCTCCAGCACCTCGGGGGCCAGGTAGCCGGGCGTCCCGGCGACCGCGCCCGACGCGGTGACCGAGGCCGACTCCAGCGCGCAGGCGATGCCGAAGTCGATCACGTACGGCTCGCCCTCGGAGACGATCACGTTGGCCGGCTTGAGGTCGCGGTGCACGACACCGGCCGCGTGGATGGACTCCAGTGCCTCCGCCAGCCCCAGCGCGAGCCGCAGCAGGCCGGCCCCGGCGACGGGACCGTCCTTGGCCACGACCGTGCTGAGCGGCCTGCCCTGCACGTACCGCGTGACGATGTAGGGCCGCTCCCCCGACAGCGAGGCGTCCAGCACCTCGGCGACGTGCGCCCCGCGGACCCGCCGCATCGTCTCCACCTCGCGGGCGAGACGGGCGATCGCGAAGCCGTCCGAGGCGACATGGGGATGCAGGACCTTCACGGCGACCGTACGCCCGTCGGGGTCGAGCGCGAGATGGACCTCGCCGAACCCCCCGGCGCCGAGCGCGGAGACCAGACGATAGGGACCAAGCCGTTCCTGAGTACCCAAGTTGTGTCTCCCCCGCGTCGCTGTCGGGATCGGGGCAGGTCAGGTCCAGAAGGTCAGGAAACGCAGGCCGATCCTGTCCATGAAGTCCCCGACCACGCCGCCGATCAGGTTGACGACCGTGTCCTGGCCCCTCTGCTTGAGATCCGCGACGATGTGGTCCACCGCCACGGACGGCGGCCGCCAGGGGACCCAGGAGGCGTCCGCGGACAGCGCCGTCATGACCGCGAACAGCGCGACCGTGCCGACCGCGATCGTCACGATCATTCCCGCTCCGGGGCTCCGGATCACCGTGCTCAGCGTCCGGGACACGGCCTTGCGGGGAGCCTTCCCCCCGGGCAGGAGGAACAGCCCTGCCACGAAGGCTCCCGCGGCGTACGCGGCGGCGGGGTCGGGCCTGACGCCGCCGAGGTAGTGGAAGCCGCCCCACACGCACATCGCGAACATCGCGGCCAGCGGCACCTGGACCACCGTCGCCAGTCCGGCCTTGATCAGCGCCCACGGCGTGCCGAGCACCGCGAGGAGCGGGTCGGTCCCGCTCGCGCCCCGCGCGGCCCGGCGGTCGGCGAGGTCGCCGAGCAGGTACTGCCCCACCCGCAGGCACAGCGCCGCCACGACGGCGAACAGGCCCACCACGACCGGCAGCAGGCAGGCCAGCGCCACGAGCGTGGCCAGCAGCAGGGCCGCGAGCACCGGATGCGGCGCCCGGTAGGGGGCCCGCTTCCGCTCGGGTTCGTACGGCGCGGCGGGAGCCGCCGGCGGCGCGACCCGGGGCTCCGGATAGCCGGCCACCCGCTGGTCGGGATACGGCGGCGGCGGATACACCGCGGGCTGGTACGGCGGCGGGGGCGGGCCCCCCTGCCCGTACGGCGGGGCCTGTGGATGCGCCGGCGGCGGCGCGGACACCGGGCGGCGCTGCCTGGGCGCCCGGGGCTCCCGGCGGGGCCGTTCCGGCTCCACGTAGTTCACCGGCGGCAGTAGGTCGGAGTAGCTGTCCTCGTTGGCCGGCAGCCTGCCGGTCCGGCTCGCGCCGCCTCCGTTCACCCGGCCGCCCGCGTCCGTCCGCGCCGCATCGTCGAGCACCCGCGTGCCGTCGAGGATGCGCGTCCCGCCGTCACGCGGCGTCTGGGCGCTTTCCTGCAGCACGGTGACCGAGGGGTCGAGCGAGCGACTGTGCCGCAGCAGCGACGCGGCGCCGGGACGCGACGAGGCGTCGGGCGCCAGGGCGAGGCGCAGCCAGCCCCGCAGCCAGGCCGGCGCGAGGTCCACCTGCGCCTTGCCTTCGAGGATGTTGTAACAGACCGACTCGAACGTGCCCGAGCCGAACGGCGCCTTGCCGGTGGCCGCGAAGAAGACCGTGGCCGCCAGCGCGTGCACGTCGGCGGCCTGGGTGATCTCGGTGTCCCGGATGATCTCCGGGGCGAGGTAGCCGGGCGTGCCGACGAACATCCCGGTCTGGGTCAGCCGCGTGGCGTTGACCAGATGGGCGATGCCGAAGTCGATCACCAGCGGCTCGCCGTCCACGAGCATCACGTTGGCCGGCTTGAGGTCGCGGTGGATGACCTCGGCCGCGTGGATGGCGACCAGGGCCTCGCACAGGCCCACCGCGAGCCGGATCACGCCGTCGTCGGAGAGCGGCCCGTCCTCCAGCACCGTCTGCTCCAACGTCCGCCCGGGGGCGTACCGCGTCACGATGTACGGCGCGGCGCCGGTCAGGTCGGCGTCGAGCACCTCGGCGACGCGCTTGCTGCGCACCCGCCGCATGGTCTCGACCTCGCGGGTGAGCCGGTCACGGGCCTTGAGGTCGGTCGCGACGTGCGGGTGCAGGACCTTGACCGCGACCTCGCGCCCCTCCGTGTCCAGGCCGAGATGGACCACCCCCATGCCGCCCTCGCCGAGCTGCCGCAGCAGCCGGTAGGGCCCGATCCTCTCGGGAGCCTCAGTAGCCGACATGTCGTCCCCCGTCACCCATTCCCCGCCTGGTTACGCAGGTCTTCCAGCCGTTCCTGTATTGACCAAACGTCGATCGGGCCCCAGAAGTGCCCTGCTGTCTGTTTACCCAGGAGGCTGGAGAGTGCGATCGCCGCCGTCAGCGCCGCGAGTGCGCCGATCCCCCAGGCGAGGCCCTTGGCCGCTCCCGCGCCGGGCACCAGCGAGGCGAGCGTCCGCCGCATCTGCCTGCCCGGGCCGACCACTCCGGGCCCGGCGCAAATCGTCCACAGCGCCGTCGCGGTCCCCCAGCTCAGCGCCGCGATCCGGAGCGTGGGCGTGCCGCCGAGCAGGACGGTGAGCAGCAGCGTCACCGGCAGCCCGAGGACCAGCGCGTACGGCACGAGCGCGATCGTGACGCCGATCGACTTGACGAGCTCCGCGGGCCGGCTCAGCACGCGCAGCACGTCGGCCGCCGCGGCACCGGCCGGGCGGCGGGAGTTGAGGTGCGGCTGGGCCATGTCGGCGGCCCGCAGCAGCACAGCGACCGGCACGGCCACCAGGCACACCAGCAGCGGCGCAATGACCGCGGCAGACGTCATCACGACGAGCAGCAGCGCGCTCGTCACGCCGTACGCCTTCGAGCGCTGCAGCAGGCCCCCGGACGGGAACGGCATGGGCGGCACGGTCGGCGGCGGCACCCGCACCGTCGGCATGAACGGCGCGGGGTTCGGCTGGTGGATGTGCGGCGTCCGCTCGTAGATCTCCGGCACGCTCCCGAACAGGGCCCGCTCACGCGCCGCCGCGTCCCCGTGCTCGCCGGCCCCCTGCTGAGGGGACGCCGTGCCGCGCGGTCCCATCGCCTCGCCGGTGACGGCCTGGCGCACCTCCTCGGAGGTCACCCGGCGCGTGGGGATGTCACCCTCCGGGCGCAGCATCGGCGTCGGCCACTCGTCCGGCTGGGCGCGCGGCGGCCCGGGCGGCCCGCCGGGGCCGGTGCCGGGAGCCGGGCCGGCGCCGGGAGCGCCCGGGAACGCGGACGGGCCGGTGGTGCGGGGCGGGGGCATCCGGGTCGGGATGTCGCCCTCCGCGGGGCCCTGAGCCGGACCATGTGCCTGGCCATGCACCTGGCCCTGTGCCGGGCTCTCGGGCGGCGCGGACGGCCCGAGGCCCGCCCTGCGCAGGTCCTCTCCGGTCACCCGTACGGTCGGGAAAGGGTCGCCGGGCTGGCCGCCCTGGGGCGTCTCGCGCAGCAGCGAGACGAACTCCTCGGCCCGGCCGCCCGCCGGGGACGGGGTGACCGGCGGCGTCGCCACGGGGGCCACCGGCGGAGTGACCGGCGGCACCGGCGACCCGGTGGACGGCCCGCCGGCGACGGGCCGGCCCGGGACGTTCGGGCCCGCCACCGGTGCGCCACCGGTGGGCGGACCGCCCGGAGAGCCGAAGCCGGGCACCTGCTGGCCGCTCGTGTCGTCGACGTTGGGCACCGTGGTGATCTCGTCGGGCACCCGGGGCCTGCCGCCCGGAGTCTGAGGCATGAGCCGCGCGAGCTGCCGCACGAGCTCGGCCGCCGTCGGCCGCCTGGCCGGGTCGCGGTTGAACGCGGCGCGCAGCATCGGCTGGATCGGCGCGGGGGCCGCATCGACGTTGGCCCGGCCGGAGGTGATGTTGAAGAAGATCATCTCCAGCGTGCCCTTGCCGAACGGCGGCTGGCCGGTGGCGGCGTAGAGCACGGTGCCCGCCCACGCGTGCACGTCCACCTGCGGCCCGGCCTCGTGGCCCTCGATGATCTCCGGGGCGAGGTAGCCGGGCGTGCCGATGAACATGCCGGTCTGGGTGAGCCGGGTGGCGTCGACCGCCTGGGCGATGCCGAAGTCGATCAGCACCGGCTGGCCGTCCAGCATCAGCACGTTGCCCGGCTTCAGGTCGCGGTGGATGACCCCCGCGGCGTGCACGGCGGCGAGGGCCTGAGCCACCCCGACGGCCACCTTGAGCAGGGCGCCGAGGGGCAGCGGCCCGTCGTTCTTGACGACCTCGTCGAGCGGCCGTCCCGGCACGTAGCGGGTGACGATGTACGGCCTGCGCCCGGTGACGTCGGCGTCCACGACCTCCGCGATGTTCGGCCCGCGCACCCGCCGCATGGTCTCGACCTCGCGCGACAGACGTCTGCGCGCGACGTCGTCGCCCGCCACCTCCGAGCGCAGGACCTTGACGGCCACCTGCCTGCCCTGCGGGTCGAGGGCGAGGTGAACCACGCCCATGCCGCCCTCACCGAGCCGCCTCAGCAGCCGGTACGGGCCCAGTCGGTCGTCCTGATTCATCGCCTAAGCACCATACCGACTAAAAGAACGCCCATGAGTGAACCATCGCGCCACATCTCCGCTCCGCACAACGGAGGAGGGACGCAAAGGGGTTCCAACCGGACGGTCAAACGGTGAGCGCGAGGACCTCCCCCCGGGTCGCCGCGACCAGCGCCTCGCCGGAAAGCGCCAGCTTGGAGCGGCGGACGCCGCTGCCGATCACGACGAACGGCCGCCGGGTCACGTTTTCGTCAACGAGCACCGGCCAGCCCTCGGGCAGCCCGATCGGGGTGATGCCGCCGTACTCCATCCCGGTCAGCTCGACGGCCTCCGCCTGCGGGGCGAACGACGCCTTCCGCGCGTCCAGATGACGGCGCACGATCCCGTTGATGTCGGCCCGCCCGGTGGCGAGCACCATGACGGCGGCGTACCGCGTCTCCCCGCCCCGCTTCGCGGCGACGATGACGCAGTTGGCCGAGTCCTCCATCGCCACGCCGTACCGCTCGCAGAAGGCGGCGGTGTCGGAGAGCGCGGGATCGATCCCGGCGACCTCCACCTTCACGCCGAGAGAGGCGACGGCCTTGGCGACCGGCTCGGCGAGCAGGTCCGGCCGGTCGGACGCGGGAACCCATTCGAGCGGCATTCAGCCCTCCTTGACGGCGCGCTCGTGCAGTCGGGTGACCACCTTACGGGCCGACTCCAGTGCCCCCGCCTGCCAGGCGATGAGATGGGTGAGCCAGTCGCCCGCGAAGTACACCCGGCCGGCCGGTTCCTGCAGGAGTGCGAAGGCGCCCTCGTAGGAGGGCCAGGCGACCCACGCGCCCTCGATGTACGGCTGCCGCTGCCAGGCGATCGAGACGCTGGACAGCAGCTCCGACCGGTACTTCTCGCCGTGGATCTTCTTGCCCTGCGTGAGCGCCCGCCGCTGCCGCTCGGCGTGGGTGAGGCGGCCGTACGCGTCGGCGTCCTCGTCGAGGTTGTAGTAGCCGACCACCAGCCCGCGCGTGCCGTGGAAACCGTACGAGGGGTACCAGATGTGAGCGATGTCCAGGTCGGTCTCGGTGATGCCGCCGTAGATGCGGTCGTCGGTCTCCCACCAGCGGCGGCGGTACTCCAGCCCGATCTTCCCGGCCGACACGGGGGTGGGCGTGCGCAGGGCGGCGACGACGCGGGCGTCCAGGTTGCCGGGGATCCGCGCGAGCACGTGCGGCGGCAGGGCCGCGACGCAGTAGTCCGCGCGGGTGCGACCGCCCGTGTGCTCGACCTCCACGCCGTCGGGCAGGTTGGTGACCTTCTTCACCTCGACCGAGGTGCGGATGCGGTCGCGGCCGACGGCGCCGGCCAGCGCGACCGCGATGGCGTCCATGCCGCCGACCGGCTGGAACATCGGCATGGCCTGCTCGAAGCCGAACGGGAACGCGATCGAGCGGCCGAGTCCGTAGCCGAGCACCTCCGACAGGGCCGGCGGGCCGCCGAGCGGCACCCCCGCGCCGGCGCCGGGGTAGGTCGCGAAGCCCCTGCGCTCCGACCCCGCGTAGACGTAGCGCTTGCCGATGTCGCCGAACTCCGACAGGAAGTGGAGCAGGCGGTCCTTGTCCGCCGCCGACAGCCGCCGGTCCAGCGCGCCGGTCCTCGTGGCCTTGGCCAGCAGCTCGCTGATGTAGCCGTAGGTGTCGGCACGCGCGGTGCGGGCCCGCACCGGAGCCTTCATCCCGTGGTTGTAGACGTAGGCGCCGGAGTTCTCGTTGACGAACAACTCGATGGGGACGCCCAGCTCGCGGCAGTAGTCGAGGGTGACCATCCACTGGGCGATCCGGGCCGGCCCGGCGTTGAAGTAGACGCCCTCCCCGAACCTCGCCTCCTGCGTCTCACCGGACAGCTCGGGCAGCCGGTCGCCGCCGCGCAGCGTGACACTGCGCCCGCCGACCCGGTCCCTGGCCTCCAGGATCGTGCAGTCGTACCCCGCCTTGCCGAGCTCGTAGGCGGTGGCCAGGCCGGCGATCCCCGCGCCGAGGATCACCACCGACCCGGCGCCCCTGCCGCTCAGCGCGAAGTCGGAGCGGCTCGGCGGCGTGTAGTCCTTCGGCTGATGGTCCGGCGCGAGCCCGAGGGCGCCCATGGCGGCGTACATCGCCCCGGCGCCTCCGGCCGCGCCGACCCCCACCAGGAAGGCGCGCCGTGTCAGCGCCCCCGTACGGTCACGGGTCACGCCGTCACTGCCCACCCTGCCTGCTCTTTCTTCTCGGGGGAAACCGGATCCGGGGGAAATCCGGCGTCAGCCGTACCGGCCGCTGCCGCAGGCCACCTGACCGCCGATCATGGAAAAGATACCGAACAACGCCATGATCTCGTGGTAGTCGTCCGTGCTGAACTCGGTGTGCCGGGGCCCGGCGAGCCGCACGCCGGGCACGATCGAGCAGGCCGCGGCGATGGCGGTGGAGTTCCACTCCACGCCCAGCGTGTACGGCGGCTCGACCACGTAGGGCCGGAAGTCCGGCAGCCGGCCCAGGGCGCGCGCCGTGGCCTCGCGGATGCGCCGCCAGGCGACCGCCGGGGGCAGCAGCTCGGCGGAGAACTTGTCGATGCCCTTCTTCACGGCCACCGTCTCGACGTCGCCGAGCAGTTCCCCGGCCTCCTCGCACACCGCCTCGTCGCCGGTGACGAGCGCGACCGGCACGCCCATCGAGCCCGCGAAGCCCGCCACGAGCCGGGTCTCGCCGCAGATCTCGCCGTTCAGGTAGACGTTGTGGATCTCCTTGCCCATCCACGTGTGGTTGAGCACCCCGTGCGGCACGCCCGCGCGCGCGTGGTAGCCCGCGAAGCAGGCGGCGGCCATGTCGGGCGCCAGGCCCTGCCCCATGCGGTGCGGCTTGCCCGGGCCCCTGACCAGGGTGGCCCGCTCGTCCAGCAGGTCGATCCTGAGGTTCTTGGTGGATCCGTGCGCGTCGTTCACCAGCACGGACGCGGCGCCCGCGTCGAAGGCGCCCTGGACGACCGCGTTGGCGTCCCCGGTCATCAGCTCGCAGCCCCGCTCGTACCCCCGGCCCCCGAGGTGCATCTCCTCGGGGTCGGTCAGCCCGGTGACCCCCTCCATGTCCACCGACAGGTAGATCTTCATCGTTCCCCCCACGTCTCCACCCGGCGCGCCTCGTCCTCCGTCATCAGCCCGATGTGCTCACCGACGTACGCCTCGACCCGGGCGCGCCAGGGCTCCGGGATCTCCCGGAGCGCGGGCGGATAACAGTGCTCCAGCCACCGTACGGACTCCGGGGTCGCCCCGAGGAACTCCGCCGCCCTGGCGAAGGGGGTCTCCTCGATGCCCGGGACGTGCGCGCACCCGTATTCGATGGTCTCCTGGCCACCGTACGGCGGCGGCTCCTGCCACTTGCGCGCGGCGGGCATCGCGGACGTGATCGGCGTGTTCAGCGGCCGCCGCTCCACGGCCGCCAGGATCAGCTCCTTGCGCAGGCACTTGGAGCACGTGGCGCAGGGACCGTCCAGGTCGCCGCGCAGGCACCAGCGGACCAGATGCGCGAGGTCGGACTCCATCGCCATCCGCATGGTCACGGGCTCGCTGAGGCCGCCGGCCGGGAGGACCATCGCGAGCCCGGCCGCGGCGTACAGCCGGCCCCACGGGCCGTCGGCCGCCCACATGGGGTTGTCCGGGCTGTAGCGGTGGGTGTACCGCTCACCGCCCAGCCAGCGCGACCCCAGTTCGTGGCCGAAGGCGACACCGCCGAGGTCGAGGTCGTCGGCCAGCAGCAGCGCGCCCGCCGTCACCGCCTGGTGCTCGGGGAACCCGGGCCGGGGCCGGCTCAGCACGAACTCGAGGTCCGACTGGACGACGTGCGCCTCCCGCCCGGTCTTGTGGACGAGCTGCGCCAGCACCTCCGAGCGGTAGTGCGTCCACCGGTTGGGCACCCGGGGGTGGCTCACCCGCTGGAAGTGCACGAACGGCGCGTCGGGGAACATCGTGGCCACCGCCATCGAGTCCGCGCCCCCGCTGTAGGAGATCGCCAGCCGGCCTCCCGTCCGCGGATCCGCCCCGACCGGCCCGGCGTCCACGCCCCACCCCGTACGCAGCGCCTCGGCGAGCCCCGGGGAGATCGGCCGGTCGAAGGTCACCCGCCGCCTCGTCCACGGCGCGACGACGGTCCACGCGGCGACCGCGAGCAGGTCGGGATGCGGGGACGCGCCGGCGGCGCCGGTCCGCACGTGGCAGGAGTTGGTCCGCAGCTCGATCGGGTGACCGTCGGTGCAGGCTCCCGTGGTCTCGTCCTCCGCGTCGAGCAGGAAGACCAGGCGCCAGACCTCCGCGTCACGTGTCCATCGCACCCGCACGACCGGCTACCCCGCCCGTCCGGGAGCGCCCACCCGCGCCGACAGGTCGTCGATCGCCTGCCAGATGCGCATCTCGTTCTGCAGCAGCGTGTCCACCGCCTCGGCGGTCTCGGTGGCCAGCCGGTGCGCCTCGGCGGCCTTCGGGTCGGCGGCCGCCTTGGGCGCCGCGGCCGGCTTCGCGGGCGTCACGGCGGCCCGCCGCAGCCGGTCGACCTCGTCGCGCAGCGCCACGACCTCCCGGCGGAGCATCTGGACCTCCCACAGGGCGTCCTTGAGGTCCTGCCGGTGGTCGGGCTTGGAGACGTACCGGGAGTCGAGCCGGGACAGCAGCGCCCGCCGCAGCCGCGACAGGCCCAGCACTCGCAACCGCATCATGGGCCGCCACGATAGCGGCATTTTGGATCGTTTCTGGATACCCCGTGCAGAGTTGCTCAGAGGTGGCTGGGAATCGGCCGTCCTCCGCCGCGCAATACAGTCTGCGGTTGTGCTGTACGGCAGATCGGTGGAAACGGCCGCGATCGACGACCTGATCGATCGGGCGCGGAAGGGCTCCGGAGGCGCGCTGGTGCTGCGCGGCGAGGCGGGCGCCGGCAAGACGGCGCTGCTCGACCAGGCGGCCTCCAGGGGCGGCCCCATGCGCGTGCTGCGGACCACGGGAGTGGAGGCGGAGGCCGATCTGGCGTTCGCCGCCCTGCACCAGTTGCTGCTGCCGGTGACCGGGCTGCTCGACGCGCTGCCCGAACCACAGGCCGAGGCCGTGCGCGGCGCGCTCGGGCTGGCCCCGGCCGGTTCCGGCGATCGGTTCCTGCTCGCGGCCGGGGTGCTGTCGCTGCTGGCCGAGGCCGCCGCACCGGACGGGCTGATCTGCGTCGTCGACGACTTCCAGTGGCTGGACCGGCCGTCGGCCGACGCCCTGCTGTTCGCCGCCAGGCGGCTCGGCACCGAGCCGATCGCGATGCCCCTGGCCGTACGCGGCGACATGCCGGTGAAGGGCCTGCCCTCGCTGGAGATCGCCGGGCTGGCCGGACCCGCCGCCGCCGAACTGCTCGACGCCGGTTTCACCCTCGCGGCGCAGGTCCGGCGCGACCTCGTGGCGCTGACCGGGGGCAACCCGCTGGCGCTGCGCGAGACCGCCCGGCTGCTCACCCCCGCCCAGCGGGCGGGCCGGGAGCCGCTGCCCGATCCCCTGCCCGGCGGCGCCCAGCTCTTCGGCGACCGGGTGGCCGCACTGTCGGCGGGGGCACGGCTGACCGCCCTGCTCGCGGCGGTCGAGAGCGACGTCGACCTGGTGCTGCGGGCCGCCGCCCGGCTGGGCGCGGGCGAGGCCGCGCTGCCCGAGCTCGAGTCCGCCGGGCTCGTCGCCGTGTCCGGGACGCACGTGCGGTTCCGCCACCCGCTGATCCGGTCGGCGGTGCACGAGACGGCGTCCCCCGCCGGACGCCGCGAGGCGCACGCGGCGCTGGCCGAGCTGTCCGGCGGGGACCGGCGGGCCTGGCACCTGGCCGGGGCCGCGCTCGGTCAGGACGAGCCGGTCGCCGCCGCGCTCGCGCTCGCCGCGGAGCGTGACCGGGACCGGGGCGGATACGGCGCCGCCGCCACCGCCCTGACCAGAGCCGCCGAGCTCACCCCCGAACCGCTCGTGCGCGCCGGGCGGCTCAAGGACGCCGCCGTGGCCGCCTGGCTCGGCGGGCGTCCCGGCCAGGCGGAGTCCCTGCTGGCCGAGGCCCGTGAGTTCGCCGGGACGGACGCCGCGCTGACCATGGAGATCGCCCAGCTGCGGGGGCGGTTCGAGCTGAACTCCGGCGACGCCGCCGAGGCCGTGCGGATCCTGTCGGCGGGCGACAGCCTGGACATGCTGGCCGACGCCGCGGAGGCCGCGTCGTACGCCGGCGACACGGCCGCGATCGTCGACATCGGGCGGCGGGCGGCGGCCTTCCCCGAGGGGTTCCTGCGCGACGTGCTCGCCGGCATCGGCGCGACGCTCGCCGGCGGCGACGGGCACGACCTGCTCAGGCGGGCGCTCGGCCGTACGGGTGAGCTGCGCGAGGCGGCCGAGTTCCTGTGGGCGTCGGCGGCGGCCAGCCATCTGGGCGAGGTGGACCTGTCCGCCGAGCTGGCCGAGCGGGCCGGTCGGGTCGCCAGGGTCTCCGGGATGACGGGCCAGCTGCCCGTGGTGCTGGAGTTCGTCGCCACCGCCGACCGGCTGGCCGGGCGCCTGGCGGACAGCCGCGCCGTCTCGGAGGAGGGCCTGGAGCTGGCCCGCGAGGCCGGATACGTCAACACGGTGGCCGCGCACCTGGCCAACCTCGCGGCCGTGGCGGCCCTGCGCGGCGAGGAGAAGCCCTGCGCCCGGTACGCCGGGGAGGCGCTGGCCATCGCCGTCCCGCACCGGGTGGGCCTGCGCGCCGGGCTCGCGGCCTACGCCCTGGCCATGCTCGACCTGTGCCTGGGCCGGTTCGCCGCCGCGCACGACCGGTTCACCGCGATCGCCGCCGCGGGCCCCGGCGCCGGTCATCCGACCGTGGTCTGGCGGAGCACGCCGGACCGGATCGAGGCCGCCGTCGGCGCGGGCGACGCGGACGCCGCCCGGGCGGCGCTGGAGGCGTACGAGCGCTGGTCGGCCCACGCGGGGACGGCCGAGTCCCGGGCGCTGCTGGCCCGGTGCCGCGGGCTGGTCCTGCCCGACGACCGGGCCGTCGACGCGCTCGGCGAGGCGTCGCGGCTGCACGCCAACCCGTTCGAGGCGGCCAGGACGGGACTGCTGCTGGGCGAGCGGCTGCGCCGTACGCACCGGCCGGGAGAGGCCAGGGCGCACCTGCGCGCGGCGTACGAGACGTTCCGGCGGGCGGGAGCCGCCCCGTGGGCGCGGCGCGCCCACGACGAGCTGCGCGCGGCGGGCGAGAGCCTCCGGCAGGAGAAGGACGCGCCGCCGGCTCCCGAGGTGGCGCCGGACGTGCGGGGCACGGCGCTGGACGCGCTCACCCCGCAGGAACTGCGCATCGCCACCCTGGTGGCGGAGGGCGCGACCAGCAAGGAGATCGCCGCCCGGCTGTTCCTCAGCCCGCGCACGGTCGAATACCACCTGTACAAGATCTATCCGAAGCTCGGCATCACCTCACGTACTGAGCTGGCGCGGCTGGTGGTTCTGCGGAAGGCCCAGTAGTTCTACGGAAGGCACCGGCGGCCCCGCACAGCATGCTTTAGCCCATGCCAAACATCTGGAGTGAAGAGTTCGGGGCCGCGGCCGACGCGCCGATCGTGCTGGTGATGGGTTCGATGTCGCAGGGGATCCTGTGGCCGGACGAGTTCGTGGGCCGGCTCGCCGCCGGCGGCCGGCGCGTGATCCGCTACGACCACCGCGACACCGGGATGTCCGACGTCATCGACTTCGAGAGGGATCCGTACACATGGGACGACATCAAGGACGACGTGCTGCGGGTGATGGACGCGCACGGGCTGGACAGCGCGCATCTGGTCTGCCACTCGGCGGGCGGGCTGCTCGGGCAGCTGATCGCGGTGGAGCGGCCGGAGCGCGTGCGGACGCTCACCGTCATCGGCTCGTCGCCGCTCGGCGGCGGTGAGGGCGCGGTGATCATGCGGGCGCTGATGGGCGAGCCGCAGCCCGAGGGCAGCCTGCCCGAGCCGACGCCGGAGTTCGTCGCGTTCTACCGCGAGCTGATCGCCGCGCCGCCGCCGCGCGACCGGCGCGAGCGGATCGAGCGCATGATCGCGGAGGACCGCGTGCTGCACGGCGGCGGGCTGCCGTTCGACGAGGACGCCTCGCGCAGGCTGGCCGAACGCCTCTACGACCGGGCGCGGGACCTCGACGCGGCGGCCAACCACCGGCTGGCGGCGGCGGCCAAGCCGGACTTCGAGCCGGTGGGCGTCCTGGACCGGATCACGGCGCCCACCCTGGTCGTCGAGGGCACGCACGAGCCGGCCAAGCCGGGCCACGGCACCTTCATCGCCGAGCGGATCCCCGGCGCCCGGCTGATGACGATCAATGGCATGGGCCACACCCTGCCGCCCGAGGTGCACGAGGAACTGGCCGGCGCCGTCCTCGCCCACACGGCCGATGTCACTGTCCGGTGAACTTGGGGCGGCGCTTCTCGGCGAAGGCCGTCATGCCCTCCCGGGCGTCCTGAGTGGCGAACAGGCCGGAGAACTGGAGCCGCTCGATCTCCAGGCCGGTGTCGAGGTCGGACTCGAGGCCGTGGTCGATCGCGAGCTTGGCCGCCCGGACCGCGGCGACCGGCCCCTCGGCGAACGTCGCGGCGAGTTCGAGCGCCGCCGTGTAGACCTCGCCGTCGGGCACCACGCGGTCGACCAGGCCGATGGCGAGGGCCTCGGCGGCGTCCACGTGCCGCCCGGTGAAGATCAGGTCCTTGGCCCGGGCGGGCCCGACGAGCCGGGGCAGGCGCTGCGTGCCGCCCGCGCCGGGGATGATCCCGAGGGTGATCTCCGGCTGGCCGAGCTTGGCGCTCTCCCCGGCCACCCGGAAGTCGGCGCAGAGCGCGAGTTCGCAGCCGCCGCCCAGGGCGTACCCGGTGATCGCCGCGATCACCGGCTTGCCGATCCGCGCGACGGCGGTGAAGCAGTCCTGCAAGGTGCGCGAGTGCACGGCCATGTCGGCGTAGGACATGACCGCCATCTCCTTGATGTCGGCTCCGGCCGCGAAGACGCGCTCGCCGCCGTAGACGATGACCGCGTGCGTCTCCGGATCGGCGTCCACGAGCCGCGCGGCCTCCGCGATCTCCTCCTGGACCTGCCGGTTCAGCGCGTTCATCTTCGGCCGGTCGAGCCGGATCGTGGCGATGTGCCCGGAGATCTCCACCCTGACGAATTCACCCATGGCCCCCACCATAGAGGGGTGATCAGCGCCCGAGCGGGAGGGGCCGCCGGGGGCCGGCCGGCGCGGCGGCCGTCACCTCGCGGTAGACCCGCTCGTAGCCCTCGACCATGACGGGCACGTCGAAGTGCCGGACCACATGGGCCCGCACGGCGTGCGGGTCCAGCGCGGAGACCGCCTCGATCGCGGCCGGGAGCTCGGCGGGCGCGTCGCGGACGTAGCCGGTCACCCCGTCCGCCACGACCTCGGGCACCGCGCCCCGCCGCAGCGCCACCACCGGCGTGCCGCAGGCCATCGCCTCGATCATGACCATGCCGAACGGCTCGTCCCACGACAGCGGGAACACCAGGCACCGGGCCCGGGAGAACAGCTCGCTCTTGAGCGTGCCGTCCGCCTCCCCCAGGTATTCGACGCCGGGTCCGAGCAGCGGCTCCACCCGCTCGCGGAAGTAGGCCTGCTCGGCCCGCTCCGCCCGCCTGCCGACCAGCACGATGCGCCGCCCGGCCGCCCGCGCCGCCTCGACCGCGAGGTGCGCGCCCTTGTCGGGGCTGAGCCGCCCCAGCCACAGCACCCAGTCGTCCTTGCGCTCGCGGAACGGCCACGCGGAGACGTCCACCGCGTTGTGCACCCGCCCCACCCAGTTCAGGTCGGCCGCGTGGGCCCGCTGCGCCGAGGAGACGGCCACCAGGGACACGTCCGCGCCGAGGCCCCGGTAGTAGTCGCCGAGTTCCCCGCTCACGTCGTTGTGGCAGGTGACGACCGTAGGCACGAGCCGCCCGGCGGCGGTGAGCGGCCCGGCCAGCGAGTGGTCGTGCACGACGTCCACGACCAGGCCCCGCAGGAGGCGGGCCGCCCGGGCCGCGTGCACCACCTCCGGGTACGGCTCGCCGATCCGCGCCGAGGGCGGCTCCTCGTAGGTCCGCAGGTCCACGCCGCGGCCGGCCCCGACGACGGTGACCCGGTGCCCGCGCGCCCGCAGGCCGCCGGCCAGGCCGGCGATCACCGCCTCGATGCCGCCGTACGTGCGGGGCGGGACGTCGTACCACGGCGGTGCGACCATCGCGACGCGCAGGGCCCGTGTCATGGTGCTGGTCTACCCCTCTCACCTGCGGCGGAAGCGAGGCGAGAGGGGGTGACCGATCAGCGCAGGGTGCCGTTGGTCATGCCGACCGGCTCCTCCGGGACGGCGACGAGGCCGAGCTCGGCGACCGACGCCATCAGCGGGTGGGACGGGACCACGCGCACGCTGTAGCCGAAGGCTCCCGTGCGGTCCAGCGGCACGACGCCGGTGTAGTGCGCCCGGCCGTCGTCGCCCGCCGAGTCCGCCTTGAGCGTGACGTAGCCGGGTGACAGCAGCTCGTCGTGCGCGCCCACCCGTCCGTAGGCGGCCTGGACCTGCACGTCCTCGGGCGACAGCTCGCCGAGGGCGATCGTGGCCCTCAGCTCCAGCCGGGCCCCCAGCTCGGGGGTGTCCCCCACGCCGGTCGCCTCGACGTGCTCGACCCGTACGCCCGGCCAGGCCTTGGCCACACGCAGCTTCCAGGCCGCGAACAGCCGGGCGTCGCCGTAGCCGTCGGCCGCGAGCGCGCGGGCGGAGGCCGCCGCCGGGGCGTACAGGTCGGTGACGTAGTCGCGCAGCATGCGCCCGGCCAGCACCTTCGGCCCGAGCGAGCTCAGCGTGTGCTTGACCATCTCCAGCCAGCGCCGCGGCAGGCCGTCGGCGGCCCGGTCGTAGAAGCGGTCGGCGACCTCACGCTCGATGAGGTCGTACAGCGCCGTGGCCTCCAGCTCGTCGCGGCGATCGGGGTCGTCCACGCCGTCGGCGCTGGGGATGGCCCAGCCGTTGTTGCCGTCGTACCACTCGTCCCACCATCCGTCGCGGATGGACAGGTTGAGCCCGCCGTTGAGCGCCGCCTTCATGCCGGACGTGCCGCACGCCTCCAGCGGGCGCAGCGGGTTGTTCATCCACACGTCGGCGCCCGTCACCATGAGCTGCCCGAGCGCCATGTCGTAGTCGGGCAGGAAGACGATGCGGTGCCGCACGTCCTCGGAGTCGGCGAAGCGGACGATCTGCTGGATGAGCTTCTTGCCGCCCTCGTCGGCCGGGTGCGCCTTGCCGGCGATGACGATCTGCACCGGCTTGTCCGGATCCAGCAGCAGCCTGCGGAGCCGGTCGGGCTGGCTGAGCATGAGGGTCAGCCGCTTGTAGGAGGGCACTCGCCGGGCGAAGCCGATCGTCAGCACGTCCGGGTCGAGCGCCTCGTCCACCCAGCCGAGCTCGGCCTCGCTGGCGCCGCGCTGCCGCCACGACTTGCGCAGCCGCCGCCGCGCCTCCTCGACCAGGCGGGCCCGCAGCGTGCCCCGGATGCCCCAGATGTCGGCCTCGGAGAGCTTGTGCACGCCCTCCCAGCCCTGTGCCTTGTCGATCAGCGAGGGCAGCTCCTTGCCGGCGAGCTCCATCATCTCCCGGCCGACCCAGGTCGGGGCGTGGACGCCGTTGGTGATCGAGCCGATCGGCACCTCGTCCACGTCGAAGCCCGGCCACAGGCCCTGGAACATCTCCCGGCTGACCTGGCCGTGCAGCTCGGACACGCCGTTGACCCGCTGGGCCAGCCGCATGCCCATGACCGCCATGTTGAACACCGACGGGTCGGCGTCGGGGCCCTCGGGCTCCGCGCCGAGCGCCAGGATGCGGTCGACCGACACCGTCGGCCAGGCGTTCGAGCCGCCGAACTGCCGGGCGATCATCTCGGCGGGGAACCGGTCGATGCCCGCGGGGACCGGCGTGTGCGTGGTGAACACCGTCCCGGCGCGTACGGCCTCCAGGGCCTCCTCGAACGACAGACGGGCCTCGGTGAGCTCGCGGATGCGCTCGAGGCCGAGGAAGCCCGCGTGGCCCTCGTTGGTGTGGAACACCTCGGGCTCCGGGTGGCCGGTGATCCGGCAGTAGGCCCGGATGGCCCGGACGCCGCCGACGCCGAGCAGCAGTTCCTGCATCAGCCGGTGGTCGCCGCCCCCGCCGTACAGACGGTCGGTCACGTCCCTGGCGACCGCGTCGTTCTCGGCGACGTCGGAGTCGAGCAGGAGCAGCGGCACCCGGCCGACCTGGGCCACCCAGATCTGGGCGTGCAGGACGCGCCCCTCCGGCAGGCCGATCTTGATGCGGGCCGGCGTGCCGTCCTGCTCCTTGAGCAGCGTGAGCGGCAGGCCGCCCGGGTCGAGGGACGGGTAGTGCTCCAGCTGCCAGCCCTCGGCGGACAGCGACTGGGTGAAGTAGCCGTGCCGGTAGAGCAGGCCGACGCCGAGGATGGGAACACCGAGGTCGCTGGCGGCCTTGAGGTGGTCGCCGGCGAGGATGCCGAGGCCGCCGGAGTACTGCGGCAGGGCGGCGGAGATGCCGTACTCGGGGGAGAAGTAGCCGATCGCCTTCGGCGCGCCCTCCAGCGACTGGTACCACCGGGGGGCGGTCATGTACTCGCGCAGGTCGTCGGCGGCATCGGCCAGCCGGCGCAGGAAACGCCGGTCCTGGGCGAGCTCGCGCAGCCTGCCGGCCTCCACCGCGCCGAGCAGCGCGACGGGGTCGTGATCGACACGCTCCCAGACCTCGGGATCGACCTCGGCGAACAGGTCCATGGTCTCGGGGTGCCACGACCATCGAAGATTTTGGACCAACTCGCCCAGAGGTGCGAGCTGTGAGGGAAGAACGGTTCGGACAGTGAACCTGCGGATAGCTCTCACGGGGCCAGACCCTAGTTACTCAGCGCCACGACGCGCGACCGAATCAAACTTGTCGTACTGCGATGCCAGTTCTCGAACGCTCTCACCACCATCAAACCGGTTCAAACCTCACCAAAGTACCTTTGACCTGGTGATGTGCGCGCCGGACGATCTCCCGCGGCACGCAATGATCGATCTCCCGGGAAGACCGTCCCAAACACGGCGAGCGGTCTTTCGTTCGGCAGGGGTAAGAGTGGACTATTAGGGCAACCCCTGTATGAACGAGGAAGGGACCGCGGCCAGCGGGTCCCCGCCTTCCGTGCTGCCCGCCCGACCACGAGCAGTTCCTGCCCCGCAAGCCCCGGCGGCACCCGGTGTGCCGCCCCCGGATACGAAGTGACGATGATCGGACGCATTCCCATCCAGGACATCCAGCCCGTCGTCGACTGCGGCCAGTGGCCCGCCAAGGCCGCCGCGGGAGAGACCTTCGAGATCAGCGCGACCGTGTTCCGCGAGGGACACGACGCGGTCGCCGCCGGCGTCGTGCTGATCGACCCGAGCGGCACGCCGGGACGGATGACGCCCATGCGCGAGATCGCGCCGGGCACCGACCGGTGGAGCGTGGAGGTGACGCTCCCCGCCGAGGGCCTGTGGCAGTTCCGGGTCGAGGCCTGGAGCGACCCGATCGCCACCTGGATGCACGACGCGGGGATCAAGATCCCCCGCAACCTCGACGCCGACCTCATGTGCGAGGAGGGCGCCCGGCTGTTCGAGCGGGCGGCCAAGGGCGTGCGGGCGGCGGACTGCGCGGCGACGGAGGCGGGCGGCACCTGCGGGCACCGCGCCGCGCTGCTGGCCCTCGCGGCCCGCCTGCGGGACGAGGCGGTGGATCCCAGGGCGCGCTTCGCGGTGACCCAGCTGCCCGAGACGGCCGCGTTGATCGCCGCGCATCCGCTGCGCGACCTGCTCACCCGCTCCGGCCGCAACCGCATCAGGGTGGACCGGCGGCGGGCGCTGTTCGGCTCGTGGTACGAGTTCTTCCCCCGCTCCGAGGGGGCCGTGGTCGGGCAGGAGGGCGTCGCGCCCAAGTCGGGGACGTTCAGGACGGCGGCCAAGCGGCTCCCGGCGATCGCCCAGATGGGCTTCGACGTGGTCTACCTGCCGCCGATCCACCCGATCGGCACGCAGTTCCGCAAGGGCCGCAACAACACCCTGACCCCCGACCAGTACGACCCCGGGTCGCCCTGGGCCATCGGCGCCCAGGAGGGCGGACACGACGCGATCCACCCCGACCTGGGCACGATCGAGGACTTCGACGCCTTCGTCGCGAAGGCCCGCGAGCTGGGCATGGAGGTCGCCCTCGACCTCGCGCTCCAGTGCTCCCCCGACCATCCCTGGGTCAAGGAGCACCCGGAGTGGTTCAACATCCGGGCCGACGGCTCGATCGCGTACGCCGAGAACCCGCCGAAGAAGTACCAGGACATCTACCCCCTGAACTTCGACAAGGACCCCGAGGGGATCTACGCGGAGATCAAGCGGGTGGTCCGCCACTGGATGGACCACGGCGTGCGGATCTTCCGGGTGGACAACCCGCACACCAAGCCGGTCCGGTTCTGGGAGCGGCTGCTGTCGGACATCAACTCGACCGACCCCGACGTGCTGTTCCTCGCCGAGGCGTTCACCCGGCCCCCGATGCTGCGCACGCTGGCGAAGGTCGGCTACCACCAGTCGTACACCTACTTCACCTGGCGCAACTCCAAGCCGGAGGTCGAGGACTACCTGCGGGAGCTGGCCCACGAGACCTCGCACTACCTGCGGCCGAACCTGTTCGTCAACACGCCCGACATCCTGCACGAGTACCTCCAGCACGGAGGCGTCCCGGCGTTCAAGATCCGGGCCGTTCTGGCCGCGTTGATGGCTCCTACGTGGGGTGTGTACTCGGGGTACGAGCTGGCCGAGAACGTCCCGGTACGGCCGGGCAGCGAGGAGTACCTCGACAGCGAGAAGTACCAGTACAGGCCGCGTGACTGGGCGGAGGCGGAGCGTGAGGGCCGCAGCCTTGCCCCGTTCATTACCCAGCTCAATTTGTTGAGAAGAGCACACCCGGCACTCCAGGAATTGCGTAACCTACGGTTTCACAACGTCGACCAGCCGGACGTGATCTGCTTCTCCAAGCGGCTGCCCGGCGCCTACGACACGGCCACACGACGGCACGGACTAGGCGATGTCGTGCTGGCCGTCGTCAATCTGGATCCACACAACACACACGAGGCGACGGTCCGGCTCGACATGCCGGCCCTCGGTCTCGACTGGCATGCCGAGTTCGTCGTGGACGACCAACTGTCGGGCGAGTCGTACCGCTGGGGGCAGGCGAACTACGTGCGCCTCGATCCGCACGTCCATCCCGCACACATCCTCACGCTCCGCCACGGGTCAGCGCACCGTCCGTGAGCGCAGCTCTGCACATCCGGGGAGTCAACAGGTGAGCTCGACGACACCTCCGCCCAGTCACACACAGCCCAGTCACACGCAGCCCATCCCGAACACCTTCAACGAGGAGGAACCGCGGGATCAGCGCTGGTACAAACGGGCTGTCTTCTACGAGGTGCTGATCCGGGGCTTCGCCGACTCGAACGGCGACGGCACCGGCGACATCCGCGGCCTCATCGAGAAGCTGGACTACCTCCAGTGGCTGGGCATCGACTGCCTCTGGCTGCTCCCGCTGTACGAGTCCCCTCTCAAGGACGGCGGGTACGACATCTCGGACTACATGAAGATCCTCCCGGACTTCGGTGACCTGGGAGACTTCATCCGGCTGGTCGACGAGGCGCACAAGCGCGGCATCCGCGTCATCGCCGACCTGGTCATGAACCACACCAGCGACCAGCACCCGTGGTTCCAGGCGTCCCGGCACGACCCCGACGGCCCGTACGGCGACTTCTACGTCTGGAGCGACACGGACGAGAGGTACAAGGACGCCCGGATCATCTTCATCGACACCGAGGCGTCCAACTGGACCTTCGACCCCGTCCGGGGGCAGTACTACTGGCACCGGTTCTTCCACCACCAGCCGGACCTCAACTTCGAGAACCCGGCGGTGCAGGACGCGATGATGGAGGTCATCCGCTTCTGGCTCGACCTCGGCATCGACGGCTTCCGGCTCGACGCGATCCCGTACCTGTTCGAGCAGGAGGACACCAACTGCGAGAACCTGCCGGCGACCCACGCGTACCTGAAGCGGGTGCGGGCCGAGGTGGACCGCATCTACCCCGACCGGGTGCTGCTGGCCGAGGCCAACCAGTGGCCGGCCGACGTGGTGGAGTACTTCGGCGACCCGGTCACCGGCGGCGACGAGTGCCACATGGCCTTCCACTTCCCGCTGATGCCGCGCATCTTCATGGCGGTGCGGCGGGAGTCGCGCTACCCGATCTCGGAGATCATGGCCCAGACGCCGAAGATCCCCGAGAACTGCCAGTGGGGCATCTTCCTGCGCAACCACGACGAGCTCACGCTCGAGATGGTCACCGACGAAGAGCGCGACTACATGTACTCCGAGTACGCCAAGGACCCCCGGATGCGGGCGAACGTCGGCATCCGCCGCCGGCTGGCGCCGCTGCTGGACAACGACCGCAACCAGATCGAGCTGTTCACCGCGCTGCTGCTCAGCCTGCCCGGCTCGCCCGTGCTCTACTACGGCGACGAGATCGGCATGGGCGACAACATCTGGCTCGGCGACCGGGACGGCGTCCGCACGCCGATGCAGTGGACGCCCGACCGCAACGCGGGCTTCTCGAACTGCGACCCCGGCCGGCTCTACCTGCCGGTGATCATGGACCCGATCTACGGGTACCAGGCGATCAACGTCGAGGCGCAGCAGAAGAGCGCCAGCTCACTGCTCCACTTCACCAAGCGGATGATCGAGATCCGCAAGCGTCACCCGGTGTTCGGCCTCGGCGAGTTCACCGAGCTGAACTCGTCCAACCCGAGCGTGCTCGCGTTCGTACGCGAGCTGGGCGACGACCGTGTGCTGTGCGTCAACAACCTGTCGCGCTTCCCCCAGCCGGTCGAGCTCGACCTGCGCAGGTTCGAGGGATCCACGCCGGTCGAGTGCATGGGCGGAGTTCCTTTTCCCCCGATCGGCGAGCTTCCGTATCTTTTGACGCTCCCTGGGCATGGGTTCTATTGGTTCACACTGCCCGTCACGCACAGGACGGCCGGCACGAAGGAGGAGTGACGACTTCACTTCAGGGACTCCTGGCCGGCTGGATCACCGGACAACGGTGGTTCGCCGGCAAGGGGCGCACCATCGACGACCTGTCCATCGAATCCGAGATCGAGGTCGCCGCCGGTGATCCGGCGCTGCTGCATCTGATCGTGTGCGTGCGGCAGGGGGAGCGCCGCACGCGCTACCAGATCCCGGTCGGGCTGCGCGAGCACCTGCCCGACCGGCTCGACCACGTGCGGATCGGCACCTGCCGCCGCGACGGCCGCGAGGTCGGCGTCTACGACGCGCTGCACGACTCCGCCCTGACGGGCCACCTGCTGGAGGGGATGGCCGGGGACCGCCGGTTCGACGGCCTCGGCTTCCACCGCACCCATGGGGCGGAGATCGACACTTCGCTGCGCAGCCTCGTGCTGACCGCCGAGCAGTCGAACACCTCACTGGTGTACGGCGACAAGTACATATTCAAGCTGTTCCGCCAGCTCAACCCGGGGGTCAACCCCGAGCTGGAGATCATCACGGCACTCGCCGAGGCGGGCTCGGCCCACGTGGCCAGGCCGTACGGCTGGATCGAGACCGAGCTCCAGGGCGAGCCGACCACCCTGGCGATCATGCAGGAGTACCTGCAGAACGCCAACGAGGGCTGGTCGATGGCTCTGACCAGCGTGCGCGACCTCTACGCGTGCCCGGAGGGCATGCCGGCGGAGGACGCCGGAGGCGACTTCGCCGGTGAGGCGCAGCGTCTCGGGCTGGCCACCGCGCAGGTGCACCGCGAACTCGCGCGGGCCTTCCCCACGGGGACGATCGAGCCGCCGGAGATCAAGCGGATGACCGAACGGTTCCGCCGCCGCCTGGAGAAGGCGGTCGCCGAGGTGCCGAGCCTCGGCGAGCACGCCGCGGTGGCCGCCGAGGCGTTCGACCGGCTGGCCGACCTCGGCCACGAGATCCCGGTGCAGCGCGTGCACGGCGACTACCACCTCGGGCAGGTCATGCGCACCATGACCGACTGGGTGGTGCTCGACTTCGAGGGCGAGCCGGGCCAGCCGCTGGCCGAGCGGCGGGCGCTCGACTCGCCGCTGCGGGACGTGGCGGGCATGCTGCGCTCGTTCGACTACGCCGCACGGCACCTGCTGGCCGGGCACCCGAACGCCGACGGGCTGGAGAGCCGGGCCCGGGAGTGGTCGGAGCGCAACCGCGCCGCGTTCCTGGCCGGCTACTCCGAGGGCGGCGGCCGCATCCGCGGCGACGACGCGGTGCTGCTGCGCGCCCTGGAGCTGAGCAAGGCGGTGTACGAGGTCGTCTACGAGTCGCGTAACCGCCCCTCGTGGCTGCCCATCCCAATCGCGGCGTTCCGCTGACAAGATCAGGGTGTTCGGAGGGAAACATCTAGGGCAGGTTGGCGACATGGATTTGGACCGGCTGGCGGGGGGCGCGCACCACGACCCCCACTCCATATTGGGGGCCCATCCCGGGCCCGACGGCGTCACGATCAGGGCCCTGCGCCCGTTCGCGGAGAAGGTCGAGGTGCTGGCCGACGGCTCGGCGCACGAGATGGGCCACGTCGCCTTCGGGGTCTTCGAGGTGACGCTGCCCGGCGTCGACAAGATCCCGGACTACCGCCTGCGCATCACCTACCCCGACGCCCCGCCGTACGAGACGGACGATCCGTACCGGCACTGGCCGACGCTGGGCGAGCTCGACCTGCACCTGATCGGTGAGGGACGGCACGAACGGCTGTGGGAGGTGCTCGGGGCGCGGGTGATGCGCCACGAGGACGTGGACGGCACGGCCTTCTCGGTGTGGGCGCCGAACGCGCAGGGCGTGCGGGTGATCGGCGACTTCAACCACTGGAACGGCGCCGCCCACCCGATGCGCTCCCTCGGCCGGACGGGGGTGTGGGAGCTGTTCCTCCCGGAGATCGGCGAGGGCACGCGGTACAAGTTCCAGATCCTCGGCCTCGACGGCATCTGGCGGGAGAAGGCCGACCCGATGGCCCGCCGCACCGAGATCCCGCCGGCGACCGCCAGCATCGTGGAGAGGTCCGCGTACGAGTGGCGCGATCAGGAGTGGATGACCGCCCGGGCGGCACGTGACGCCCTCGCCGAGCCGATGAGCACCTACGAGGTGCACCTCGGCTCGTGGCGGCCCGGCCTGTCCTACCGCGACCTCGCCCGCGAGCTGGTCGAGTACGTCAAGGACATGGGGTTCACGCACGTGGAGTTCCTGCCGGTCGCCGAGCATCCGTTCGGCGGCTCGTGGGGCTACCAGGTGACGTCCTACTACGCCCCGACGTCGCGGTTCGGCTCCCCCGACGACTTCCGCCACCTCGTGGACGAGCTCCACCGGGCCGGCATCGGCGTGATCGTGGACTGGGTTCCCGCGCACTTCCCGATGGACGAGTGGGCGCTGGCCCGCTTCGACGGCACGCCGCTCTACGAGCACGCCGACCCCGCCCGCGGCACCCACCCCGACTGGGGCACGTACGTCTTCGACTTCGGCCGCAACGAGGTGCGCAACTTCCTGGTCGCCAACGCGCTCTACTGGCTCAAGGAGTTCCACGTCGACGGCCTGCGGGTGGACGCGGTGGCCTCGATGCTCTACCTCGACTACTCCCGCCGCGAGGGCGAGTGGACGCCCAACGAGTACGGCGGCAGGGAGAACCTCGACGCGATCGAGTTCCTCAAGGAGATGAACGCGGTCGTCTACCGCGAGGAGCCGGGAATCGTGACGATCGCGGAGGAGTCGACCGCGTGGCCCGGCGTGTCGCGACCGGCGTACCTCGGCGGGCTCGGCTTCGGCTTCAAGTGGAACATGGGCTGGATGCACGACACGCTCAGCTACATGTCCCGCGAGCCGGTCTACCGGCAGTATCACCACCACCAGATGACGTTCTCCCTGATGTACGCCTTCTCGGAGAACTTCGTGCTGCCGCTCTCGCACGACGAGGTCGTCCACCTCAAGGGGTCGCTGCTGGGCAAGATGCCCGGCGACGAGTGGCAGCGCTTCGCCAACCTGCGGGCGTTGTACGGCTTCATGTGGGCCCACCCCGGCAAGCAACTGCTGTTCATGGGCGGCGAGTTCGGTCAGGGGGCCGAGTGGTCGGAGGCGGGCGGCCTCGACTGGTGGGTGCTCGACTTCGACTTCCACCAGGGCGTACGCCGCCTGGTGCGGGACCTCAACCGCGTCTACCGCGAGTCGCCGGCGTTGTACTCCCGCGACACCACCCATGAGGGCTTCCGCTGGATCGACGCCGACGACGCCTCGGGCAACGTGCTGTCGTTCCTGCGGTACGGCGCGGACGGCTCGGTGATCGCCTGCGTCGCCAACTTCTCCGGCGCCCCGCACGAGGACTACCACCTCGGCCTGCCGACCCCCGGCCGGTGGGAGGAGGTCCTCAACACCGACGCGTACGAGTACGCCGGCAGCGGTGTCGGCAACATGGGCGCGGTCGAGTCGGTCGAGGTGCCGCGGCACGGGCTGCCCTGCTC
Source organism: Microbispora sp. ZYX-F-249 (assembly GCF_039649665.1). Classification (NCBI taxonomy): domain Bacteria; kingdom Bacillati; phylum Actinomycetota; class Actinomycetes; order Streptosporangiales; family Streptosporangiaceae; genus Microbispora; species Microbispora maris. Next base: position 75,436 of record NZ_JBDJAW010000003.1, on the reverse strand, counting down.
GGCCCGGCTGCGCGTGCCGCCGCTCGGCGTCGTGTGGCTGCGGCCGGTGGAGAGCCCCACGGCCGTGAGCCCGGAGATGGACGAGCGCGCCGAGGCGGAGGAACCGGCGGAGGCCGAGCCCGAGGGCCCGATCGCCGAATCCTGAGCTCTTACGACCGGGGGTCCGCGGCGCGGGCCCCGGTCGGGCGCCTCCGGGGCGGGGAAGTGACCGCCCCGGGCGAACTCGGTCCGAACCCGCGGTGCCGGTGTGCGATCCCGGTCCTGCGCGACCTGGCCGATGGTCCTGCGCGACCTGGCCGACCGGCTGCGCGTGACGGCCGAAGCCTGGCCACCGCCGACGCCCTGTCCCCGCTTTCCCGCGGCCCTTCGGCGATGCGGACGGGGCGGGTCACGGTGCCGCTGATCGGAGTGCGGCCGGTCAGAGTGCGGCCGGTCGGAGTGCGGCCGGTCAGAGTGCGATGACGACCTTTCCGCGGGCGTGCCCCTGTTCCACGTACTCGACGGCCGCCGGGATCTCGTCGAACGGATAGACGCGGTCGATCACCGGGGTGACCTCGCCGTCCTCGATGAGGTCGGTCAGCCGCATCAGGTCGCCCCTGACCTTCTCGCCGTAGGCCACCTGGGTCACGACCACGCGCTGGGACACGAACGGCGACGCCGCGAGCGTCGCGGCGATGTGGCCGACCGGCTGCAGCCACCGTCCGGCGGGCCCGCCGACGACGAGGTGCGTCCCCCGGGGCTTCAGCGCTCGCGCGCAGGCCCGCGGCCCGCGGGTGCCCGCGATGTCGAGCAGCACGTCGTGGCGCCGCCCGCGCCGGGTGAAGTCCTCCTTCGTGTAGTCGACGACCTCGTCCGCGCCGAGCGACCGCACCAGATCCGCGTTCCGGCCGCTGCACACGCCGGTGACCTCGGCGCCGAACGCCTTGGCGAGCTGCACGGCGAAGGTTCCCACGCCGCCCGAGGCCCCGTTCACGAGGACGGCGCTCCCCGCCCGGACCCGTCCCTGATCGAGCGCGATCAGCGCGGTGACGGCCGCCATCGGCACGGCGGCCGCCTGCTCGAACGACAGGTTCTCCGGTTTGCGGGCCAGCGCGCTCTCCGGCACGCACACGTACTCGGCGAAGCCGCCCTGCGTGAGCAGCGCGAACACCTCGTCGCCGGGACGGAACCCGGTGACGCCCGCGCCGGCCGCCTCGACCTGTCCGGCCACGTCGGCGCCCAGGATGCCGATCCGCGGCCGGCACGGGCCGAGCGTGCCGCCCATCAGGCGCGCGACGTACGGCTCGCCTCTCATGTGGTGCCAGTCGTACGGCTGGACGGAGGTGGCGCGCACCCGGACCAGCACCTCGCCGGGACCGGGCACGGGTGTGGCGACGTCGGTGAGCTCCAGGACGTCGGGCGGGCCGTACGAGCGTAAGACGAAGGCCTTCATCGCTTTCTCCTCGTCGCTTCGGCGGTGGGGAGCTTCAGCGTAGGAAGCGCCGCGCGCAGGGCGTATCAGCCGAAAGTACGCCCGATCGGCAGCCGATCGGGCGGCGCGAATCCGGCCGATTCGCCGATGAGCCGCACCGGCCCCGCGGATCACCATCGGAGTCATGACCGAAGGAATATCGACGGAACGGCCCACACCCGCGCGGAGCGGCTCGTCGGGCAGGAACCGCAGGACGGGATGGCTCGTGCCCGCCGCGCTGATCGCGCTCAGCACCGTGCCCGTGATCGCCGGCGCCACCCGGCTGGGGCAGCTGACCGGCGGCGGGCCGGTCACGCAGGACAGCGCCCGGTATTTCGCGACGCCCGCGCCCGTCGTCGCGCACATCGTGGCCGTCACCCTCTTCAGCCTCCTGGGGGCCCTCCAGTTCGCCCACGGGTTGCGCCGCCGCAGGCCCGCCTGGCACCGCGCCGCCGGACGGCTCGTGGTTCCGGCCGGGCTCGTCAGCGCGTTCTCGGGTCTGTGGATGACGCTGTTCTATCCCCCACTGCAGAACGACAGCGCCCTCCTCGTGGGCCTGCGGCTCGCGTTCGGCACCTTGATGATCGTTTCCCTCGTCCTCGGCTTCGCGGCCATCCGGCGGCGGGACGTCACCGGTCACCGGGCCTGGATGACCCGGGGCTACGCGATCGGCATGGGCGCGGGCACGCAGTTGCTGACGGTCGGGCCGTGGATGGCGCTGGCCGGCGAACCCGGCCCGCTCCCCCGGGCGCTGCTGATGGGCGCCGGGTGGGTGATCAACCTCGCCGTCGCCGAATGGGCCATCCGCAGGGCCCCAAAGTCCCGGCCCCGTCCCGGAGAGTGAAGCAGCCGTGAGTGAGGTCTCAGCCCGCGGGCTCGCTCTCGGCGCGGTGGCCGTCGTGCAGGAGCGAGCGCAGCCGGGCGGTGTCGATGACGTGGGCCAGTCTCGGGAAGACACCGGTCATCAGGGCCTGATGGACGTGCGGGTCCGGGTCGGCGACGCCGTCCGACAGGACGTAGAGCCGGTAGTCGCGATCGGCGGCGTCGGTGACGGTGGACAGCACGACGCCGCTGGTGGTGATGCCGGCGACGACCAGTGTGCTGATCCCGCGATCGCGCAGTCGCCGGTCCAGGTCCGTCGTGGAGAACGCGCCGTAGCGGGTCTTGCGGACGGTGATGTCACCCGGCTCGGGAGCGAGTCGAGGGTCGACGGCTGTGGCGGGATCCGCGTGGTGCATGAGGCGCTGCCGGCCGACGAAGGAGAAGGCCTTGTTGGCCGGTGGGATCGCCGCCCAATCGGCCTCGGTGAAGCCGACTCGCACGTGGGCGACGGTGGCGCCGTGCGCGCGCATGCCGGCGATGGCACCGGCCACCCGTGACAGCAATGACTCCGACTCGGGGAGCGAGGCCAGGATCGCCTGCTGGTAGTCCATGACGAGCAGCGCGGTCATCCGGGGGTCCAGCGCCGGAGTCGTGACGGTCATCTTCTCTCCTTGGGTGATGAGGATCGGGGTCAGTGACGGCCGTGGCGGCCCGTCAGGCGCGGCCTGGTGCGGGCTCCGTCTCGGCGAGGGGCTCGGCGAGGGGCACGGCACGCCGGGGGAGCAGCAGCGGGGTCGCCAGCAGGAGCACACCGGCCAGGCCGATGGCCGTACGCGGGCCGAGCAGGCCGCCCAGCACACCCCAGACGGCCGTCAGCAGCGCGGTCGAGGCCTTGGTCGTCACCGTCCAGGCGGACAACGTGCGGGCGATCCGGTCGGTCGCGGTGCGCTCGAGGCGGTAGGTGGCGCAGACGGGGTTGAAGACCCCGCAGCAGAAGATGAGCCCGAGCTCGACGCCCATCACCAGCAGGAGCCCTCCGGTGCCCGGCCCCACGAAGGCCAGGCCGACGAGCCAGAGCGCGCGCAGCGCCCCGGACACGACCAGGACCCGGTGCTGCCCGAACCGGGTGACGAGCGGCCGGGCCAGCCGCGAACCGAGCAGCCCGCCGACGGAGGGCGCGGCGAAGGCGAGGCCGTACTGCCACGGCTCGAACCCGAGCCGGCCGAGCATCAGGACGGCCAGCAGCGCGTCGGCGGCCATCACCAGGCCGTTGAACACGGCGGTGTTGAGGAACAGCGGGCGCAGCGTCGCGTCGGCGAGGATGTACCGCCAGCCGTCCAGCAGGTCCCCGGCCCGCATGCGCGCGGCCTCCCGGCGCTCGGGGCGCGGCTCCGGGCCGCCCGTCGCGCGGATGCCCAGGGCCGAGAGCAGGTAGCTGACCGCGTCGGCCACAACCGTCGCCACCGGGCCGAGGAGCCCGATCGCGGCGCCGCCCAGCGGCGGCCCGATGATCGTGGTCGTCCAGGACGTGGACTCGAACCGGGCGTTGGCGACGAGCAGGTGCTCGGCCGGCACCAGCGTCTTCAGGTACGCGCCGGAGGCGGCGCGGAAGCCGATGTCGGCCGCCGCGACGACCACGGAGACCAGCAGGAGCTGCACGAAGGAGAGCACGCCGAGCGCGAACGCGGCGGGGATCGTCAGCAGCGCCGCGCACCGCACCGAATCCATCCCGATCAGCACCGGCCGCTTGCGGCGGAACTCCACCCACGGGCCGAGCGGCACCACCACGGCCGCGCCCACCGCGGCCCCCACCGAGGACAGCGCCGCGACCTCCGCCGGCCCGGCGTGCAACACCCGGACCGCGATCAGCGGGAACGCGCCGAAGGCGAGCCAGGTGCCGAGCGCGCTGGTTCCGTACGCCGCCCAGAGCCACCCGAACCGCCGCCCCAACCGGTGCCCGTTCCGCATGTCCGACGCCCCTCGCCACTCACCTGCACAACCGATCCGCGATCGGAGACATCAAATCGAGCACCATGACCGGAGATCAAACAACCAGAAGGCCACTCAGCCACAACGAACGGTTGTATCCATAGGGTGTCCGCATGGACCTCGACACCGTCCGGACGTTCGTCGCCGCCGCCGACGCGGGGCAGTTCCAGGAGGCCGCCGCCGAGCTGGCGGTCACACAGCAGGCCGTCTCCAAACGCATCGCCGCGCTGGAGCGCGACCTCGGCGTACGGCTGTTCCTCCGCACGCCGCGCGGCGCCGAACTCACCATCGACGGGCAGGCGTTCCTGCCCCACGCCCGGGAGCTGCTGCGCGCCGCCGACCGGGCCGTGGCGTCCGTGCGCGCGGGCAGTCGTCCGCTGCGCGTCGACGTGCTCAGCTCGCGTGGCGCGGGGTCGGGCCTGATGCGCGGCTTCCATCGCGTGCACCCCGAGATCGAGCTCGACGTGGTGATGCTGCTCGACATCGAGCGGGCCGTCGCCGCCATCCGATCCGGCGCGATCGACGCGTCCTTCCGCGCCGTCGCCATGCCCGGCCGTCCGCTTCCCGAGGACATCGCGTCCGTCCGGGTGCTCGACGAGCCGCTCCAGCTCCTCACCGGTCCCGCCCACGCGCTGGCGGGCGCCCGGTCGGTGACCATCGCCCAGCTGGCCGGGCACCGGGTCTGGATGCCCGGCATCGTCCCCGGCAGCGAGTGGGCGGCCTACTACGACGACCTCGTCGCCGAGTTCGGCCTCACCATCGAGGCGACCGGCCCCAACTTCGGCTCCGACGCGCTCCTCGACACCGTCGCCGACACCCCGGCCCTGGCCACCTTCATGGGCGGGAACACCCGCCTCGTCTGGCCCGCGGGCCACGGCCTGCGGCGCATCCCGGTGACCGCTCCCACGCCCGTCTACCCGCACTCGCTCCTGTGGCACCGCGACAACCCCCACCCCGCGCTGGCCACCCTCCGCGCCCACCTCGCCGCCGCGGCGACCGGCCTCGACGCGGCCGGAACCTGGGCGCCGGGCTGGGCGGTCCGGCGCTGAGCGCCGCCGGAACCCCGGTCAGCTCCTGACGCGGCCGGTCTGGTGGGCCCAGATGGCGATCTCCACGCGGTTGCGGGCGCCGAGCTTGGCCATCAGGCTGGCGATGTGGGTCTTGACCGTGCTGAGCGAGATGTGCAGCTCGGCGGAGATCTCGCCGTTGGTCCGGCCGCGTGCCACGGCGGCGAGAATCTCCTCCTCCCGGTAGGTGAGCGCCTCGACGGGCTGCGGGAGGGACGAGGCGGGACCGGTGCGGGCGAAGGTCCCGAGCAGCCGGGCGGTGACGCTCGGGGCGATGAGCGCGTCGCCTTCGGCGGCGGCGTGGACGGCCTGGGAGAGCATCTCGGCGCCGGCGTTCTTGAGCAGGAAGCCCCGGGCACCGGCCTTCAGGGCGGCGTAGACGTACTCGTCGAGGTCGAACGTGGTGATGACGACGACGGCGAGGGGATCGGCGACGTCCGGCCCGGCGAGGGACCTGGTCGCCTCGATCCCGTCGACGCCGGGCATGCGGATGTCGAACAGGCACACGTCGGGACGCAGGCGCCGGGCGAGCTCGACGGCCCGCCGCCCGTCGGCGGCCGTGGCGACCACCTCGATGTCCGATTGAGCGTCGAGGATCATCGCGAGGCCGGTGCGCACGATCTCCTGGTCGTCGGCGACCAGCACGCGGATGCTCATGTGGCGGCCCCGTCCCGGGGGAGCACCGCGGTCACGGTCCACCCCCGATCGCGGTCCGGGCCGGCCACGCACGTGCCGCCCAGCAGGTTCGCGCGCTCGCTCATGCCGACGATCCCGTATCCCGGCTCCTCCGTACGCGCGGGGCCGCCGTCGCCGTCGTCGCGTACGCGCAGGCGGACCGCCGCGTCGTCGGCGGCGACGCGCACCTCGACCCGGGTGGCGTGCCGCGCGTGCCGCAGGGCGTTGGTCACCGACTCCTGGGCGATGCGGTAGACCGCGGACTCGACCGACGGGGGCAGGCCGTCCAGGTCACCGGAGATCTCCACCTCGACCGCCGGATGATGGGAGCCGCCCCGGCTCGCGAGGAGTTGGATGTCGGTGATGCGCCGGCCGGGTGTCAGCTCCGCCGGCTGATCCCGGCGCAGGACGCGGACGATGGCACGCATCTCGTCCAGGGCCCGCGCCGCCTCGGCCTCGATCACGCGGAGGGCCTCGGCCGCGGCGTCCGGGCGCGTCGCCGACGTGGCGAGCCCCGCCTGCGCGCGGATGGCCATCGCGGAGACGTGGTGCGCGACCGTGTCGTGCAGGTCGCGGGCGAGCTGCTCGCGCATCAGCAGCTTGACCTGGTCCAGCTCGCGCATCCGCACCCCGGCGCGGTACCGGAACGCGCCGCCCAGGCTGGTGGTCGCGAGCATGACGGCGAACGGCCCGACCACGTCGGGGAGACCGGCGTGGTCGACGAGCACGGACAGACCGGCGGCGGGGAGCATGATCCCCAGGGCGATCACGATCTCCCTGCCCGATCCCCACCGGAACACCGCGTACGGCAGGATCAGCATGTATCCCAGCGTGTACATGTCGAGCGTCGTGCCGCCGACGAGGATCGGGATCACACTCGTGGCGACGAAGCAGAGCGTGAACATCGCCAGGGGCCGGGTCCGCCGCCACAGCAGGGTCGGCACCAGCCCGACGGTGACGACCACCGCGAACGGCCGCATCGGGAGGTCCGGCCGCAGCACCCCTTCGAGCACCGCGAGGGGCGCGAGCACCCCGGCGAGCACCCAGTCGCGCCATACGCGCCGGGGCGGATCGGGGGGACGGGGCTCGCACCACACGGAGCGGATGAGGCCGGGCACGGCTTCATCGTACGGAAGCCGGGCCGGCGGGAAACGGCCAGGACGGAGACTCCTGTGTCGCCTTCGCACCGGGACCGGCGTACGGCCGGTGACCTTAGCGAAGGCTTAAGCGACGTTTAGGAAGCCGGAAGGGCGTTGACCATCCGGCGCGGAATGCTTACGCTCGCAAATTAATAGGAAACTTTCCTGTCCTTTACCCCCCAAGAGCAGGAGCTCCGTTGCGCAAGATCCTCCTCGGGTCCGTGATCGCCGGTGCCGCGCTCCTCGCGCCGCTCGCGATCGGGACCGCCTCCGCCGCGGCCCCCGCCGCCGTCCCCCAGAGCCAGTCCGCCGTCCTGGCGTACACGGCCTGGGCCCCCAACACCTGGTACGCCGTGGGCGCCCGGGTCACGTACTCCGGCAAGGACTACGAGGCCATCCAGGCACATACGTCCCTGACCGGCTGGGAGCCGCCGAACGTCCCGGCGTTGTGGAGGCTCCTGTCGGGCAGTTCCCCCTCGGCCAGCCCGAGCACGTCGCCCTCCGCGTCGCCCTCCGCATCACCGTCCGCATCGCCCTCGGCATCGCCTTCCGCGTCCCCGTCCGCGTCGCCCACCACGAGCCCGACGCCCCCGCCGCCCGGGGGCAAGAAGGTGCTCGGCTACTTCGCCGACTGGGGCGTGTACGGCCGCCAGTACTTCGTGAAGAACATCGTGACCAGCGGCTCGGCCGCCAAGCTCACCCACATCAACTACGCCTTCGGCAACGTGACCAACGGCCAGTGCGCGATCGGCGACTCCTACGCCGACTACGACATGGCCTACACGGCGGCCAACAGCGTGGACGGCAAGGCCGACACCTGGGACAACGGCGCCCTGCGCGGCGCGTTCAACCAGTTGCGGAAGCTGAAGGCGCAGTATCCGCACATCAAGGTGCTCTACTCCTTCGGCGGCTGGACCTGGTCCGGCGGGTTCGGCCAGGCGGCCGCCAACCCCGCCGCCTTCGCCAACTCCTGCTACAACCTGCTGAAGGACCCGCGCTGGGCCGACGTGTTCGACGGCATCGACATCGACTGGGAGTACCCGAACGCCTGCGGCCTGAGCTGTGACTCCAGCGGTGCGGCGGCGTTCAAGAACCTTATGGCGGCCCTGCGGGCCAAGTTCGGCTCCAACTACCTCGTCACCGCCGCGATCACCGCGGACGGCACGAACGGCGGCAAGATCGACGCCGCCGACTACGGCGGCGCCGCCCAGTACGTCGACTGGTACAACGTGATGACCTACGACTACTTCGGCGCCTGGGCCGCGCAGGGCCCGACGGCCCCGCACTCGGCGCTCACCTCCTACTCCGGCATCCCCACCGCCGGGTTCTACTCCGACGCGGCCATCCAGAAGCTCAAGAGCAAGGGCGTGCCGGCGAGCAAGCTCCTGCTGGGCATCGGCTTCTACGGCCGCGGCTGGACCGGCGTCACCCAGGCCGCTCCCGGCGGCACCGCCACCGGTGCGGCGCCCGGCACGTACGAGGCGGGCATCGAGGACTACAAGGTCCTCAAGAACAGCTGCCCGGCCACCGGCACCGTCGCCGGCACGGCCTACGCCAAGTGCGGCTCGAACTGGTGGAGCTACGACACCCCCGCCACCATCGGCGGAAAGATGACCTACGCCAAGAACCAGGGTCTCGGCGGGGCCTTCTTCTGGGAGTTCAGCGGTGACACCGCCAACGGCGAGCTGATCACCTCGATGTCCAACGGCCTCAAGTAGTCCGGCTGGTCCGGCGGCCCCCGCGCACACCGCGCGGGGGCCGTCGCATGGGCAATATCATCCGGCCATCCCGGCGAAACCGTCGCTTATGGTGGCATTTATGGACGCGACGAGGACGATCGTTGAGACGGTGGGCAAGCTGCGGCAGCGGCGTACCGCGCCGCTCGTGTTGGAGCTGGACCTGACCGAGGGACTGTCGGAAGGCCCGCCCGCCGACCCTGTCTCCGCCCTGCTGTCCATGCGCAAGGCGCGCCTCACCGACGTGCTGTCGGGCCTGCGCCGCGCCCGCAAGGACCCCCGTGTCACCGCGCTGATCGTCAAGATCGGCGGCTATCCCCTCGGTCTCGGCATGGTGCAGGAGCTGCGCACCGCCGTGGTCAAGCTGCGCGCCGCGGGCAAGCGGACCGTCGCGTTCGCCGAGACGTTCGGCGAGTTCGGCGCGGGCACCGTCCCCTACTACCTGGCCAGCGCCTTCGAGCGGGTCTACCTCCAGCCCTCCGGCGACGTCGGCCTGACCGGGGTGGCGCTGGAGCAGCGGTTCCTGCGCGACGCGCTCGCCAAGGCCGGGGTGGAGTATCAGATCGGCCAGCGGCACGAGTACAAGACCGCGGCCAACACGTTCACCCAGAACCACATGACCGACGCCCACCGCGAGTCGGCCGGGCGCATCGCCGAGTCGATCACCGAGCAGGTGGTCGCCGGCATCGCCGACGCGCGCGGCCTCGATCCGAAGCGTGTGCGCGAGCTGATCGACCAGGGCCCGTTCATCGGGGCGGAGGCCGTCGAGGCCGGGCTGGTGGACGGGCTGAAGTATCGCGACGAGGTCTACGGCGAGACCGTCGAGGACGGCGCGCACCTGCTCTACGTGTCGCGGTACGCCAAGAGCACGCTGTCCGGCAAGCTCCCCCACCCGGGGGCCGACACGGTCGCCCTGGTCCACGGCAACGGCATGATCCGCCTCGGCCGCAGCGGCCGCTCGCCCCTCGGCGGCGGGGGCGCCATGGGCTCCGACACCATCTGCGCCGCCCTGCGCTCGGCCCGGCGGGACGAGAAGGTCAAGGCCATCGTGTTCCGCGTGGACAGCCCCGGCGGGTCGTACGTCGCCTCCGACGCGATCTGGCGCGAGGTCGTGCTGGCGCGCGAGGCGGGCAAGCCGGTCATCGTGTCGATGGGCGACCTGGCGGCCTCCGGCGGCTACTTCGTGTCGATGGCCGCCGACGTGATCGTGGCCCAGCCGGGCACGCTGACCGGTTCGATCGGCGTGTTCGGCGGCAAGCCCGTCGTGGGCGAACTGCTCGGCAAGCTCGGCGTGGTGACCGAAACGGTCGCCGAGGGCGCCAACGCCGGGATGTTCTCGCCGTCCACCGCGTTCTCCGAGACCCAGTGGGAGCGGGTGAACGCCTGGCTCGACCGCATCTACGACGACTTCGTGGGGAAGGTGGCACAGGGCCGCGGCCTCACCAGGGAGCGTGCCCACGAGCTGGCCAGGGGCCGCGTGTGGACCGGCGCCGACGCCAAGGCGGCCGGCCTCGCCGACGAGCTCGGCGGCCTCGAGGACGCCCTCGCCCTGGCCCGCCGCAGGGCCGGGCTCGCCGACGACGCCCCCGTACGGACCTATCCGCGCATGCACCCCCTGGAGCGGCTGCGCCCGCCGGAGTCCAGCGAGGACAGGTCGGCCGCGCTCGCCCGGGTGCGTCTCGAGGCGTGGGGACCGCTGGCGCGGATGGCCGGGCAGCTCGGCCTTCCGGCGTACGGCCCCCTGGTGCTGCCGGGCCACTGGACGATCAGGTGATCGCGCGGTAGCGCGAGCGGAGCCGTACGAGCGGGGACTTGGAGGCGTCGACGTAGCCGACGCCGAGGACCTCCCCGACGAACAGCGTGTGATCACCGGCCGGGACGACCTGCGTCGTCTCGGCCTCGATCGCCGCCACCCCGCGCTCCACGACCAGCGCCTCACTGTGCGCGCCGCGATGGTGGGCGACCCCGGCCAGCAGGAGCCGGGCGCTGGGCCGCCCGGCGGCGGCGAACCGGGAGGCGACCGCCTGCTGGCCGTCCGCCAGCACGCTCGCGGCCCAGCGGTCCCGGCGCAGCAGCACCTCGGCGAGGTATCCGGCCGAGTCGAGGCTGACCAGCACGAGCGGCGGGTCGAGCGACACCGACATCAGGGTCGTGACCGTCGTGCCGAGGTCGTCCCGGTCGTCCTTGACCGTCAGCACCGCCACGCCGGCGGCCACCTGGCCCATGGCCTCGGTGAACAGTCCCTGCGCAGGTCCCACGCGCGGCTCCTTCCCCTCCGGCGTGCGACTGTGCCACCGAGTCCGGGAACACGCAACCGATCTCCCATCTGTGCTTATGTCCTGACATAAGAATGACCTATTGCATAAGCGTTAATTCGTCATTACGGTCAAGGCGACATCATCCCCCAACCGAGGAGGCGCGATGCGTCCCCTGTCCGGGCTGTTCCTTGCCACCCTGACGATCTCCCTGATAGGCGGGGCGGCGGTCCCCGCGTCGAGCCAGGGCGTCGCCACCGTGTACCCGCAGGTGGAGACCCCCGCCCTGTACGACGACGAGGCCGGCGGCAACGCCAACGGCGACGACCCCGCCATCTGGGTGGACCCCCACGACTCGGACGACAGCGTGGTCATCGGCACCGCCAAAGAGGCCGGGCTCTTCGTCTACGATCTCGACGGACGGCAGGTCCAGCACCTGCCCGCGCCCGCGGCGCCGGGCCCCGACGACGAGGTCGGCAGGTTCAACAACGTCGACGTGGCCTACGGTTTCGGCGGCCGGGACCTCGCTGTGGTCTCCGACCGGGGCCGCGACCAGCTCAGGATCTACGCCATCTCCCACGGGCGGCTCACCGACGTGACCGACCCGGCCGCGCCGTTCGTCTTCAACTCCACCCAGGAGCAGGTCAACGACAAGGAGACGGCGTACGGCCTGGCCACGTGGACGGACTCCACCGGGACGTACGCGCTGGTCAGCCGGCGGCACCGGACCTCGGTCGGGCTGGTGAGGCTGCTGCCCAAGCCGGGCGGGAAGATCGGCTACCAGTTGGTCAGGACGCTCGACCTGCCCGCGTCGTTCGCCCTGCCCAACGGCCAGACCTGGGCCCCGTGCGACGAGCCCGGAGTGCAGCCGCAGGTCGAGGGCATGGTCGTGGACCAGGAGAAGGACGTCCTCTACGCCGCCCAGGAGGACGTCGGCATCTGGCGGATCCGGGCCGACCTCACCGGCACGCCGGTGCTGGTGGACAAGACCAAGGAGTTCGGCGTGCCCGGCACGTACGACGCCGCGACCGACGAGTGCACGCCCGGCGCCGACCCCGGCTACGGCGGCAGACATCTGGCGGCGGACGCCGAGGGCCTGACGATCTACTACCGCGAGGACGGCAAGGGCTACCTGCTGGCCTCCAGCCAGGGCGACAGCACCTTCGCCGTCTACCGCAGGGAGGGGTCCAACTCCTACCTCGGCCAATTCCGCGTGAGCGAGAAGAACGGCCGCGACGGCGTCGAGCACAGCGACGGCTCGACTGTGCTGAACGTCCCGCTCGGCGACTTCGACGAAGGCCTGTTCGTCGCGCACGACGGGGAGAACACCCCCGCCGAGCCCGACCGGGAGATCACGAACTTCAAGTTCACGAAGTGGGACGACATCGCGGACAAGCTCGACCTCGACGTGGACACCGACGGCTGGGACCCGCGCGACTGACGCGGGCACATCAGAAGGCCCCCGGGTGTTCCCGGGGGCCTTTCCGTTCACCGGGTCAACCGTGGTTGACGCGCCAGAAGTCCGAGACCGTCTGCCGGTTGCGCAGGTCGCCCAGCAGCCCGGCGGGGTCGGTGTGGAAGAGCTGTCCCTTCCAGTCGCTCAGGCCCTCCGGGGTGACCAGCGGCTTCACCGTGCTGTTGCCGGAGACGCCGCCCTCGCCGATCTCGTGCTTCACGCCCTCCTCGGTCATGATGAAGTGGACGTACAGCTTGGCCGCGTTGGGGTGCTTGCTCTTGGCGGCGATCGCGACGTACTTGGGGTAGCTGAAGCCGACGAACGGCGTCATCCCCTCGCAGGTCGCCTGCGCGTATCCCTTGTCCTCGTTGTTGCGGAACTTCGAGATCGACATGAAGCCGATCTTCTTGTCGGTGGCGTTCGGCGCGCCCACCGCGGCCGAGATGTCCTCGTCGGAGCCGGTCAGCACGGGCTTGTTGGCCGAGATGCGCTTGACCCACTCGTAGGCGGCGCTCTTCTCCTCGGTCTGCAGCGGCTTGCCGTACTTCGCCTGGTAGGCCTGCTCCAGCGCCTGGTTGCCGTGCGCGTCGAGCTGGGTGAAGAACGACAGCACCGTAGGCTTGCCGAGCGGGTCCTGCATGACGAGCTTGCCCGCCCACTGCGGCTCGGTCAGGTCCCACACGTTCTTGATCGGGCATCCGCCGGGCGAGAGCTTGGTGTTGTACGCGAAGACCGTGGCCTTCGACAGCGCGAGCAGCGGGTTCTGGTTCTCGGCCGGGATCTGGTCCTTCAGGTCGGCGGGCACCCACGTCTGGGCGACGCCCTGCGGGATGAGCTGGCCGACCAGCACCCCGCCGTCCTCGTACATGGCCGCGTCGATGGTGACGTTGCCGGCCGCGTGCTCCCGCGTCATCTTCTCGGCGGTCTGCGGAGTGTCGGACTTCACCCCCTCCATGGGGATGCCGTACTTGGCGGTGAAGGCCTTGGCCACCTCTTCGATGTCGCCGCTGGAGTCGTAGACGAGCAGGCCGCCCTCCTTCTTCGCGGCGGCGACCAGCGCGTCCAGGTCGAGGGACGCGTCGATCGAGGGGCCGGGCAGCGGCTGCTCGGCGCGCGTCGCGGAGGACGGCGCGTCCGGGCCGGTGGAGGGCGCGCAGGCGGCGACGGCGAGCGCGAGCAGTGCCAGGGGAACGATCTTCCGGGTACGCCTCAAGGTGGCGTCACTCCTCTTGCCTCTCGGGGGTCGTCGGGCGCCGCCCAGAGCCCCGATCCGGCGCCGCGGTGTGCTCCACGATGAACGTCACGTGAATAGTTTGTCAAGACATAATGACCTCCGTTGCGAACTGGACATCTTCCGTCGATCGGGCCGCGGCGGCATTGGTCAAGACATTCTGATGTCAGCTACCGTCGAGTCGTGACAGTCACCAAATTGGACATCGACCTCGACAGGTCGAGCCCCGTGCCCCTCTACTTCCAGGTGGCCGAGCGGATCACGGAGGCCATCCAGGCCGGCAAGCTGCCCCCCGGCTCCCGGCTGGACAACGAGATCCAGCTCGCCGAGCAACTCGGCCTCTCCCGCCCCACCATCCGCCAGGCGATCCAGTTCCTCGTGGACAAGGGCCTGGTCGTCCGCAAACGCGGCGTCGGCACCCAGGTCGTGCACGGCCAGGTGAAGCGCGCGGTCGAACTCACCAGCCTGTACGACGACCTCCGCAGGGCCGGGCAGGAGCCGGAGACCCGGGTACTGTCCCTGGACACCGTACCGGCCGACGAGGAGGTCGCCGCGACTCTGGGGCTCGAACCGGGAACGGAGGTGCTGCGGCTGGAGCGGATCAGGTTCGCCATGGGAGAGCCGCTCGCCCTGTTGCACAACTGGCTGCCGGTCGGGCTGGCCCCGCTCACCGCCGAGTCCCTGCAGGAGCGCGGCCTGTACGAGATGCTGCGCCAGACCGGCATCCGGATGCGGGTGGCCCACCAGCGGATCGGCGCCCGCGCCGCCACCCCGGCGGAGGCCCGGCTACTGGAGGAGCGGCGCGGCTGCCCGCTGCTCACGATGGTCCGCACGACCTACGACGACCAGGGCCGGGCGGTCGAGCACGGGTCACACGTGTACCGCGCTTCGCATTACTCCCTCGAGGTCACCCTCGTGGAGCGCTGAGTCACACTTTCCTTGCTCGGGATGATAGTTCATCCGTATGTCAGGACAAAGTCTTGAAATTTACCTTCCGCTCATCTAGAACTGGAGGCCCCTGGACGAGGAGCTGACACATGCGTGTGGGTTTACTGGGCCTTGGCCGTATAGGCGTCTTCCATGCCGCCACCCTTGCCGGTCTCGTGGACGAGCTGGTGGTCTCCGACGTGGACCGGAGCCGGACGGAGGAGGTGGCGGCCCGGCTTTCCGCGACGGTCGGCGATCCCTTCGACACGGACGCGGTGGTGATCGCGACCCCGACGTCCACCCACGCGCAGGCCATCGAAAACGCCTGCGAGCTGGGCGTCCCGGTGTTCTGTGAGAAGCCGGCCGCGCCCACGGTGGAGGAGACACTGCGGGTCGCCGAGACCGTCGAGCGCACCGGCGCCGTCGTGCACATCGGCTTCCAGCGCCGCTTCGACGCGGGGTACCTGGCCGCCCGCGACGCGCTGCGCTCCGGAGACCTGGGCGTGCTGCACCGCGTCCACCTGGTCACCGCCGATCCCGCGCCTCCCCCCGCCGGCTACATCCCCTTGTCCGGCGGCATCTTCCGCGACTGTCACATCCACGACTTCGACATCCTGCGCTGGGTCACGGGGCGCGAGGTGGACACCGTCTACGCGGCCGGCGCCAACCGCGGCGAGGATTTCTTCGCCGAGGCGGGCGACGTGGACACCAGCGCCGCGATTCTGACGATGGACGACGGCACGCTGGCCACGCTGCAGGGCTCGCGTTACAACGGCGCGGGCTACGACGTGCGGATGGAACTCGCCGGCACCCGCGGCGCCTGGGCCGCGGGGCTCGGCGGGCGCACCCCGCTGCGCTCGGCCGAGGGCTTCACGCCGGACGGCGACCCCTGGCCGGACTTCCAGGCCAGGTTCGAGCAGGCGTACGTCACGGAGATGACCGCCTTCCTGGAGGCGGCGCGGGGCGAGCGGGAGAGCCCCTGCTCGGTCCGCGACGCCCTGGCCGCGCTGTACGTGGCCGAGGCCGCGGACCTGTCCCGCCGGACCGACCGTCCCGTCCGCGTCGTGGAGGTGACCAAGTGAGGATCGCCGCCGCCCCCATCTCCTGGGGTGTCTGCGAGGTGCCCGGCTGGGGCCACCAGCTCGCCCCTGAGCGCGTGCTGGCCGAGATGGCCGCGCTCGGGCTGACCGCGACCGAGCTGGGCCCGGACGGGTTCCTGCCGCCGGAGCCGGACCGCCGCGCCGCCCTGCTCGACGGCTACGGCCTGCGCGCCGTCGGCGGTTTCGTCCCGGTCGTCCTGCACGACCCGGCGCACGACCCGCTGCCCGCCCTGCGGGACACGGTGGCCGCCTTGGAGGCGGACGCGGTGGTCGTGCTGGCCGCCGCGACCGGGGTGGACGGCTACGACGGACGCCCCGCCCTGGACGACGAGGGCTGGCGGACGCTGCTGTCCAACCTCGACCGGATCGACCGGGAGATCTCCCACCTGGTCACCCTGCACCCCCACGTGGGCACCATGGTCGAGACCGGGGAGGAGGTGGAGCGGGTCCTCGAGGGCGCGGCCGTCTCGCTCTGCCTGGACACCGGGCACCTGCTGGCGGGCGGCGCCGACCCGCTGGACGTCGTCAGGAAGGCCCCCGAGCGCATCGCCCACGCGCATCTCAAAGACGTCGATGCGGCCCTCGCCCGGCGGGTCAGGGCGGGCGAGCTCACCTACACCGAGGCGGTGCGGGCCGGGATGTACCGTCCGCTCGGCCGCGGCGACGTGGACGTGGCGGGCATCGTCTCCGGCCTGACGGCCGCGGGGTACAGCGGCTGGTATGTCATGGAGCAGGACGTGATCCTCACGTCGGCCGACGCCGATCCCGTGGAGGACGTGCGCGCGAGCCTGGCCTACCTCACGGGCCTGGCCTCCCCGGAGGACGCGTGACCGGCACCGATGCGGCGGCGCCTGAGGTGCTGACCATGGGGCGGGTCGGGGTCGACCTCTACCCGCTGGAGGTCGGGGTCTCCCTGCGGCAGGTCACGACCTTCGGCAAATACCTGGGCGGCAGCCCGACCAACGTGGCCGTGGCCGCCGCCCGCCTGGGCCGCCGCAGCGCCGTGATCACCCGCACCGGCGCGGACCCGTTCGGGTGGTTCGTGCACGACGCGCTGCGCGAGTACGGCGTGGACGACCGCTACGTCACCGCGGTGCCCGGCCTGCCGACCCCCGTGACGTTCTGCGAGATCCGGCCGCCGGAGGACTTCCCCCTGTTCTTCTACCGCTGGCCCAAGGCGCCCGACCTGGAGATCCTCCCCGCCGAGCTCGACCTGGCCGCCATCACCGGCGCCGCGCTGCTGTGGACGACCGTCACCGGCCTCTCGGACGAGCCGTCGCGCGGCGCGCACCTGACGGCGCTGAAGGCCCGGGGACGCGCCCCGCACACCGTGCTCGACCTCGACTACCGGCCGATGTTCTGGCCCGACCCGCGTACGGCCCGGCGGCATGTGCGCGAGGCGCTCGAACACGTGACGGTCGCGGTCGGCAACCTCGACGAGGCCGAGGTGGCCACCGGCCTGCGCGATCCCGAGGCAGCCGGCCGGGCCCTGCTCGACGCCGGGGCCGAACTCGCGATCGTCAAGCAGGGATCGGCCGGGGTGCTGGGCATGACGGCCGGCGAGACGGCGGTGGTGCCGCCCGTCGACGTCGAGGTCGTCAACGGGCTGGGCGCCGGGGACGCCTTCGGCGGAGCGCTGTGCCACGCGCTGCTCGCGGGCTGGCCCCTGGAGCGGACGCTGCGGTTCGCCAACGCCGCGGGCGCGATCGTCGCCGGCCGGCTGGCCTGCGCTCCGGCGATGCCGACCCTCCGCGAGATCGAGACCGTCGTGACACGGGGTTCCGCGCGGGGGCTTTCCCCCGACCCGGGGAACCTCATCCAGGAGGACGTCCCTCATGGGCGAGCAGGAAGGGGGGACGCCAGGCATGCGTGAGGAGGACTACCACCGCCTGCTGGACGACCGGGCCTGGCACCCGGAGCGGGTGGTCCAGGCGGCCGCGGTCCGCAGGCGCAGGCCGTTGCTGAGCGGGCGCGGCCGACTGCTGATCATCGCGGCCGACCACCCGGCCCGGGGCGCGCTCGGCGTGGCCGGACGCCCGATGGCGATGGAGAGCAGGATCAGCCTGCTCGACCGGCTGACGACCGCCCTGGCCCGGCCCGGCGTGGACGGGCTGCTCGCCACCCCCGACATCGTGGAGGACCTGCTGCTGCTCGGCGCCCTCGACGACAAGATCGTGATCGGTTCGATGAACCGGGGCGGCGTCCAGGGCGCGGCGTTCGAGTTCGACGACCGCTTCACCGCCTACGACGCCGACTCGCTCGCGGCGATGGGCTTCGACGGCGGCAAGATGCTCTGCCGTATCGGGGTGGAGGACCACGCCACCGCCGCCACGCTGGCGAGCTGCGGGCAGGCCGTCACCCAGCTCGCGCGGCACGGCCTGATGGCGATGATCGAGCCGTTCTGGTCCCGGCGCGTCGGGGGCGTGGTGCGGCACGACCTGTCGCCTGAGGCGATGATCCGCGCCATCAGCGTCGGCCAGGGGCTGGGGGCGACCTCCGCCCACACCTGGCTCAAGCTCCCGGTGACCGAGGACATGGAACGCGTCCTGGATGCCACGACGCTGCCCGTGCTGCTGCTCGGCGGCGAGCCCGGTTCCGACGAGATCTGGGACTCCTGGAGCAAGGCCCTGCGCCTGCCGGGCGTGCGCGGCCTGGTCGCCGGTCGGGCGCTGCTCTATCCACCGGACGACGACGTCGTGGCGGCCGTGGACGCCGCGGTCAACCTGCTGGAGACCACATGACCTACATTCCCCACGGCACGGCCGCCTCCGGCCCCTGGGACGTCGTGATCACTCCCGAGGCCGCGGGCTGGACGTACGCCGGGCTGCGGGTCGTGGACCTGACGGACCGGCCGGTAGAGCTGTCCACCGGCGAGGAGGAGATGCTCGTCCTGCCGCTGGCGGGCGCGTGCGACGTCGTCGCCGACGGCCTGCGGCTGTCGCTCACCGGACGCCCCTCGGTGTTCTCCGGGCCGACCGACTTCGCGTACCTGCCGATCGACGCCCGGGTCACGATCACCGGCAGGGGCAGGATCGCGCTCCCTGCCGCCCGGGCCACCCGCCGCTTCCCCATCAGATACGGCCCGGCCGACGCCGTGCCGGTGGAGATCAGGGGCGCGGGGCAGGCGACCCGGCGGGTCGACAACTTCTGCTCCCCCGAGGCGTTCGACTGCGACAAGCTGATGGCGGTCGAGGTGATCACACCGGGCGGCAACTGGTCGTCCTATCCGCCGCACAAACACGACACGCCGTCGGAGCACGAGGCGGTGCTGGAGGAGATCTACTACTTCGAGGGCGGCCCCGGCTACCAGCGGGTGTACGGCACCCACGAGACGCTGGCCGAGGTGTCGGCGGGCGACGTGGTGCTCGTCCCGCACGGCTACCACGGCCCGTCGATGGCCGCGCCCGGCTACGACCTCTACTACCTGAACGTCCTCGCTGGCCCGGCGGACAAGCGGTCCATGGCCTTCTCCGACGATCCGAGGCACGCGTGGATCCGCGACTCGTGGGCCGATCAGCCCGTCGATCCCCGGCTGGGAGGTGCGTCATGAGGAACACGACGAGGCTTACGGTGGCGCAGGCGCTGGTGCGCTTCCTCTCGCGGCAGTGGACCGAGCGTGACGGCGTGGAGCACCGGCTTATCGCGGGGTGCGCAGGCATCTTCGGGCACGGCAACGTCGCCGGCGTCGGCCAGGCCCTGGCCGAGCAGGGCGCGGGCATCCACGACCCGCTGCCCTACTACCTGGCCCGCAACGAGCAGGCGATGGTGCACACGGCCGTCGGCTACGCCCGGCAGTCCGATCGGCTGTCCACGCTCGCCTGCACCAGCTCGATCGGGCCGGGCGCGACCAACATGGTCACCGGGGCCGCTCTGGCCACGATCAACCGGCTGCCGGTGCTGCTGCTGCCCGGCGACCTGTTCGCCACCCGGGTCGCCTCGCCGGTGCTGCAGGAGCTGGAGGACCCCCGGTCGTACGACGTCAGCGTCAACGACTGCCTCAAGCCCGTCAGCCGTTTCTGGGACCGGGTCAACCGGCCCGAGCAGCTGCCGGCGGCGCTGCTCGGGGCCATGCGGGTGCTCACCGACCCCGCCGAGACCGGCGCGGTGACGCTGGCGCTGCCACAGGACGTGCAGGCCGAGGCGTACGACTGGCCCGAGGAGCTGTTCGCGCGCAGGGTCTGGCACGTGGCCCGGCCGGTCCCCGAACCCGCCGCCCTGGCCAGGGCCGCCGAGCTGCTGCGCGGCTCGCGCCGCCCGCTGATCGTCGCCGGGGGCGGGGTCAAGTACAGCGGCGCCTGCGCCGAGCTGGCCCGATTCGCCGAACGGCACGGCGTGCCGGTGGCCGAGACCCAGGCAGGCAAGGGCGCGTTGCCGTACGACCATCCGTGCGCGGTGGGCGCGATCGGGCACACCGGGACCCCGGCCGCCGACGCGCTGGCCCGCGAGGCCGACCTGGTCATCGGGATCGGGACCAGGTACACCGACTTCACCACCGCCTCCCGGACGCTGTTCGCGCAGGCCCGGTTCCTGAACGTCAACGTGGCGGCGTTCGACGCGGCCAAGCACGCCGCCGAGATGCTCGTCGCCGACGCCCGCGAGGCGCTGAAGTCACTGGACACGGCTCTTGACCGCGTGGACTGGCGGGCCGACCCCGGCTGGACGAGCCGGGCGACCGAGCTGGCCGCCACGTGGCAGGCCGAGACCGACCGGTTCTACGGCGGGACCGAGCTGACCCAGCCGGTGGTGCTGGGCGTCCTCAACGAGGTCGCCGCGGGCGGCGTGGTGGTCAACGCGGCCGGGTCGATGCCGGGCGACCTGCACCGGCTCTGGCGCGCCTCCGGCCCCGGGCAGTATCACGTCGAGTACGGCTACTCCTGCATGGGCTACGAGATCGCCGGGGGCCTGGGGGTGAAGCTCGCCGCCCCGGAGCGCGAGGTGTTCGTGCTGGTCGGTGACGGGTCCTACCTGATGATGTCCCAGGAGATCGCCACCGCCGTGCAGGAGGGCGTCAAGCTCGTCATCGTGCTGGTGGACAACCAGGGCTTCGCCTCGATCGGCGCGCTGAGCGAGTCGGTCGGCGCGCTGCGGCTCGGCACCGCCTACCGGAGGCGCGGCCCTGACGGGCGGCTCGACGGAGAGCGGCTGCCGGTGGACCTCGCCGCCAACGCGGCCAGCCTCGGCGCCGACGTGCTCACGGCGGCCGATCCGCAGACCCTGCGGGGCGCGCTCGCCAAGGCCGTCGCGTCCCCCCGTACGACCGTGGTCTACGTCGAGACGGTCCCCGGCCCCGCGCCGGGCGCCGAGGCGTGGTGGGACGTGCCGGTGGCCGAGGTGTCCGGGCTCGCCGAGGCGCGCGCCGCGCGCGAACGCTACGACGAGGCCAAGCGTGACCAGCGGCCCTACCTCTGATGGGGTGGACGCTCGCGTTCGCCGCGGCGGCCGTGCTCTTCACGTTGATCAGCGGGGCCAACGACGGGGCGACCCTGATCGGGCTCGGGCTGCGCTTCCCCCGCTCACCGGGCTGGACGGCCGCCGTCCTGCTCACCGCGGCCCTGTTCGCCGGGCCGTACGTGCTGGGCGTCACGGTCGCGCGGACGTTCACCGAACGGCTGGCCGGGCTGGACACCGGGCAGGGGGCGGCGGCCTTTCTGGCCGGAGTGGCGGTGGCCGTGACGGTGGTCGCGGTCCTGACCGGCCGCGGCCTGCCCACGAGCCTCACGCTCGCCGTGATCGGCGGTATCACCGGCGCCGGGCTCGGCGCGGGGCTGCCGGTGGCGTGGCGGGGGGTGGCAGCCGTCCTGGCGGTCGGGGCCGGAGCGCCGCTGGCCGGGCTGGTCCTCGGCTACCTGCTCGGGACGGCGTCCCGCCGGGTGCCGTCCTACCAGCGGATGTCCCGGCTCGTGGGCGCCGCCCACCTGCTGGCGTACGCGGCCCAGTGCCTGGCGTACGCGGTGAACGACGGCCAGAAGATGATCGCGGTCGCGAGCGTGGCGATCGGCGTGGGCCGCGGCGGACTCGGCGGGGTCGGCCCTGTCGACGTCCCGCCGGTGTGGATGGCGGTCCTCGCGGCGCTCTTCCTCGCCGGGGCGCTGGCGGGCCTCCCCCGGGTAGGCGCCCGGCTCGGCCGCGGCCTGGTCATCACCCGGCCGCTGCACGTCGTCTCGGCGGAGACGGCGGCAACCGGCGCCGTGCTCGGCAGCTCGGCCCTCGGCAGCCCGGTGAGCATGACCCAGTCCATAACGGCCGGCGTCGTCGGCGTGGCGGCGAGCGAAGGAGCACGGAGGGTGCGATGGCAGGCAGTGGTGAACATGGGAACGGCGTGGCTGGTCACACTGCCGTCGTCGCTGGTGCTGGGCTGCCTCGCGGGGCTGACGCTCAGGCTGGCGTGACCGGCGCACGCGGGCGCGGCCGCCGGTTCGCGCGCGCCTGGGACGACCTGCGGGGGCGGTCGGCACGGCGCGTGGTCGACCTGGTCCGCGGGCAGATCGCCGTCGCGCGGGACGGCGCCGGGCTCGCCCGCGCCACGGCCACCGGCGAGACGGACCGGCCGGCCGCGCGGGCCCGGATGGCCGAGGTGGAGCACGAGGGGGACGCGGCCCGGGCCGAGCTCGTGGAGACCCTGCTCCGGGTGCTCGCCACCCCGATCGACAGAGAGGACCTGTTCCGGCTCTCCCGGTCCATCGACGACGTCCTCGACCACCTGCGCGACTACGTACGCGAGACCGACCTGTTCGGGCCGGAGGACCTCGGCTTCGCGGTCGAGCCGCTGCAGGCGGTCACCGACGGCCTGGCCGAGCTGGACGCCGCCGTGCTGAAGATGCTCGACGACCCCGGCTCGGTGACCGTCGCCGTGCTCGCCACCCGCAAGTGCTGCAACCGTCTGCGACAGCTCTGCCAGGCCCGGCTCGCCGAACTCTTCAGCGGCCCGCTGCGGATGGAGACGCTGCGCGAGCGCGAGTTGCTGGCCCGCCTCGACGCGGTGGGCCGGCGGCTCGGTGAAGCCGCCGACGCGCTCGCCGACGCCATGCTCAAACGCAGCCACTGAGCCGCGTCCCACCCGGCGGAACCCGTTTCCGCGTCCCCGGCCCGCACACCCGATTCCCCGCCCCTTCCCGACGTCCCCGCGACGCAGAAAGCGGGGCCCCGCACCCCGGCGGTCCCCGACCTCGAAGGAAGTAACCCCCCATGGCTGTTGTGACCAAGGCGGAGACGCCGCAACGACCACCCAGATCGCGCAGGCTGCTGTATCGGCTGCGCGTCCTGCGCCACGACCCGACCGCCGCGCTCGGGCTGATCCTCGTCGTCGTGCTCGGCTACCTCGTCGTGGCGCCGCTGGTCGCCGTGCTGTCCGACGCCTTCCGCCTGCAGTACGGCGACGACGCGCACGCCGGGCAGGCGGTCGGCGAGTGGACCGGCTACTACCTCTGGCGGGTCTTCCGCTCCCAGATCAGCGGGCTGCTGTTCTGGCAGCCACTGCTCAACACGCTGATGGTGGCGCTGGGCACCGTGCTGTTCGCCCTCGTCCTCGGCGGCGGGATGGCGTGGCTGGTGACCCGCACCAACGTGCCGGGGCGCAAGTGGCTGGCGGGCGCGCTGGTGATCCCGTACATGCTGCCGTCGTGGACCTTCTCCCTGGCGTGGCTGACTCTGTTCAAGAACGAGCGCGCCGGCGGCCAGGTCGGGTTCCTCCAGGCGCAGGGCGTGCGCACACCCGACTGGCTGGCGTACGGCGCGCTGCCGATCATCGTCACCCTCGGGCTGCACTACTACCCGTTCGTGCTGCTCCTGGTCGGCAACGCGCTGCGGCGCATCGACGCGCAGCTCGTCGACTCGGCGCGCATCCTGGGCGCGCCGCAGCGCACGGTCGTGCGCCGCATCGTGATCCCGCTCATGCTCCCCGCGCTGTCGTCGGCCGTGCTGCTCGTGGTCGGCCGGGTGCTCGGCACGTTCGGCACGCCGTACGTGCTGGGGCTGCCCGCCGACTTCCGGGTGCTGTCGACGGGGCTGTTCCAGTCGATCCGCGACCGCAGCACCGGCGTCGCCTCGGTGCTCGCCACGGTCATCGTGATCGTCGGGGTGCTGATCGTGCTCGCCGACACCCGGATGACCCGCGAGCACCGCCGCTTCGTCACCGTCGGCGGCAAGGGCGGCATGGACCGGCTGAGCGACCTGCGCCGCCTGCGCTGGCCGGCGTTCGCGCTCGGCCTGGTGGTCTTCGCGGTGAGCGTGCTGGTCCCGGTGCTCACGCTGCTGCTGTCCACGGTCACCCGTACGCCGCTGGACCTGTCGACCCTCACCCTCGACTACTGGTTCGCCGAGCGGCTGCCCGGGGCGGTCGGGTTCCCGCACGGCGTCTTCCGCGGCTCCGAGCTGTGGGCGGCGGCGTGGAACTCCCTGCGCATCGTCGGCCTGGCCTCGGTGATCTGCGCCGTCGCCGGACTGCTGGTGGGATACGTCGTCGTGCGCGGGACGGCGCCGCGCGTCGCCTTCTTCCTCCGCCAGGTCTCCTTCCTGCCCTACCTCGTGCCCGGCATCGCGTTCGCCGCCGCGTCGCTGTCGCTGTTCGCCGTGGCCCGCGGCCCGATCCCCGCGTTGTACGGCACGACGTTCCTGCTGATCCTGGTGATGGCGGTGACCCACCTGCCGTACAGCTCGCGTTCGGGCATCGCGGCGATGACCCAGCTCGGCCGCGAGCCGGAGGAGGCCGCGCAGATCGCCGGGGCGCCCTGGTTCCAGCGGATGCGGCGGATCATCTTCCCGATCCAGAAGGGCGCGCTCGTGACCGGGATCGTGCTGCCGTTCATCTCCGGGCTCAAGGAGCTCAGCATCGTGGTCATGCTCACCACGACCGGCACCGAACTGCTCACGACACTGTCGATCGGCCTCGTGGACTACGGATACACCCAACTCGCCAACGCGGTCGTCCTGGTCATCGCGTTGGTCTCCTTCACCATGACGTACCTGACCCAGCGGCTGACCAAGAGCAGCCTGGCGTCCGGCTTAGGAGGATAGATGCCAGCGATCACGCTGACCGGAGTCGCCAAGAGCTATGGCGGCGGCGAGCACGCCGTGAAGAACCTCGACCTCATCGTCCCCGACGGCGCGTTCATGTGCCTGCTCGGGCCCTCCGGCTGCGGCAAGACCACGACCCTGCGCATGATCGCCGGTCTGGAGCAGCCCACGGCCGGCACCATCGCCGTCGGTGACCGCGTGCTCGACTCGGTCGAGCGCGGCCTGTACGTCCCGCCGGAGAAGCGCGGCATGGGCCTGGTCTTCCAGAACTACGCGCTGTGGCCCCACCTGTCCGTGCGCGACAACGTGGAGTTCGGCCTGCGCATGCGCAAGGTGCCCGCCCCCGAGCGCAGGGCCAGGGCCGAGGCCGCCCTCAAGATGGTGCACGTCGACGCCGCCATGGATCGCTACCCCTCCCAGTTGTCCGGCGGCCAGCAGCAGCGCGTCGCGCTCGCCCGCATGCTCGCCGTCAACCCGTCGGTGCTGCTGCTCGACGAGCCCTTGTCGAACCTCGACGCCCGCCTGCGCCTCGAGATGCGGGCCGAGCTCAAGCGCATCCACGAGGAGTCGGGCGCGACGATCGTCTTCGTCACCCACGACCAGCTGGAGGCCCTCACCATGGCCACCGATGTCGCGGTGATGAACGAGGGCGAGCTGCAGCAGGTGGCCGCGCCGATGGACATGTACGACCGGCCCGCCAACCGCTTCGTCGCCGAGTTCGTCGGCAGCCCGCCCATGGCGATCGTCGACATCGGGCCGTCCCCCGCGGGCCTGGCCGGGTCGCTGCTGCGCTTCGCCGAGTCCCGCCTGCCGGACGGTTCCCCCACCGCCGTCGGCATCCGGCCCGAGGCGCTGCGCCTGGGACGGCCGCCCGGCGCCACCTGGTGCGAGGAGGCCGTCGTCGAGGCCGTGCTGCCCGCCGGGTCGTCCTGGACCGTACGGCTGCGCGTGCTCGGCACCGAGCTGTACGCCGTGTCCTACGCCCCGGTCGAGGCGGCCCCCGGCGACGTGGTGACCTGCTGGACCGAGCGGATGCACCTGTTCGGCGCGGACGGCGCGCGGCTGGCCGCCTGGGACGGAATGGGGGCGGTGGCGTGATCAGGCCCGTGGCGCTGCTGCTGGACTTCGGCGGCGTGATCGTGGAGACCACCCGCCGCCCGTCCTGGGCGGCCGAACTGGCCGCCGAGGTACACGGCATGCTCGTGCGCGCCGGCTTCCACGGGCTCACGGCGGAGGAGGTCGAGACCGACATCCGGGCGGGCGCGCGCGCCGACACGTACTGGAAGGACTCCACCTCCCGGCGCTTCGCGCCCGAGGAGATGACGCATCGCGAATTCTGGGCCGACTACGTCGGGGGCGACTGGCCCGAGCAGGCCCGCGCCCTGGTGACCGCCGAGGCGACCCCTATGTGCCGCCGGATGGGCGAGCTGCGCAGCGGGCGCAAGATCCGGCCGGGGATGGAGGAGCTGCTGGCCGCCTGCTGGGCGCACGGCGTCACTCCGGCGGTCGTCAGCAACGCCCTGTGCGGCGCCGTCCATCGCGACTTCATGACGACGGCCGGGCTCGACCGCCAGGTGGCCGTGCAGGTCTACAGCGACGAGGTCGGCGTGCGCAAGCCCAACCCCGAGATGATCTGGATCGCCTGCCGGGCCCTGGGCGCCGACCCCGCCCAGGTCTGGTACGTCGGCGACAACTACGACCGCGACGTGGTGTGCGGCGCCCGCGCCGGAGTCGGGGCGACCGTCCTGATGGTCTCCGGCAGCACCGACAAGATCCCCTATCGCGTGCGCCAGAGCCCCCAGGCGACCGTGGAGGACCCGCGCGGCCTGCTGACCCTTCTGGAGGAGACATGGACCTGAACACCTCACGTGAGCTGGCCGCCATCGCGGTCAGGGCGGCCAGATCGGTCGGCGACATGCTCCGCCACGCCTTCCGCTCCCGGCCCGAGATCACCACCAAGCGCGACTTCCACGACCCGGTGACCGAGCACGACAAGGCGGCCGAGGCACGCATCCGGGAGGTCATCGACCGCCTGTGCCCCGGAAGCGTGGTGGTCGGCGAGGAGGGCGGCGTGCGCGGCGAGGGCGAGGTCCGCTGGTACGTCGACCCCATCGACGGCACCGCGAACTTCGCGGCCGGGCTGCCGTTCTTCTGCACCTCGATCGCCGCCGCCGTGGGCGACGAGGTGGTGGCGGGCGTCGTCTACGACCCGGTGCGTGACGACGAGTACTCCGCCTCGCTCGGCGGGGCCTTCTGCAACGGCGTGCCGCTGCGCAGCTCCGGGGCCCGCACCGACCGGGAGGCCGTGCTCCTGTCGAGCTATCCCACCCCGCGCGACCTCACGACGGAAGGCGAGGAGGCGCTGCGCCGGTTCGCCCGCGTCCAGCACGCCTTCGCCACCACCCGCCGTCCCGGCAGCGCCGCGCTGAAGCTCGCGCACGTCGCCGCGGGCTGGTCCGACATCGCGCACGGCACGAACATCAACGCCTGGGACGTCGCGGCCGGGTCGCTCCTGGTCGAGCGGGCGGGCGGGGTGTTCCTCCCGTTGTCCGGCAGCGTCTTCACCCCCGGCGGCTACGTCGCCTGCGTCGGCGGGTTCGACCTCGCCGGGTCGGTGATGGCCGAGGTCTTCCCGGACATCGCGGCCGCGGTCACCACGGGAGCGGCTTCGTGATCCGCTGGATCGTGACCGACCTGGACGGCACGCTCGTGGGACGCGACCTCGCCATGGTGCCCGCCAGCAGGGACGCGCTGCGCCGCTTCCTCGCCGCGGGCGGGGAGGTGGTCATCGCGACCGGGCGGATGGAGCTGTCGGCCCGGCCGTTCTACGACGAGCTGGGGCTCGACGGGGCGGCGATCCTCTACAACGGCGCCCGTACGGTGGACCTCGGCACGGGAGCGGTGCTGCGCTCCCGCCACCTGCCGCCGGGCGCGTGGCGGACGCTGCTGGAGATGTTCGGCGACCTCCCGGAGGGCGTGTATCCGGTGGCGTTCTGCGGCGGAGAGGCCCTGGCCGTGCACGACGTGCCGCAGTTGCGGGACTACGCCCGGCGCGACGGCATCGCCCTGCGCGACCCGGGTGACTGGAAGGCCCTGCCCGCCGGTGAGATCACCAAGTGCATGCTGATCGGCGACCCGCTCCCCGAGCTGACGATCCCCGGCACCGTGACGGTCCGATCCGAGGCCACCTACCTGGAGGTGCTGCCGGAGGACGCGACCAAGGGCTCGGCGCTGCGCGCGCTCGCCGCCTCCCGGGGAGTGCCGCTGGAGCAGATCGCCGCGGTCGGGGACAACCCCAACGACATCGACATGATCGCGGCGGCCGGGCTCGGGGTCGCGGTCGGCGACGGCCACCCGGACGTCCGGGCCGCCGCGGACGTCGTGGTCGGCGCCTGCGCCGACGGCGCCGTCGCCCAAGTGGTGGAGCTCGCCCTCTCCGGCTGACCGAGGCGCGCCGAGCGGTGAACCGGTGGGCCGGCGAGCGCGGTCTTGACGATCGGGGTGGGGGCGATCACTCTGCATTCGGCGCCGGCCCGGCAGCGTTCGCGGACTCGCCGCCGACCTCGTCGGATCACCTGCGAAGGGCGGGCGTTGACCCCCACGTCATCCGTGCCCCGGCCGAAGATCCACGGCTCCGCGGCCGGTCGTGCCGCCGCGCCGCGGCCTCCTCCGGCACGCCGCCGCCGTACTCGCGCCCCTGAAACGTTCATCGCCGGTTGCTCGGCGCCCGGCCGGACGAGAAGGCCCGCGGCCCCTTCACCGGCAGGCAGAAGGAGAGACCGTGCGACACACACAGGTGAAAGCGGCGCTGGCCGCGCTGGCGGTGACCGCCACGCTGTTACCGGGGGCCGCCGACGCGGCCACCGCGCCCGGGGCGACGGCGGCGCCGAAACCGGCGCCGGCCGTGCCGGCGAAGACGCACACCGCCGGCCGGGTCGAGGTGGCCGGCGGCTCGGTGCGGTACAGCTGGCCGGGCGTCTACTTCGAGGGCCGCTTCCGCGGCACCGGGGTCGGGATCGCGATCGACGACGCGGTCAACGACTACGACGTCCAGGTCGACGGCGTCACGGTCGCCACGCTGGTGACCCCCGGCCGCACCACCTACTGGGTCAGGAACCTGAGTCACGGCGTACACGGCGTGCGGCTCGTCAAGCGCACGGAGAGCCCGTGGTCCGCCGGCCGGTTCGACGGATTCGTCGCGGTCCCCGGCGGCGCCATCCTGCCCGGACCGGCCGATCGCCGCCGGCAGATCGAGTTCATCGGCGACTCCTACACCGCCGGCTACGGCAACATGTCCGCCACCCGCGACTGCCCCGCCCCGGGCCAGGTTGACAGGAACACCAACGCCGACGTCAGCTTCGGCGCCCTCACCGCCCGCGGCCTCGGCGCCGACTACCAGATCAACGCCTTCTCCGGCCGCGGCATGGTGCGCAACTACAACGGGATCGAGCCCGGCACCGACTACCGCACCTACTACGACCGCGCCCTCATCGGCGTGCCCGGAGACGTGTGGAAGAACCCGGGCACCTGGCACCCGCAACTGATCATGATCGGCCTCGGCATCAACGACTTCTCCACCGCGATCAACCCGGGCGAGCCGTGGACGCCGGAATCCCTGGTCGCCGCCTACACGGCCGCCTACCACGGCTTCATCGACAAGCTGCGCGCCCGGTACGGCAAGCGCGCGATCATCGTGGTCAGCGCCACCTACATGTCCAACACCACGGCGTTCGCGGACGCGGCGCGGCAGATCGTCCAGGACCGCAACGAGCGGGGCGACGACCGGGTCCGCTACTGGTACTACGACAATACGGACCTGGACTACGGCGGCTGCGACTGGCACCCCTCGGCCCACGACCACCAGATCATCTCCCGGCGGCTCGACGACTTCATCGCCACGCTTCCGCTCAGGTGGTGAACGCGGCCGGGGGCCCGGGATGCGGCATCCCGGGCCCCCGGCTCAGGTCACACCAGGCCGTTCTGGGTGAGCCAGTCCTTGGCGACCACGGGCGGGTCGTCCTTGTCGACGGCGATCCGCTTCATGAGGCCGACCAGCGTCTGGGTGTCCAGCTTGGCGGAGACCGCGTTGAGCGTGGAGGTCACGGTGTCGTCCACCCCGGCCTTGAAGACGAGGGGCGTGATGTTCTCGGAGCCGAAGGCGTTCTTGTTGTCCTGCAGCGGCACGAGGTCGTTCAGCACGATCTTGGGGTCGGTGGTGAACACGTTGCCCACCTGGACCGTGCCGCTCTTGATCGCGTCGGCGGTGGTCGCCCCGGTGGGCTTCCACTGCTTGAACTCCAGGCCGTAGACGCTCTTGAAGTTCTCCTCCTGCCGCTGCTTGAACTCCGGCGGCCCGCCGACCACGAAGTCCTTGGCCACCTTGGCGAGGTCCTCGATGGTCGTCAGCTTGTACTTGTCGGCCGTGGCCTTGGTGACGGTGAGGGAGTTGTTGTCCTCGGCCGCGGCCGGCTCCAGCAGCTCCAGCTCAGGCGGCAGCTTGGCCTTGAGACCGGCGACGATCTCGTCCTTGGTCTTGGCCGTGCTCGACTTGTCGACGAAGGCCAGCAGCGACCCGACGTACTCGGGCAGCACGGTCAACCCGCCGCTCTTGACCTGGTCGTAGACCACCTCGCGGCTGCCGATGTTCGGCTTCTCCTCCACGGTGACCCCCTTGGCCTGGAGGGCCTGGGCGTACATCGAGGCGAGCAGGACGCTCTCGGGGAAGTCGAAGGAGCCGACGACGACCTTCACGGGGGCGGCGCCGCCCGAGCCGGAGGCCGTTGGAGCGGCGGTCGCCGTGCTGGACAGCGGGTCGGAGCCCCCGCAGGCCGATAACGTGAGCGCCGCGGTCAGCGCGACCGCCGCGACGCCGAAGATACGCCTCATGCCAGATAAACCCTTCATTCTCAGGGGATAATAGGGAGATTAGCGGACCTGGCGGACTCCGGGCGAGACGACCACCCGGTCCAGGAGGAGGAAGGCGAACTGGACGGCCAGGGCGAGGGCGGCCACCAGGACCGCTCCCCCGATGACGCTCGCATAGGTCTTGGTCGCCAGGCCGTCGATGATGAAGCGGCCGAGCCCGCCCAGGCCGACGAACGCCGCGACGGTGGCGGTCGAGACGACCTGGATGGCCGCCAGGCGCAGGCCCAGCAGGATCAGCGGCAGCGCGACCGGGGTCAGCGTCCGGAACAGCACCTGCCGCCCGCGCAGGCCCATGCCGTACGCGGCGTCGCGCAGGTCGGCGTCCACCCCCCGCACGCCCTCGTACGTGTTCACCAGGATGGGCGGGATCGCCAGCACGATCAGCGGGATCAGCACCGGCAGCACGGTCCCCACGCCCGCCAGCAGCACCACGAGCACGAGCAGCCCGAGCGTCGGCAACGCCCGGGCGGCGTTCGCCGCGACCACGACGACCAGCGCGCCGCGGCCCGTGTGTCCGATGAGCATGCCGAGCGGCACGGCGATCAGCGCCGCGACGAGGAAGGCCGCCGCCGAGAACTCCAGGTGCTCCAGCAGCCGGACGGGGATGCCGTCGGGCCCGGACCAGCGCGACGCGTCGCCGAAGAAGTCGGCCAGGAAGTTCACGCCGCCCTCCTCGCCCGGGACCAGGGGGTCAGCAGCCGCTGGGCGAGCACGAGCAGCCCGTCGGCGAGCACGGCGAGCAGGACGATGAGCACGATCCCGACCACGATGGGCGTGTAGAACTGCCGCTGCCAGCCGTCGATGAACAGGTTGCCCAGCCCGCCCTGGCCGATCAGCGCGCCCACGCTGACCAGGCTGATGCTGGACACGGTGGCGACCCGCAGCCCGGCCAGGACCACCGGCACGGCGACCGGCAGCTCGACCCGGAGCAGCCGGCGCGCGGGCCGGAACCCCATCGCCACCGCCGACTGCCGTACGGGGTCGGGCACCGAGGCCAGGCCGTCCACGACTGCGGGGATCAGGACCGCGAGCGCGAAGAACGTCAGCGGGATGACGACGGTCGACCTGGTGAGCCCGGTGACCGACAGGAAGATCGAGAACAGCACGAGGGACGGCAGCGAGTAGGTGACGTTCATCAGCGCGGCCGTCGGCTGGTACAGCCAGCGCCACCGTACGCAGGCCAGGCCCAGCGGCAGGGCCACGACCAGCCCGAACAGCACGGGCAGGAAGGCCATCACGACGTGGTTCTCCAGCAGGGCGCTGATCGCGGTGGGGCCTCCGTTGGCCCAGTTGCGCGCGATCCAGTCCCACCGGACCAGAGGCTCCTGAGTCACGCGGGCGCCTCCTCGGCCGGCCCGGCGTCCGCGGCCGGCGGGGACGGCGGGGACGGCGCGTACTCGGCGAGCAGTTCGTCGATCGCGTCACGCCCCGCCACACCGCGCACGCGGCCCTCCTCGTCCACGGCGACGGCGACGCCGTTCGCCGACAGCAGGGCCGCGTCGAGCGCCGCCCGCAGCGAGTCGGTCTCCGGGTCGAAGGTCCCGTACGCCGCGAGCCCGTCGGCGGTCCGCCAGCCGAGCGGCCTGCCGGACTCGTCGGTCGCCAGATCGGACGGCGCCTGACTCAGCCGCACCTCCTTGGCCGAGATGAACGACAGCCGCCGGATGCCGCGGTCGCGGCCGAGGAACTCGCGGACGAAGTCGTCGGCCGGCTCGGTGAGCAGCGTGGCCGGGCCGGCCATCTGGGCCAGCCGCCCGCCGACGCGCAGGACGGCCACGGTGTCGCCGAGCTTGACCGCCTCGTCGATGTCGTGGGTGACGAACACGATCGTCTTGCGCAGCTCCGACTGCAGCCGCAGCAACTCGTCCTGCAGGCTGGCCCGCACGATCGGGTCGACGGCGCTGAACGGCTCGTCCATGAGCAGCACCGGGGGATCGGCCGCGAGCGCCCGGGCCACGCCGACCCGCTGCTGCTGGCCGCCGGAGAGCTGGAAGGGGTATCGGCCGGCCAGTCCCGGGTCGAGGCCGACCAGCTCCAGCAACTCCATCGCCCGGGCGCGCGCCTTCTGTTTGCTCCAGCCCAGCAGGTACGGCACGGTCGCCACGTTGTCCACGATCTTCCGGTGCGGGAAGAGACCCGCCTGCTGGATCACGTACCCGATGCCGCGCCTGAGCGTGGGCGGGTCGATCTCGCGCACGTCCCGGCCGTCCAGGGCGATGCGGCCGGAGGTGGCGTCGATCATGCGGTTGATCATCCGCAGCGACGTGGTCTTGCCGCAGCCGGAGGGGCCCACGAACACGGTGATCGCACCCGTGGGCACCTCCAGGCTGAGGTCGTCTACGGCCACCGTTCCGTCCCGGTAGCGCTTGGTGACGCCTTCGAACGTGATCACGCCATCTCGCCCTTCGAAAGAGTGTGCGATCAACCCAACATCAGGAGGCCCACTCGCTCTTCCCCGTGCGCCCCCCGGATATCAAACGCCACCCGTTCCGGACAGAACACCCGGCGGCCAGCCTACGGCGGGAACCTCCGATATCCGGGCCTAGATATCTATCAATAGGGCATCTCCTGATGCGTGGCGCGGCGATGTGTTGGCATGATTACTCTCACGCCTCTCCCATCCCCCCGCCGCGTCCCTCCGATACGGACCAGCACGAAACTCAGAGGAGCCGGTCGTGACTCCACCGCTCACCGGTCAGCGCTCCAGAAGCGAGCTGATCGCCGAGCTCTACGAGCGTCACGCCACGGGGTTGTTCGCGTACTGCCACGACCAGCTCGGCCAGACCACGTCGGCCGCCGACGCCGTGGTGGCCGTCTTCACCACCGCTCCGACCGCCGAGCCGCCCTCGCGCGCCGCGTTGTACGCGCTGGCACGCCGGGAGATCTATCGCCGGGACGTGAGTTACGCGCTGCCGGCGGTCGACTCGGTCGCCGATCCCGCCACCGCGTTGATCGAGCGGGTCTTCCGGGACATCCGGCCGCACCAGCGCGAGGTCCTGCTGCTGTCGGAGGTGTGCGGCCTCACCGCGCCCGAGCTGTCACTCGTTCTCGACGTCGCGGTCGACACCGCGGAGGAGCTGATCGCGGCGGCGACGCGCCGCTTCGCCCAGACCCTGGAGACTGCGGTCACCGCCGCCAGGTCGGCGCCGTTCGTGCCCGCGTCGGTCGCGGAGGTCTACGACGCCATCGGCGTCTCCCCCGTCGGCGACGTGCTGGCCCGGCTCCCCTGGCACCGGCCGGCCGCGTCCGTGCGCGACCGGGTGCTGACGGCGCTGCCGTACGAGGAGCCGGGCAGTGCCGCGGCGGGTCCGGAACAGTCCTCCGGGCTGGTCACCAAGAGGCTGTGGCCGACCACGCCGACCTGGCCGCTGCCGCTGAGCGATCCCGACCAGGTCACCAACACGTGCGTGGTCAAGACCGACGCCATCGCGCAGCCGCAGGGCTCCCGGCGTAAGGCCAAGCACGAGGCGACGACCGAGCCCATGCCCCGGTTGCGTGGCGCGCTGCTCAACTCGCTGGGCGAGGGGCGTCTGCGCAGGAGACGCCCCGGCCGGCCCTCGCCGGCGGAGCGGCAGGCGGCCCTGGCCGCACCCGTGGAGCCGCAGGGGTCCGCGCAGGAGCCCGCCCGGACCGCGTCCGCCACACCGCCGGCCACACCGCCCGCCACACCGCCCGCCGCGCCTCCTGCCACCCCGTCTGCCACCCCGTCCGCTCCGGCTGCCGCGGACACCGCTGCGGACACGTTCGACGCCTTCCGTCAGGCCGGCCCGTCCGACCCGTTCGGCGTCTCCGAGGCCCCGCGCCGCGCGGACCCGCCCGACCCCTTCGGCGTCCCCGAGACTCCCCATCGCGCGGACCCGTTCGAGGCCTTCGGCGCCTCGCCCCGCCCCGCGGACCCCTTCCCCACCGCTGACACACCACTTCGCCCCGCGGAGCCGTTCGACGCCTTCGGCAGCGCGCCGCGTCCGGCGGAACCGTTCGACGCCTTCGGCGCCGTGCCGCGCCCCGGGGAGCCGTTCGACGCTCCTGGATCCGCGCCGCGTCCGGCGGAACCGTTCGACGCTCTCGGAAACACGCCGCGTCCGGCGGAACCTTTCGATGCCTTCGGACAGACGCCGGGTCCGGCGGAGCAGTTCGACGCCTTCGGCGGCACCGCCGCAGTCCGCCCGGCGGACCCGCTCGACGCGTTGTTCGACACGCTCCGCTTCGCCGAGCCCTTCGACGCGTTCCGCACGGCCGAGACCGCCGGCACGCCCCGGCAGGCAGAGCCCGTTGCGCCTGCCGAGCCCACCGCACCTGCCGAGCCCCAGGCGCCTGTAAAGCCTGTTGCGCCTGTCGAGGCCGATGCGGCTGCCGAGTTCACCGCGCCCGCCGAGGCCCCCGCGCAGCCGGGACCGGTCGGCCCGGCTCCTGCCGCCGAGGAGGCCCCGGTGTTCCCGCCGGCCTTCCCGCCGGCTTTCGAGGTCCCGGACGAGCCGCCGTCGGAGCGGGACGACGAGCGCGCCGCCCACACGTTCGGGACGGAGGCGGACATCCTGGTCCACCCGGTCGCCGCGGCGGTCTCCGCTCCGCTGCCCCCCGCCCCCCGGCGTACGGGCCGCAGGCACGCCGGCAAGCCGTCCGGCGACGGCAGCGGCGCGAGCAAGGGCCGGCGCGCCAAGGGCGACCGGCACTACGACTGGCTGTGGGAGGTCATCGGCATCCTGATCTGCCTGGTCATCGCGCTGGCCGTCTTCTACTTCGTGCAGTGATCGTCACTCGCCCGAAGGGGGAACGCGTCAGCGGGGAGGCTTGGGCAGGCCGAGGCCGAGCATCGCGATCAGCTCGCGCTGCACCTCGTTGACCCCGCCGCCGAAGGTGAGCACGAGCGCGCCCTTGACGCCCCGGTCCACCCGTTCGGCCAGGTCCCCGGTCTCCTCGTCGTACGGGTCGCCGAAGCGGGCCAGCGTGTCGCCGACGATGCGGCCGACCTCCTGCATCCGCTCGGAGGCGTAGATCTTGGTGGCCGACGCGTCGGGCGCGCCCAGCCAGCCGAGGTCCATCGATGCCGCGACCTGCCAGTTCAGCAGCTCGTTCGTGCGGAAGTAGACGTACACCTCGGCGACGGCCCGCCGTACGCCGGGGTGCTCCCACAGCGGCGCGCCGTCGCGGCCCCGGCCGGTCTTCGCCCAGCGGGTGAAACGGTCGAGGGTGTGCCCGATGTTGCCGGCCGGTCCGAGCGTCACGCGCTCGTGGTTGAGCTGGCTGACGATCAGGTCCCAGCCCTTGTTCACCTCGCCGACGACCATGTCGAGCGGGACGCGTACGTCCGAGTAGTACGTCGCGTTGGTGTGGTGACGGCCGTCCATCGTGATGATCGGCGTCCAGGAGAACCCGGGGTCCGCGCAGTCGACGATCATCATGGTGATGCCGCGGTGCTTCTTGGCCGCCGGATCGGTGCGCGCGGCCAGCCAGACGTAGTCGGCGTGGTGCGCGCCCGAGGTGAACACCTTCTGCCCGTTCACCACGTAGTGGTCGCCGTCCGGCACCGCCGTCGTCCGCAGCGAGGCCAGGTCGGTGCCCGCCTCCGGCTCGCTGTAGCCGACGGCGAAGTGGCACTCTCCGGCCAGGATGCGCGGCAGGAAGAACTCCTTCTGGGCGTCCGTGCCGTACTGCATGATCGTCGGACCGACCGTCTGCAGCGTGATCAACGGATAGGGCACCTCGGCCCGGGTCACCTCGTTGGCGAAGATCTGCTGCTCGACCGGGCCGTAGCCGCCCCCGCCGTACTCCTCGGGCCACCCCAGGCCGAGCTTGCCGTCACGGCCCAGCCTGCGGCAGTGCGCCATGTACGCCTCGCCGAACGGGTCCCGGGCGATCTCGGCGCGCTGCTCGCCGGTCAGGCAGGTCGCGAAGTAGTCCCGCAGCTCGTCGCGGAGCCGCCGCTGCTCCGCCGTCAGGTCGATGAACATCAGACCAGGGCTCCGATCAGGTCGAGCTGGGCCTGCTCCCCGCCCAGCAGGTGGGCGAGGTGCGTGCCCAGGCCGAAGTAGCGGTGCAGCGGATAGGTCAAATCGAGGCCGATGCCGCCGTGCAGGTGCTGGCAGGTGTAGAGCGCCCGCACGGCGCCCCCGGCGGCGTTGCGGGCGGCGACGGCCAGGTCCCGCTCCGCGGGCAGCCCCTCGGTCAGCCGCCACACTCCCGTCCACATCGCCACGTCGAGCGCGCGTGAGGCGATGTAGACGTCGGCGATCTGCATGGTCACGGCCTGGAACTCGGCGAGCACCCGGCCGAACTGCCTGCGCGTGGCGATGTGGCCCTTGGTGAGCGCGAGCGCGCCGGCCAGGACTCCGGAGGCGGTCGCGGTCACGGCCGCCAGGGTGTTCAGCCGCAACGCGGCGACGGCCGCGCCGCCCGCCGCATCCGCCGCCTCGCCCGTCTCCCCCACCCTCTCGCCCGGCGTGTCCTCCAGGACGACCGCGGCCACGGGCTCCCCGGCCGGCGACGTGACCGGCAGCAGTCGCGCGTCCCCGGGCCGGACCAGATACAGCCCGAAGCCGCCGCCGGACCGGGCGGGCACGAGGATGGCCGACGCCTCGGCGGCGTACGGGACGATCCCGGGCCGTCCGGTGAGCCTTCCCTCCTCGGCGATCACCGCCGGCGGGTCGCCCGGGCCCGCCCCCGCCGCGCGGAAGGCGACGGTCAGCGCCTCCTCCCCCTCGGCGAACGGCGCGAGCGCCCGCCGCTGGGCGTCGGAACCATGCCCGGCGACGGTCAGCGCGGCGATCAGGCCGGGCAGCGCGGGGACCGGCGCGACGCGGGCTCCCGACTCCCGCAGGATCACCGCCGCCGCGAGCGGGCCGAGCCCGGCTCCCCCCGCCTCGGGCGGCAGGCACGCGCCGAGCAGGCCCGCCTGCGCCAGCGCCTTCCACGCCCCCGCGTCGTACGGCCGGCCGCCGCGCTCGTGCGCCTCGAGCCTGGCCTGGTCCGCCTCCCGGTCCAGCACCGACGCGGCCAGCGCGCGCAACTCCGCATGGGTCTCGTCGAGATCGAAGTCCACCGGACCTCCCGCGTGTTCCACGGATGTGCCTGCGGGGCGAGACACCACCCCAAACCGGAAACTAGAACGGATTCTAATATCTGTCCATAGGGCAGCCGGGGAACCGGCGGCGACACGCGAGGGAAACACAACGGTCATATACCCGTCAGCGCTTTTTGTGACTGGCGAGTAACCATCCGGAAGGAGCGGAAATCAGATAACGTGTTCCTATGCGCACTTCGCATGCACTCGCCGACGCTCCGCCACCGCTCCCCGAAGGCACCTCCGGCGTGGGCGGCCATCCGGCCCCGGCGACTCCCGGGGTCCGCACCCGGAGCCAGCACCAACGGCGCCGGCGCATCGTCCAGGCCGCGGCCGCCCTCGCCTCCCGCGGAGGCGTCGAGGCGATGCAGATGCGCACGGTCGCCGAGCGCGCCGGCGTCGCCCTGGGAACGCTCTACCGCTACTTCCCCTCGAAGATGGACCTGGTCGTGGCGGTGGTCGGCGAGGAGATCGACCTACTGGAATCCAGCATGGAAAGGCGTCCGCCGACCGCCGCGCACCCGGCCGGCCGCGCCGTCGACGTGCTGATGCGGGCCACTCGGGGCCTGATGCGCGAGCCGGAGCTCGCCGACGCGCTCATCCGCTCCCTCATCATGGCCGAGGTGGAGGCGCCGTTCGGCGACCGGATGGCGAGCCTGCTGCTCCGCGTCGCCACCGACGGCCGCACGGTGGACATCCCCGCGGACGACCAGCTCGCGCTCACCGGCTCCCTGGCGGGCGTCTGGGTGCAGGAGTTGCTGGAGATGCTGCGCGGGCGGCGCACCTACGAACAGATCCAGCACCGGATCGAGATCGCCGCCGAGCGACTCCTGGCGGGTTTCTAGTTTCCCTTTACCGGCCGGTTGGACTTCGCATCCGCCCGATGACACGACGTGGATAACCGCAGGTAAGACGGCGGAGTCAGACGAACATGTCACTAGAACAGGTTCCAGCCTTATTGGAATGATATTCCAATGGCGGGAAAGCGCCTGGACCGGGTGCCCGGGTTCTGCTTCCATGGCAGGGTGACGCGCACCCCCGAGATCCCGGCGGCCCGGCGGGACGCCACCGCATCGCGCACCGCATCCCTCCGCGCCGCCTGGGGGCCGCTCGCCCTGTCGTACGCCACGGCGCAGCTGGTCGAGGTGTTCCTGCACGAAGGGTCGCACGCACTGGCCGCCCGCGCACTGGGGTTCCATCCTGCCATCGGTCAGTTCGTCGAGTTGCACGTGCCCTCGGCGGAACGGGCGCAGGAGGCGCTGGTGGCCGCCGCGGGCCCGGTCGGCAGCCTCGTCACCGGCCTCGTCTGCTGGGCGCTGTACCGCCGCCGCGGGCCCTCCTATCCCCGGCTGCTGCTGATGTGGCTGGCGATGACCGGCGTCGCCGCGTTCCTGGGCTACCTGGTGGTCACGCCGTTGCTCGCACCGGGCGACACCGGCGTCGTGGCCCGCCTCTACCACGTGCCCGTCGCCGTCCAGTTCCTCGTCGCCGCCGCCGGGATGGCTCTGCTCTATCTGGTCACCCGGCCGCTCAGCCGGATGTACCTCGACTCGCTGCCCGCGAGCGTGCCGCTGGACACCCCGCGCGCCCGGAAGGCGGCCGTTACCCGCCTGTGGATCCCCTACTTCCTGGGCCTGGCGCTGCTGGTGCCCGCCGCCCTCGGCGGCGACCCCGAGGTGGTCTTCTACGGCATCCTCGGCTGCTGGGGGCCGGGAATGGCGCTGGTCGGATTCATGACGCCCAATGCGGGCCGGCCGTACGAACGGCGGAAGAGGACGGAAACGGGCTGGCGGCTGCCCGTGTGGGCGTTTCTCGCCTATGCCGCCGTGGTCGCGTTCTATCTGCTCGTGCTGCGGCCCGGCCTGCATATCTGACGGCGGCGGAAATACGCATACGTACGTCCCCGCGGTCCGGATGCGTAATAACCGGAATCACGCTGGACGGCCCACCGGAAATGCCCGATGATGCGTTCGCCGAATTCTTTTTCTCGGGGAGACGTCATGGGACTGCGCAACATCCGCCTCATCGTGCCGCTGGTGTACGCGATCGCGGTCGTCGTGTCACTGATGATCGACAAGACCGTGGGCGCGGTCGTCGTGGTCGTGGGGGCGCTCCTCGTGGCCGCGTTCTTCATCTGGTTCCGTCCGCGGAGCGGGGCCGGCCGTCCTTAGGCGGAGGTGACCGTCCCTGAGCCGGACCGGCCGTCCCTGACGCCGAACAGCGCGCCCCAGGGGTCGCGCAGCACCGCCTCGCGGCCGTCGTGCCCCCGCCCGGCCACGCTGCCGCCCGCCCGTTCGGCGGCGGAGGCCGCCGAGGGCACGTCGTCCACGAGGAAGTAGGACACCCACTGCGGGGACGCTCCCCGCGGCATCCCGCGCACCTCCCGCCCGGGCGGCGTCTCCTCGCCGAAGAGCCCGGCGTAGAAGACGCGGGCGGCGGCGGGGTCGGCCGCCCACAGCTCGTGGCCGCAGGTCGCGCCGGACTCGTCGACAAGCACGATGCCCTCCGCCCAGTGCCCCTGCCAGAAACCGACCGACGCGCCCGCCGGGTCGACCGCGAACAGGAACCGCCCGTTCGCGCCGGCGCCGAGCGGTCCGAACACCACGGTGCCGCCCAGGGCCGCCACCCGCCCGGCCACCGCCTCGGCATCCTTCGCCGCCAGGTAGGTGTTCCAGGCGGCCGTCATCCCCCGCCCCTGCGGCACCCGGCCGAACCCGCCGACGACCTCCCCGTCCCGCCGCGCCAGGCGGTAGCCGTACTCCTCGGGCTCGTCGAACGTCCAGCGGAACAGGCCCGCGTAGAAGTCGCGCGCGCCCTCGGGGTCGGCCGCCATGTAGTCCACCCAGCAGGGCGCGCCCTGCGCGTACGTCTCACGCCTCGGCACCGTCGCGGCTCCTTTCCAGGTGGGGCCGGATGAGCCGCGCGGCGGCCTCCGGGCGCTCGATCATGCACAGGTGGCCCGCCTCGGCCATCCGCGCCACCCGGCACCGGGGCACGACCGCGCCCAGCCGCTCGGCGTTGGCCGCGAACGTCGGCATCTCGGCGTCGCCGACGAGGACCAGCGTGTCGGCCCGGATCGCGCCGAGCGCCCGGTCGCTGTGCGTGTGCCGGTGGAAGGCCGCCATCGCGCCCGTCCGCAGCTCGTCCCAGCCGTGCCTGGCGATGACCGACCGCAGGCTCGCCCGCAGCCGGGGATGCGCCTGGGTGCCCCGGAAGATGTCGGGCGGCGAGGACATCCACACGTCCGCCAGGGCGGCGCCGTCGGCGCCTGCCCGCCGCAGGGCCATCAGTTCGCGGTAGCGCGGTGCCGTCCCCGGCTCGCTGGGGGCGCCCGCGATGGTGGGCGCACCGACCACGAGACGTCGTACGACGTCGGGCGCGTCGATGGCGAGCTGGATCCCGGCCAGCGACCCGAAGGACAGGGCGACGACGTCGCGCGCCCCCTCCGCCCGCGCGACGGCCGCGAGCTCGGCGGCCAGGCCCGGCAGCGTCGTCCCCGGCGGCATCGGGCCGGACCCGCCGTGGCCGGGCAGGTCGACGCCGACGTGCCGCCTGCCGGGCAGCAGCGCCCACAGGTCGTGCCAGGTGGAGGAGTCCATCGTGTAGCCGTGGATCCACAGCACGGCCGGGCCGCCGCCGCTCGCGTGCACCCGCATCACGCCGCTCCCCCCGCCCCGGTCGTGGCCGGGGCTCCGGGAGGCGGAACGGTGCCGAAGGTGGCGCAGAACCGGCGGAAGGCCAGCACGGGCCGGTCGCCGGCGTCGTACCGCTGCGGCGCGCCGGGATCGAGATGGTCCCAGACGACGCGGTCCTGCTCGAAGGCGTACCGCGCGCCGTGGACCAGCGCGTCGAGCGCCCCGGCCCGCTCCGGCGGCAGCGCGATGGCGACCCGGCCGACGCAGCCCTCGGGGGTCGGCACGGCGCCCGTGATGATCGTGTACGGCGCGTCCGCGGTGCCCAGCTCCGTCAC
This sequence comes from Microbispora sp. ZYX-F-249, assembly GCF_039649665.1. Lineage (NCBI taxonomy): Bacteria > Bacillati > Actinomycetota > Actinomycetes > Streptosporangiales > Streptosporangiaceae > Microbispora > Microbispora maris. The sequence continues at coordinate 33,622 of NZ_JBDJAW010000003.1, read as the reverse complement.
CACGAGGCTGGGGCTGAAGGCCCGGGCGTAGAACCGGGAGGCGAAGTCGAGACGGCGCTCCCGCTCCCACGGCGGGGCCTTGGTGCGGAACTCCCCCTCGATCGCCAGCTCGCCGTCGAGGCCGGGCTCGACGCGCATGCCGATCACACGTGGCACGAGGTGGACCTGGTGGAAGTGCTCCGCGTCGAAGGCGTTCTCCACCACGTACTCCGAGGGGACCGCCACCGGCTGGATCACCGCGCCGACGACCAGGTTGCCGTCCGCCACCTCTTTGATCGTCCGCTGGAAGCCCCGGTCGTCGTCCGCGGACAGCCGCACGAACACCGCCGCGCCCGCCCGCTCGACGGCGTACTCCGCGACCGACCAGCGCCTGGCCGTGTCCCCGAGCGCCACCCGCTTGCCGTGGAAGGGGCAGATGACGCAGTCGCCGTCCAGCTTGCCGCCGTGGCCGAGCGCGGCCCCCCGGTGCGGGCACAGCCCGTCGAACACGCGGACACCCGACCCGTCCCGTACGGCGAGCAGCCTGCGCCCGCCGAGCCGCAGGGGCGTCAGCCCCTCGGCCAGCTCCTCCTCGAACGCCAGTAGATACCAGCCCGTGTGCACCGCAACGCTCATCGCCCTACCGCCTCCAGGACCTCTCCGGCCGCGCGCCTTCCACTGGCCATCGCCGCCTGCACCATCGGGACGCCGGCCGCCGTGGCCTCGCCCGCGAAGAACACCGTGTCGCCCACCGGTTCCGCCCACGCCGCCCGCGCCCACAGAGCGCCGACGCGGGGATAGGTGAACGCCCCCGTCGCCCAGGCGTCCGCGCCCCAGTCGGCCGCCTCGAGGTGCTCGGGCCGGGTGTCCCCGGCCCAGGGCAGCACCCGGCCCAGCGGGGGCGGTCCCTCGCGCGCCGCTTCGCGTACCCGCGCGGCGGCCCCGGCCTTGGCCACCACCAGGACCCGTGTGCTGCCTGCGGTGGAGGTCACGAATCCCAGGCCGCCCTCGGCGTCGAACACGACGGCCGACTCCGGGGCGGGCCGGGAGAGCGTAAGCACTCCGCACCACGCGTCGCCGAGCCGCAGCGACTCGGCCGCCGCACGCTTGCGGGCCGGCAGGTCCGCGATCGCGAGAGCCCCACCGGCGACGACGGGCGGAGGCACGGTCACCACGGCCGCCGCGGCCGTCACCGCGCCTTCGTCGAGACGGGCCTCAACCCGGCCGCGCGACCAGGTGATGCTCCTGACCGGGCTTGCGCAGTGCACGTCGAGCCCGCGGGCCAGTGCGCCGGGCAGCCGGTCGAATCCCCCGCGGACGGCGAAGCGGCCCTCGCCGACGTCGTCGGCGCGGCGTCCCGCCGCCATGCCCGCCGTGCTGAGCGACTCCGGGTCGGCCGCCCAGTTCTGCCGCAGCCACTCGGCCTGGTCGCCGCGGGTGAGCCGGCCTGCCGCGGGCGCGTCCTCCCCCTGCCCGTCCGGCGGGCCCTCCAGCAGGCTCTGCTCCACGGCCCACGGCGGGTCGCCCAGCCGGGCGAGCACGCCCAGCGGCACCACCCGGCCCGCCGTCGCGACGAGCGCCCGGCCCGGGCCGACCGGCTCGGCCGCGTCCGATTCCAGCACGTCCCAGGCCGGATTGCGGGCGCCGTGGACCACCTGGGCGCCGAGCTCGAGAGTAGGCTCGCCGTCGCCCGGCCGGTGCGTGCGCACCCGTCCGCCGACGCGGTCCCTGGCCTCGACCACCGCGACGGCCAGCCCGGCGTCGCGCAACCGGCGCGCCGCGGTCAGCCCGCTCACCCCCGCGCCGACGACCACTACATCGACCCGCATCGCGGCCTCCCGTATGCCCGTTCGGTCAGCAGTTGTTCGCATTGATCCCGATGACGGCCGCCCTGTAGTAGCGTGGCGATGCCGTGATCTTGTGTCCTCAGCCCCGAGGGACCGCCGATGACAGCTCTCCGCCGGCTTCCCGCCGGTCTGGCCCATCCGTTCTCGCCGGTGGGCAGGTCCGACCCGTACCCCGCGTACGACTGGCTGCGGGCCAACGACCCGGTCCACTTCGACGTGACGTCCCGGATGTGGCTGCTGACGGCCCACGAGCACTGCGCGGGCGCGCTGAAGGATCCCCGGTTCTCGGCGGCCCTGGGCCAGCGCGAGCGGGTGCGGGACGACGACCTGCCCGCCTCGATGCTGACCACCGACCCCCCTGACCACAACCGGCTGCGCGCTCCCGGCACGGCCCTGCTCGGACCCGCCGCGGTGCGCGAGCTCGCCGGCGACATCGCCGCCGTCGTCGACGGCCTGCTCGACGGGCTCGCGGGCGCGGCCGAGGTCACCCGGGATCTCGGCGAGCCGTTCGCGACCGGCGTGCTGGCCCGGACGCTGCTGCTGCCGCGCGAGGACGAGGCGGCCTTCGCGGACCTGGCGCGGCGGGCCTCGGTCAACCTCGACCCGCTGGCGGGCCCCCAGGCAGCGCGGGAGGGCCGCGCGGCCATGGGTGAGCTGACCCGGTTCCTCGACGCGCACGTGGCGCGCGGGCCCGGCGGGTCGATCGCGCGGCTGGCCGCGGACGAGCGGCTGACCCGGCCGGAGATGCTGGGCATCCTCTCGCTGGCCGTCGTCGGCGGCTGGCGTCCGCTGGCCGAGATGGTGGGCAACGCGCTGTTCTGGCTGCTGCCCCGTCCCGAGGCGCTGGCCGCCCTGCGCGACGGCGGCGACGACCTGGCCCGTACGGCGGTCGACGAGCTGCTGCGGCTGGAGGCCCCGATTCCCTTCACGGCGAGGGTGACGACCGCCGAGGTGTCCTTCGGGGACGCGGTGATCCCCGCCGGGGCGCGGGTGCTCGCGGTGGTCGCTGCGGCCAACCGCGACCCGGACGTCTTCGACCGCCCCGGCGACCTGGTGCTGACCCGGTCTCCCAATCCCCACCTCGCCTTCGGCGCCGGCACCCATTTCTGTCTGGGCGCGCCCCTCGTCCGGCAGGCCGGCGCGCTGCTGCTGCGCGGCCTGGCCGAGCGCTTCCCCGCGATCCGCGCGGACGGAGACCCGCCGGCCTGGGCGCCCGCGCTCGTGCCGCGGCGGCTGGGCGAGTTCCGGATCCGGCTCTCCTGATCGGAGGGGTGGTCAGCGGACGTTCGGCCCACGCCAGCGGAAGGTCAGGAAGCTCAGCGCGAGCCCGGCCAGGCACCACGCGGCCAGCACCAGCGCGACGCGGTCGAGCTCCCACACGCCCGCGGGCTCGACGCGGGCGAAGTCGCCCGGCAGGAACACCGAGCGCAGCCCCTGGGTCATCCACTTGAGCGGGAACAGCGCCGCCACCGTCTGCATCCACGACGGCAGCTGGCTGTAGGGGAAGAACACCCCCGAGATGAACTGCAACACCAGGAACGGCAGCGTGACGATGGCCGACGCCGATCGGGCGTTGGGGATGAGCGAGCTGAAGGCCACGGCCAGCAGCGTGCAGGCCACGGCCCCGAGCAGCAGCACCCAAACGAGCGTCTCCCAGCGGGCGGCGGTCGAGGGCAGCGGCAGCCCGAACGCCAGCACGCCGACGGCCAGCAGCAGCAGCGTCTCCAGGGTGCCGGTCACGGCCACCCTCGCCACCTTGCCGATGAAGTAGGCGGACTTCGGCATCGGGCTGGAGGCCAGCCTGCGGATCATCCCGGTGTCGCGCTCGATCGCGATGCTGATGGCCAGCCCGTTGAAGCTGACGCTCATCACGCCGCAGGCGATGATGCCCGCGATGAACATCTGCTTGAAGTCGGTGTGGGTGCCGGGCACGGTCCCCGAGAAGATGGAGCCGAGCACGACCAGCAGCACGACGGGCAGCAGCAGGGTGAAGACCAGCGACTGCCGGTTGCGGAAGAACGACTTGAGCTCGACCGACGACCGCGAGACGGCCGCCCGCCACACCGCGGAGCGGACGGGATCGAGCACCACCGCGCCGCCTTCTTGAGTGAGGGCCGCGTTGGGAGCGCTCATCACACGACACCGCCTTCCTGGTTGCTCCGGATGAGGTCCAGGTAGATCTCCTCCAGCGACGGCCGGTGGATGCGCAGGTCCGGCAGTTCGCGTACGCCGGAGGCGGCCGCCCAGGGCAGCAGCGCGGCCATGGCCTCGGTGGGGTGGTGCGTACGCACGACGACCAGGCCCTCCGCCTCCTCCACCACGGCGTCGTCCGGCAGCGCGGGCAGGCCCGCGCGGAGCCCGTCCGTCCTGGCGAAGCTCACCGCCGCGGGCGTCGCGCGCCGGCCGCCCAGCTCCGTCACCGGGCCCGACTCGACGACCCGCCCGTTGACGATGACGGCCGCGCGCTGCGCCAGCGCCTCGACCTCGTCCAGGTAGTGGGTGGTCAGCACGGTGGTCTTGCCCCGGCCGGTGAAATACCGGACGAGGTCCCACGCCTCCCGGCGGGCCACGGGGTCGAGCCCCGTCGTCGGCTCGTCCAGGAAGATCAGATCGGGGTCTCCGACGACGCCGACCGCGACGTCGAGCCGCCGCGCCTGGCCGCCGGACAGCGTCTGCGCCTGCTTGCGCGCCTGCTTGCCGAGGCCGACCATGTCGATCACCTCGGCCACCGGCAGTGGCGCGGGATAGAACGACGCGAAGTGCTCGACCACCTCGCGTACGGTCAGGTCGGTGTACGCCCCCGTCGTCTGGGGGACGACGCCGATCCGGGCGCGCCACTCGGGCGCGTCCTCGGCCGGGTCGCGGCCGAGGACGCGCACGTCGCCGGAGGTCCGCCGGCGAACGCCCACCAGGATCTCCACCGTGGTGGTCTTACCGGCGCCGTTCGGCCCGAGGAGGGCGAACACCTCGCCGCTCCGCACGTCGAGGTCCACCTCCTCGACCGCGTTCACCGGACCGTACCGCTTGCGCAGGGAGCGCACGTGGACGGGATTCGCCTGGTCGGCGACCGTGGACATGGCCTGGCCCTCCGAGTGGGTCGTGATGTCAGGTGCAGCAGCAGCAGGGGCAGCAGCAGCAGTTGATGTCGATCGAGTCGGGCGAGGAGACGCCGGCCGCGATGGAGTCGAGGTCGCCCTCGTTCAGCTCGGCCATGTCGACCTGCGGCGTCTCGGGGATGTGCAGCTCGAAGCGGCCCGTCTCGAGGCCCCGCTCCCACAGCGCGACCTGTACGTCGATGTTGCTGTCGTGGTGGCCCTCGGGGATGTTGCGGACGAGCACGACCTCGGCTCCCGCGGGCAGCTCCAGACCGGACTCGGCCAGCGCCGAGCGGGGGTCGGAGTCCAGCCGCGCCGAGTATTCCTCACTCGACCACGCCGTGATCAGAACGCGGGTGTACGCGTTCACGAATTCCGCGCGCTGCCTCGGGTCCAAAGACATAACCAGCCTCCCGGCTTTTTCGCGGCGATGTGTCCCGCCGCTTTCGAAATGAAGTCTTACACGGCCGGGAAGTCCGGGACAGACTTAATTTCCGCGCCGGGACATAAGTATTGAGGCCGTGCACGACGGAGACTATGCTCCGATCAGGAAATATCACCCGGTACGTATTGGCCGTGAATCGCATGCGCAATTCCCCGGAGAATACGTATTACTGAAAACTGGGGGTGGGCATGGCCGGTACGCACAATCGATACGTATCCCTGCCGCCGGGGCCGCAGGGCGCCCAGAGTCTGCGCGCGATGCGGGAGGCCCCGCTGCGCTTCGTCACCGAGATGGCCGCCTACGGCGACGTGACCAGGCACGAGACGGAGACCGGGCCGGTCTACATGCTGCATCGGCCCGACCTGGCCCGGCACGTGCTGAAGGACAACGGCGCCAACTACACCAAGGACCGCACGCCCGACGACGACATGCTGCGTCCTCTGCTCGGCAACGGCCTGCTGACCAGCGGCGGCGAGGAGTGGGCCCGGCAGCGCAAGATGATCGCCCCGGCCTTCCGCCCGACCGAGGTCGAGCGGTTCGACCAGATCATGACCGACGCCGCGGCCGCCCTGACCGAGCGGTGGCGACGGGCCGGCGAGGAGGGCACGGCGGTCCGGGTCGACCACGACCTGACCGCCCTCACGCTCACCGTCCTCGCACGGGCCATGCTCGGCGCCGACATCGCGGGCGTCGGGGACGGCTTCGGACGGGCGGTGGACGAGGTCAACCGCTTCATCGGCCACTTCGACCCCGCGTCCGAGGGCGGCGGCAGGGAGGGGTTCCGCCGGGCGAAGGCGTTCCTCGACGGTGTCACGCGGGCGATCGTGGCCGCCCGGCGGGCCACCGGCCAGGAAGGCGACGACCTGCTCGGCGCGATGCTGGCCTCGGGGCACGCGATGACCGCGACCGACCTGCGCGACCAGGTGCTGACGATCGTCATGGCCGGGCACGAGACCACGGCCAAGGCGCTGACCTGGACGCTCTATCTCCTCGACCGTCATCCCGACGCCGCGCGGGCGGTGCGCGGGGAGGTGGACGAGGTGCTGGGCGAGGACCGGACCGCCACCGCGGCCGACCTGCCCCGGCTGGGGGCCTGCCAGCGGGCGATCAAGGAGGCCATGCGGTTGTACCCGCCCGTGTGGCTCATCTCCCGGCGCTCGGTCGAGGCCGACGTCGTCGGCGGCTACCCGATACCGCCCGGCACTCTCGTGTGCGTCAGCCCGTACGTACTCCATCGGGATCCGCGGTACTGGCACGACCCGGAGACGTACGCACCGGACCGGTTCACGGCCGAGCACACCCACGCGGGGCACCAGTACCTCCCCTTCGGCGGCGGCCCCCGGGTGTGCGTGGGCCGCCACTTCGCGATGGTCGAGGCCACTCTCGTGCTCGCCGTACTGCTGCGCGACGTGCGCCCGGAGCTCGTCCCCGGCTTCCCCGTCGAGCCCGAGGCCCTCGTCACGCTGCGCCCCCGGCACGGCATGCTGATGGTTCCGAGGCCCAGATGAGCGGGGCGAGCGGGGTGAGCGCCGGCTCCTACGACCCGGCCACGACGACCGCCGGGGGCCTGTCCGGCGAGCTGGCGCGGCTGGAGGCCCAGGCGGAGCTCTCCTTCGACGAGGAGCTGCGGGTCCTGCGCGACGTCGGCGTCCCGGCGCCGCTGCTGGAGCTGGGGGCGGGCTCCGGCGCGATCACGCGGCGGCTGCGGGCCGCGCTGCCGGACCTGCCCATCGTGGCCGCCGACATCGACACCGCGCTGCTGGCGCACGCGGCGGACGCCCGGGTCCCCCTGATGGGCTGCGACGCCGTACGGCTGCCGCTGGCGGACGGCGTCGTGGGCACCGTCCTGCTGCGGTACGTCCTGCAGCACGTGGCCGACCCCGCGGCGGTGGTGGCCGAGGCCCTGCGGGTGCTGCGGCCGGGCGGGCGGCTGGTCGTGATCGAGGTGGACAGCATGCTGTGGGGCCTGGCCGACCCGATGTACCCGGAACTGGCCGGCGTCCACGGCCGCATGGCCGGGGCGCAGCGCCAGGCCGGAGGCGACCGGCTGATCGGCCGCAAGCTCACCCGGATCCTGCGCCGCGCGGGCTTCCGCGAGGTGGTGCTGCGGCCGTTCGCCACCACCAACGACGACCGCCCCACCGAGGCGTTCGCCCCCCACATGGGGCCGGAACGGCTGGCGCCGCTGGTCGCCTCCGGGGCCCTGTCCCTGCCCGAGCTCGCCCTGGCGGCCGACCGGTGGCGGCGTTTCCGCGCCGACCCCGACGCCTGGGTCATGCTGCTCGGCCTCGTCGTCGCCGGAACCGCACCGGGTGGTCCGGCCGAATCCGAACGGAGTACGTCATGAGCCCCTTCTGGAAGATCTTCCTGGCGATCTTCTGCTACATCAGCGCCCTCGTGGGCCTCGGGCTGGCCGTCGCCAACGCCAGCGTGAAGCCGCCCGCCACCACCCACGCCTTCGTGTACGGCGGGCTCGGCGTGGTGTTCCTCGTCGTCGCCATCGCGATGAGCCGCAAGCCCCGCTACTGAGCCTCGCTACTGAGCCTCGCTACTGGGCCCCGCTTCTGGGCCCCGCTTCTGGACACACGGACACCGCCGGCGGACCTCGGGTCCGCCGGCGGCGCGCACGTCTGGCGATCGTCAGATCTGCCGGCGGGCCAGCCGGGCGAACAACCCGCCGGCGTCCTCCAGCAGCTCGTCGTACCTGCCCTGCTGGACGACGCGCCCGCGGTCGAGCACCACGATCCTGTCGGCGTCCCTGATCGTCGAGAGCCGGTGGGCGATCACGATCCGGGTGGCGTTGAGCTGGCGGGTGCTCTCCGTGACCACCTTCTGGGTGGGGTTGTCCAGCGCGCTGGTCGCCTCGTCGAACAGCACGATGCGGGGGTGCGAGACGAGCGCACGCGCGATCATGATGCGCTGCCTCTGCCCGCCCGACAGCGTGTTCGTGCCCTCCGACAACACCGTGTGCATGCCCATCGGCATGCTCGCGATGTCGTCGGCGATGCCCGCCATGCCGGCGGCGTCCCACGCGTCGTCGATCGTGTGGTCGGTGCTGCCGATGATGTTGGTCTTGATGTCGCCGGCCAGCAGCGCGCTGTTCTGCAGGACCACCCCGCACTGGCGGCGCACCGCGCCGATGTCCAGCTCGTGCAGGTCCTGGCCGTCGTACAGCACCGTCCCGGAGCTCGGCGACTCGAAGCCCAGCAGCAGCCGCAGGATCGTCGACTTGCCGCTGCCGGTCGGGCCGACGATCGCGACGAACTCACCGGGCTCGATCGACACGTCCACCTCGTCCAGGACGAGCGGCCCGTCCTCGCCGTACCGGAACGACACCCGCGACAGCTCGATCCGGCCCGACAACTCGCCCGGATCGGCCTTGCCCGTGTGCTCCTCCGGCTCGGCCGCCAGGATCGGCCGCAGCCGCTCCAGCATGGGCACCACGTTCATCGCGGTGATCGCCGCGCCGGTGAACTGCAGCACCGAGGCCAGCAGCAGGTTGAACGCGGCGAAGAACGCCAGGAACGCGGGAACCGGCACCTGCCCGAGCATCGGCCCGGCCACCACGGCGAAGACGACGACCGAGGCGACCAGCGGGAAACCGGCGTTGAAGGTCGTGACGAAGTTCTGCACCCGGCGGGCGGACACGCCGACGCTGCGCGCTCTGAGGAACTCCGACGACCAGACCCCGAAGGCCCGGTCCTCGGCCGCCGCCACCCGCAGCTTCGGCACCGCCGTCAGAAGCTGGAAGACCCGTGACGACAGCCGCTGCTCGTGGGTGTAGAGCCTGCGCTGCAGGCGCACCTCGAGACCACCGGCGACCGCGCACACGAGCACTCCGGCCAGCACGAGCGCCGTCGCGATCAGCGCCAGCCCCACGTCGTAGAAGTACACGAGCACGAGGTTGGCCAGGCCCGCGAACAGGCCGAGGGCCGCCGTCGTCATGACGCCGGACAGCGTCTCCTGCACCGCGCTGACGCCGAGGACCGTGGTGCCCAGCTCGGCGGTGGAGAAGTTGGTGAAGAACGTCGCCGGCAGCGACAGCAGCCGCATCCACGCGCCCGCCTGCAGGCGGGCCGACGACCTGCCCTCGATGCGCAGCGCGGCGAAGTTCTGCACCACCGACAGCGAGGCCGCCACGAGCGAGCCCGCGATCACCAGCAGCGCGCCCTGCACGATCATCTCGCGCTCGGCCCTGGCCACGTACGTGCCGAGCACGAGGCCGGTCATGGCGGGCACCAGCAGGCCGATGATGGCGACCAGCGTGCCCAGGCTGAGCAGCGTCCACAGGTCCTTGCGGTTCTTGGCGAGCCCGAACCGCAGCAGCCCGCCCACCCCGGTGACGGTGGGCGGCAGCGGCTCGTACAGCACGTCGGCGTGCCGGGTCAGGGTGCCGGACACCGCCGCCGTGACCGGGGTGACGCGATCCTCCCCCGGCGCGGCCATGACGTAGCGCGACCCGATGGGCAGCAGCGCCAGCGGCGCCCCGTCTGAGGCGCGGTAGCCCACCATCGGCCCGATGTCCCGCCGCCACCAGCGGTCGTCCAGCCGGATCCTGCGGGTGCGCACGCCGGAGGCGAGCGCGATGGCCTGAAGCGGGTCGATCCGGCCGCCGTGCGCCCCTCCCTGCGGGGGCGCCGTCACCGAGAACCCGGCGTGCGAGGCCACCAGGCGCGCGGCGGCCAGTGCGGGCGAATCCCCCGCCACGTCGGCGAGGCGGACCCGCGCCTCGGTGTCGCGCACCAGCGTGTCGAAGCCGCGGGCGGTGGATCGCAGCACGTCCCCGCCGCGCTCGGCCCGGCTCGTCAGCGCCTTCAGCTCGGCGGAGTTCCGGCGTTCGACCCGCCGGTCGATCATGTAGAGGAAGCGGGTGGTGTGCTCGACCCACCGGTGCCACAGCGCGCCCTCGCCGAGCAGGTCGAGGGTCGACCGGGCGCGCAGCCGGGCCGGGCCGAGCGCCATCAGCCAGTCCCGCTCGGTGACGCAGACCTCGGCGCCCGCGCTGAGCTGGCCGGCGACGCCCTCGGGCATCTCGACCACGCCGTCCTCGACGGTGATCCACTGGACGCCGTCGACCGAACGGACGGCCTCGCCCTCGCGGACGACGACGGGCTCGTGCGGCACCAGCGGGACGAAGTCGCGCGGCGGCAACGTGTCGCGCATCGACGCGGCGAGCGCCACCAGCCCGGCATCCAGGCCCCGCACGAACTCGCGCACCGCCAGGCCGTAGTCGCGGGTGGACAGGGCGCGGACCACCTTGCCCGACTGGGACGGGCCGTGGACGCGCCGGGCCGACAGGCCCTCCAGCCGGGCCAGCGGCAGGCGCGACACGCGGGTGCCGAGCACCGGCCGCCCGACGATGCTGTGCCTGGGTCCCCGGGGCGAGCCGAGCATCAACGAGCCCTGCCGCACCCGGCACAGGTAGTTCCACCTGCCGACCGGCCTGCCGTTCTCCAGGCGTACGGCGAACAGGTCGACCGCGCCGCGCTCGACCAGCAGCACCTCGCGCAGGTCGGCGAGCACGAGCAGCCGGTCGGCCGAGTAGTCGACGGGCGTGGCCGCGTCGGTGAAGAACGCCGAGAACGCCGGGGACTCCGCCACGGTCGAGACGCTCATTGGTCCGCTCCCTCGCCGCCCGCCCGGGCGTTCTCGATCAACCGCGCGTAGTGCCCGCCGAGACGCACCAGGTCCTCGTGTGTGCCGCGCTCCACCACCTCGCCCTCGTGCAGCACGAGGATCTCGTCGGCGTCCCGTACGGTCGACAACCGATGAGCGATGATCAGGCAGGCGCATCCCCGGCGGCGCAGGTTGTCGGCGATCACCCGCTCGGTCTCCGGGTCCAGCGCGCTGGTGGCCTCGTCGAGGACGAGCAGGGTCGGCTGCGCGGCCAGCGCCCTGGCCAGCTCCATCCGCTGACGCTGGCCGCCGCTGAAGTTGCGCCCGCCCTCGCGCACCCGGCTGTTGAGCCCGCCGGGGCGTGCGGAGATGACGTCGAAGATCGCCGCGTCGTGCAGCGCGGCGGTGACGACCTCGTCGGAGACGTCGTCGCTCCACAGCGTGAGGTTGTCGCGCACCGTGCCCTCGAACAGCGAGATGTCCTGGTCCACGTACGCGATCGAGGCCGCCAGCTCGGTCCGCGAGATCTCCTGGCGGTCGCGCCCGTCGAGCAGCACCCGGCCCGACGCCGGCCCGTACAGCCCCGCCGCGAGCTTGCCGATCGTCGACTTGCCGCTCCCCGAGCTCCCCACGATCGCCACCCGGCGGCCGGGCACCACCGCGAACGACACCTGCTTGATCACCGGCTTGGCCAGCGGGTTGTAGCCGAACGTCACCTCCTCGAAGGTGATCGACCCGTCGAGGCGGCTGCCCAGGGGTCTGTCCTCGCGGTCGAAGACGGGCGAGCGGGGGTGGCGTTCCACGTCGTACAGGCGCGTGATGTCGGCCGAGATGTCCTGGAGGCGCCCGCCGAGGTTGGTGAGCTGGGTGACCGGCCGCGACAGCGAGCCGAGCAGGCTCTGGAAGGCCACCAGCAGGCCGACGCTGACCGCCCCGTCCACCACCCGCAGACCGCCGACGAGCAGGATGAGCCCGCTGTTGACCCCGGCGAGCAGCGGTGGCACGACCGTGATGACCGCGCTGGGCACGCCCAGCCGCTGCCGGGCGGTCACGGCCTTGGCCAGGAACCCCGCCCATCTCTGGAACGCGCCGGGCTCGGCGCCGGTGGCCTTGACGGTCTCCACGAGTTGCAGCGTGTTGAAGGTGGCCGAGGTGAGGTTGCCGAGGTCGGCCCGCAGGGCGGCCACCGCGTCGGTCCTCGCCCTCGACACCTGCCGCAGGACCACGATGTTGAGCAGCGCCATGCCCACGCCGATGAGGCCGAGCAGCAGGTCGTACCGGATCAGGACGACCGCGTAGAAGAGCACCAGGACGAGGTTGACGACGGTGACCGCCAGATCCCTGGACAGGATCTCGGCGACCGTGTCGTTGGCCGACACCCGCCTGGCGACCTCGGCGGGCCTGCGTTGCAGGAAGAACTCCACCGGCAGGCGCAGCAGATGCCGGAAGAAACGGGCGGAGCTGACCAGCCCCATCCGTATCTCCATGCGCAGCAGGTAGTGCCGCTGGACCGAGGTCAGCACGAACATCGCCAGGGCGGTCATCGACATCGCCAGCAGCAGCGGCAGGATGAAGCCGGGACTGCGGCCGGTGAGGATGTGGTCGATGAACACCCGGCTGAACGCCGGCGTGATGATCCCGGGCACGACCAGCAGCAGGCTCGCCAGCAGCACCAGCGGCAGCGCCCGGCCGGAGGGCAGGCGACGCGACAGCAGCGCCTCGGCCACCCGGGTGGGGCGGCCGCCGGGCCGGAACCCGGGCCCGGGCTCGAAGGTCAGCACGATGCCGGTGAAGCCCGAGTCGAACTCGTCCCAGTCGAGCAGGCGGGGACCGCTCGCGGGGTCGTTGACCGCCACCGCCTGCCTGCCGAAGCGGGTACGGATGCCCTCGACGACCATGAAGTGCTGGAACGCCCAGAAGATGATCGCCGGTTTCACGACGTCACGCAGGTCGTCCAGCTCCATCTGGAAGCCCTTGGCCTCCAGCCCGTACTTGCGGGCGGCGGCGATCACACTGGACGCCTTCGCGCCGTCGCGGGACACCGCGCAGGCGGCCCGCAGCTCCTCCAACGGCACGAACTTGCCGTAGTGGCCGAGGACCATGGCGAGGGCGGCCGCCCCGCACTCGACGGCCTCCATCTGGATGACGGTCGGCGTGCTCCCGCGCCGGCCGCCCTTCCGGGGATGAGCGCGCCCGCGCGGGGCCCGGGGCGGCTGGGCGTCGGCGCGGGGCGCCGTGACCTGGCTCATCCGTCTCCTTCTCAGCGTCCGAGGAGCAGGTTGAAGGGGGTCTGGCTGCTGAGCGTGACCGTGCCCGTCACCGTGACCTGCGACCGCAGCTTCGCCGGGGGACCGGTCTCGGTCGTCCAGGAGTAGCCGGAGGGGGTCGCCGCGTCGGGGAGGAGGTCGACGATCACCAGGCGGGGCGGCTGCGCGGTGACGTAGCCGCGGGCCGCGAGGTCCCCGCCGACCAGGCCGGCGACGCCCTCCGCCATCAGCGGATAGGGGCTGATCGAGGTCACCGTGCCGCGCAGCAGCCCGAACACGCCGGGCGGGGCGTCGGCGACCGCGAGGTCGACCGTACGGCCGGGGGCGATGCCGAGCGCGTGGTCGCCGGGCACGAACAGCATCGCGACCATGCGGTCGTGGGGATCGTCGGTCCGCTCCATCGCGAGCAGCCCGTCGCCCTCGCGGACCATCGCGCCCGCCCTCGCCGACGTGGTGACGACCTCCCCGGTGAACGGGCTGCTCACGGTGCGCACGGTGCCGTCGGCCCGCAGGACCTCCGCGACCGCCTGACCGCGCACCACCCGCAGGCCGGGGCTCACCATCATGGTCCGCACGGTGCCGGTGTAGGGGCTCTGCAGCTCCGCGGTGCCCGCCGGACGGGTCAGCAGCCCCTTGGCGGTGACGGTGACCGGCAACCGGCCGACGAACGACCACGCCCCCGCGGCGACGACCACGATCAGCACGACGAACGTGGCGATCCAGCCGCGCGGAGAGGCGAGCAGGGTCGGGGAGTCGAGCTCGTCCGGCTCCCGCATGCGCTGCAGGGCCTTGTACCGGAACTTCACGACGGCACCCCCGTCGGCCACTCCGGCGGCGTCCCCGCCGCGGCACCCGGCCTGCTGCCGAGCACGAGCTCGCCCACGCTGCCCTCCGCGTGCGGGTCGAGGCCGCCGGCCGCGGCGAACTCCGCCGCGTCCCCGCCGCCGAGCCCGCAGACCGCCAGGCCCATGGCCGTGGCCACCAGGTAGAAGGTCTGGTACAGCACGCCGACGTGCTTGAGGATCAGCGAGTACGCGATGGTCTCGTACTTCCACATCACCCGGCCGAAGCGGGCGGTGATGATCAGCAGGATCTGCGGGTCCTCGGTCATCATGGCCGCCGACCTGGCCCGGTCGAGCAGGGTCCGGGTCGCCGGGCCGGGATCGGCCACCCGTTCCAGCGCGTGCGCGTCGGCGGCGTAGTGCCACAGGCCGGGCTCCAGGCCCTCGCAGGAGACGACGAGGGGGTAGACCTCCAGCTCGTGGACGGCGCCTCCGGACGGATAGGGCCGGTCGGCCAGCTCCTGGCCGTCCTCACCGGTGAACGTGCGCCGCTGGCGCATCGTCCGGTAGAGCAGCTCGCCCAGGCGGTCCCGGGTGATCGGGGCGGCGGCGTCGTGCTCGCGGATCGAGCGGCGGCCCTCCAGCACCTCGGTGAGACCGGGCTCGGTCTTCGCGATCGCGTCCAGGTCCGGAGGCTCCAGCGCGATCCGGGGACCGGGGAAGGCGGGCGGCGTCACCGGCAGCGGATCCCACACGCCCTTCAGGGGATAGGTGCCGCCGTAACGCCCGGTCGTGCGTGGTTCCCGGGTGCGGGTGTGCAGCCACAGGTCGGCCGGCGACCATTGGGCGAGCGGCGCGGCGCCGCGCTCGGGGTCCTCCCCCTCCGGCGTCGGCCGCACCAGCAGCCCGGCATCGGCGAACAGTCCGAGGACCGCCGCCGTGGTCTCGGCCGGCAGGCCTGGGCAGGCGAGCGCGGCCGGGGTCGTCCAGTCCGCGAGCAGGCCGAGCAGCGGGGCGGCGGCCGGGGCGAGCTCGACCCCGAGGGGACTGCGGGGTGCGCGCACCACGAGCCTGCCGTCCTCCGGCGCCGCGACGGCGAACCTCGACAGGCGCACACGGGCGTCCGCGGCGAGCGGCGCGGCCGGGCGCAGGGGACCTCCGCCGTAGGGGCGCAGCACGGCCACCGGCTCATCGCCGGACGGCACCATCTCCCCGCCGGACGGCACCATCTCCCCGCCGGACGGCACCACCTTCCCGCCGGGCGGCACCAGGAGGACGGCCCGTTCCAGCAGCGCCCCGGCCGACAGCTTGCGCAGCAGCAGGTGCCAGCGCAGCAGCCCGCCCTCGCCGTCGTGCCCGGTGACGATCCCGGCCAGCTCCTCCTCGCTCGCGCCGCCGTCCGCGAGCGCGCGCAGCGCGGCGACCGCGCCCGCGGGCAGGCCCCGCAGCGCGGCCGGGCCGAACGGCGTGGCCAGGGTGACCGCCCCCGGCGTCCCCCCCGGTTCTGACAGGCCGGCGTCGCGGCGCAGCCGCACCCGAACGGTGTGCATCGCTCCCCCTATCGGGTCAGAAGAAGACGCTGGTGGGGTTGAGTTCCTCCTCCGTGGCCGGCTGCGTCCGCCAGCCGAGGGCCACCGGGACGTCGTACAGGCGGCCCGGGCCGAGCCGGCGCCAGAAGTGGCGCATCCCGGGAACCAGCACCCGGGCCACGTTGAGCTCCAGGTCCGGCCGGGTCTGGTCGAGCACGATCATCTCCAGCCCGCAGGCGGCGGCGCGGGAGACGCAGGTCTCGACGTCGGCCGCGAGGTCGGCGTCCCGCGGCACCACGTGGTCCGCGAGTGTGCGGGGGCGCTGCTCGGGGTCGGGCAGCAACCAGGGGTCGCTCTCGATGGTGGTCTCCTTCCACCAGCGGAGCGTGGCGATGTCGTCGTCGTGATAGATCGTCTCGCCGTTCTCGTCCCTGCGGCGTACGGAGGGGAGGAACTGGTTGACCTCGGTCAGCGTCCGCAGCGCGGCGATCCGGGGATCGAGGTGGGCGCCGAACCCCACGATGACGTCCTGCACCGGGTGGTCGAGCCGGTGGGAGACGCCGGCGAAGGCCGGCACGCCGAGGTCGGTGGTCAGGTCGAGCAGCCACAGGCTGCGGCCCATGCCGACGTAGAACTCGCGCAACGTGTCGACGTACGGCTCGTTGAGCGAGTCGAGGTCGAAGGCGGGCCTGCGGGCCCGGTTGTACCACCACAGCGCGACCGCGTCCCGCTCCACCACCTCGCAGAACCCCTGCAGGATCGCCTCCTCCAGGGTGTTGCCCGAGGCGCTGCCGTTGGAGTCGCCGACGCAGTAGAAGTGGCGTTCCAGGTCGGGGTGGCCGTACCAGGCGTATCCGGCGGGGATCAGCCGCTCCTCGTCGGCGGTCAGCGACCAGGCCCGCGACCAGTCCAGCGGCAGGTCGGTGCGGAACCGCTCGGGCACCAGGTGCAGCCGGTGCGAGGGGTCGCTGTTCCAGGCGGACCGGTCGCCGTACTGCTTGTCCGAGAACAGCAGCAGGTCGTCCGGGTGGACCGCGAGGCCGTCTCCGATGTCGGCGTAGGCCGCCTTGAGCACCGGCTCCTCGCCCCGCCACACGCCCGAGTAGCGCTCGATCGCCTCGCACAGCGCGCTGACCTTGGCCTGGATCTCGGTCCGGCCCTTGCCGCCGCTCTGCCCGCGCAGGTTACGGCGCAGCAGGTCCATGTTGTCGCCGAGCATCGCGAAGTTGTGACCCGCGGTGAAGCTGTAGGTCACGCCGTTGTCCTCGTCGGCCCACGGGCGCAGGCGGGTGACCGCGCCGAGATAGGGGCTGATGTGCCGCTCGAGCCGGGCGTACGTCGCCGAGGGCTGCTCGACGCGGTAGCCGCCGTCGGTAACGTGCCGGGCGCTCCGCGAGGCCAGCGCCACCTTCGGCTCGCGCTCGCCGATCAGCGCGGGGTCGCCGCACACCGGGCACTGCGGCAGCCGGATCAGCTGGTGCTCGGCGGTGGTGAGCGTGCGCAGGTCGACCGTGATCATCGTGCCCTGCAGCGTCGAGGGTCCGCCGGTGGCGACGGTCCGCACGAGCTCGGCCGCGAGCAGCCCGCCCACGGCGGCCACGCCGCCGGGCAGGGCCTCGCGCACCGGATGGCCCGGCCGCCCGTCGCCCCGCTTGCCCGCCAGGTAACGCTCGACCTGCCGGTTGCCCGCGAGCCGCTGGGACATGCAGGCCCAGCAGCCCGTGTCCCCCGGCCGGAACAGCGGCCCGAGCCAGGCCACGGTGCCGGCCGGCCTGACCAGCACCCAGGGCCGCCCGGCCGCCAGGCACTCGGCGTTGAGCTCCTCCAGGCCCGGGTCCAGGTAGTCGTCGACCACCGCCACGACCATGCCGTCGCCGTGCGGGTCCGTGCGCAGCCCGTGCTCACGCAGCAGCGCCTCGACCGGTCCGGGGTCGACGCCCGTGCCCGCGAACACGCGGAAGGAGGTCTGCTCCAGGGCCGTGACGACGGCCGCGGGGTCGATGCCCTGCGCGTCCCAGAAGGCGAGCACCGGATCGGTCAGGCCCGGCCGGCCCTCGACCAGGTGGCCGGCGGCCTCGTAGCGCCGGATCGCGAGGACCGCCTGGGCCGGTGACAGTTCGCCGGCCAGTGCCTGGACGATGTCCATCACCGTGTGCCGGCCGTCGAGATAGGGAAGGACGCGGCCCGAGCCCGCGCCCCGTACGAGATAGTGCTGGCCTTCCGCCAGAAGGAAGACTTTCGCGTCGTCGAGGACTTCGGTGCTGAAGTGCGCCTTGAGCCGTGGCCGTTCCATGCCCCCGCCATTCACTGGGCGATTAGCCGATGAGCGGAGAATTCCATTGAATTCGGGAAGAAGTAAAGACGTAATCGCCATACGGATATATACGTACGCATCGCCCGCACACCTCGAAATCCGGACCGGTGCGTACGACGATGCGTAGCACCGGCCGCGCGGCGGAATACGTATGCCCCACGGGCCCCGACGACATCGGCCGCCGGCCCGTCGCGGAGATTCGGACACCCGAATCCCCGTCGGCGTACGCGTTCCGGCGACGAACGGCGATTCACCCCAGTCATCGGACCGGAAATCATGACGGAAATCAACCCTACTTGTCGGCGATAGTGTGTTTACTCCGCCGGATTTC
The DNA here is from genome assembly GCF_039649665.1 of Microbispora sp. ZYX-F-249. NCBI lineage: Bacteria > Bacillati > Actinomycetota > Actinomycetes > Streptosporangiales > Streptosporangiaceae > Microbispora > Microbispora maris. The sequence continues at coordinate 15,417 of NZ_JBDJAW010000003.1, read as the reverse complement.
ACGTATTGACAGAAGGCCGACCCTGTCCGGCATGATCCGTGTGTCGAGAAAAATAAGCATGTGGTCCGGGGGTAGGGATGGCCTCAGGGCGGCCGGTACTACTGCACCGTGACAAGGAGCTAGAGGTCGTCGACGACGTACTGGCCGGGCTCTCCGCTGGGCGGCCGGCCGTACTGGTGATTCAGGGCACCCGGGGAATCGGGAAGACCCGGCTGCTGCACGCGGCGCTCGCACGCAGGCCGGGTGGGGTGGTCCTCAGCGCCCGGGGTCACGCCGACGAGAGCTCCTTCGCGTTCGGCATCGTCCGTCAGTTGTTCGACCCGATGATGAGCGGCTCGGGACGGGCCGATCTCGGCGCCCCCGCCGCCGTCCTCGACGGAGGTGTGCACGCGCCGGCGATGACGGCCGTGCCGTACGACGGGAGCGCACCGGGCGTGCCCGCCACGCTGCTCGACGATCTCTACCGGGCCACCCGCTCGCTGACCGCGGGGCAGCCGCTCATCATCGCGGTCGACGACCTCAACCATGCCGACCCTCAGTCGGCGCAGTGGTGCTCCTACATCGCCAGGCGGCTCGACGGCCTGCCCATCGCGATGATCCTGACCTGCGACGCGAACGACCGCGACGCCGGCGAGACGATCCGCGACATCCTGACGCTGCCGTACGCGCGGTCGCTGAGGCCCTCCGCGCTGTGCCGCAACTGCGCCGCCACGCTCGTCGGGTCGGCGCTCGGCGCTCCCGTGGACGACGAGATCGTGAGCGCCTGTCACCGCCTCACCAAGGGCAACCCGCTGCTCCTGCTGGAGACCGCGGCACGGCTGGCCGCCGCCGACGTCCTGCCGGAACGCTCGGAGCTGCCCAGGGTGCAGCGCATCGGCGCGATCGCGCTGTCGGAGACCGTCCTCGAATGGCTCGGCGGCAGGTATCCATCCCTCCTCACCCTCCTGCAGAGCCTGGCCGTCATCGCGCCGTACGCCGGGCTGGAGACGGCGGCGATGCTGGCCGGGTACGGCGCGGTCGCGGCCGAGGAGGCGGGACAGGCGCTCGCGGGGGCGGGCCTGCTGGAGGGCAGCCCGCCGCAGCGGTTCACACACGACCTCGTCCAGTCGACGATCCTCGCGCGGATGGATCCCCGCGCGCGCGACGAGTTGCACCGGCGGGCGGCCTCGCTGCTGCACCGCCTCGGCTCGCCGCCCCAACGGTCGGCGCGGCACCTGCTGTCGGCCAGTCCCACCGGCGACCCGTGGGCCGTGTCGGTGCTGCGCGAGGCCGCGCGGGAGGCGGTCTCCGAGAACGCCTGGGAGGACGCGACCCGCTACCTCCACCGGGCACTCGCCACGGCCAAGGGCCGGACCGTCCTCCAGGTGACCGCCGAGCTGGGCGCCGTGGAGGTGCACCTCGACATCCCGGCCTGCCTCCGGCACTTCCGCACCGTGACCGCGCTCGCCGACGACGGCGAGCGGGCCGAGTCCCTGGCGCCCTTCGCCACCACCCTGCTCACGCTCAACTCTCCGGAGGCCGCGTCGGCCTTCTGCGACATCGCCCGCGGCCTCGACGACGACCCGGACGGCCGGCTCCCCGACCGCCGCGAGGTGCTGCTGAGGCTCAGCTCGCAGGCACTGCTCACCGGCCAGTCGTACGGCTCACGCGCGGCGATGCGGCACCTCGGCGCCGGCACCAGCGCCGGAGCGCAGGACTACCTCGCCACCGCCGCACTGTCCGGCGCGGCCAGGGGAAAGCACCGCGAGCGCACACTGGCCCTGGCCCGGCGCTGCCTCGACGGGGGCGGGCCGATCCCGCCGACGCTGGTCATCGCACTGCTCTGGGCGGGCCGCCTGGACGAGGCGGCGTACTGGTCGGAGCAGGTGGCCGCCGACGCGCGGGCGCACGCGTCGATGACCGGGCAGGCCCTCGCCGTCACGCTGCTGTCGGACGTCGCCTACCGGAGAGGGGAGCTGCGCGCGTCGCTGGCGCACGCGCGGGAGGCCATCCTCTTCGCCCGGGGGTCGCACGCTCTCGGACTGCACGCCGCCGCCGTGTCCTGTGCGGCCCGCGTGCTCCTCGAACGCGACGAACTCGACGTCGCGCACGCGCTGTTCGACGAGGTCGCCGCGCGCGAGCCGGTGCACCCCTTCCTGCACGGAGCACTGCTGGAGGCCCAGGGCCGGGTCTCGATCGCCAGGGGCGACGTACGCGAAGGGCTGCGGGCCCTGCTGGAGGCAGGGCGGCAACTGCTGTCGGCCGGAGTGGTCAATCCCGCCTGCGGGGGCTGGCGCGGCCAGGCGGCGCTGGCCTACATGCGGCTCGGCCAGCGCGTGACGGCCCGCCGCCTGGCCGAGGAGGAGTTGGAGCTGGCCCGGGCCTGGGGCGTCCCCTACGGCATCGGCCGCGCGCTGAGCACCATGAGCACGACCGCCGAGGGCGATCGCCGCCTCGACCTGCTCACCGAGGCGCTGACCGTGCTCGACGGGCCCGAGGGCGGCGTGGAGCGCCTGCGCGCGATGGTGCGCATGGGCATCGCCCTGCAGGCCGCCGGAGATGCGCGCCGGGCCCACGACACGCTCAGCGAGGCCTACGCGCTCGCCGACGGCCGCGGCGCCGTGCGACTCGCCGCGCTCGCCGAACGCAACCTCGCCGGGGCCGGCGGACGGCCCCGCGTCGGGCATCCCGGTGGCCCCTCGCCCCTGACCGCCGGGGAGATACGGGTCACCGACCTGGTCCTGCGCGGCATGAGCAACCTCCAGGTCGCCACGGAGCTGTCCATCAGCAAGCGGACCGTGGACACCCACCTCGCCCGCATCTACCGCAAGCTGGGCATCCACACGCGGGCCGAGCTGGCGGAGACCATCAAACGGCTGCGCGAACGCCCCACCGGCACCGGCCGCCTGCCCGGCCGGGAGGAATAGGACGGCGGAGCGGTAGCGGCCGGTCACCTCGGGGTCGCTTGACGGGCCGTCGCGCGCGTAATAGAACACGTTTCAGATCGGTGTCGGATCGAGCGAGCGCCGACCACATGTACCGCGCCGACAGGGCGATCATCCCTCTTACCAAGGGCAGCCGAACCCGATTAGGTGGAGCCATGGAAATCAACCTCGTCGACAAGGACCGTTACGCGCACAGCGGGGTGCCGCACGAACAGCTCCACTGGCTCAGGGACAACGCGCCCGTCCACTGGCACGAGGGGCAGGACGACTGGCCCGGATTCTGGGCGATCACCAAGCATGCGGACGTCGTCCACGTCTCCCGCCACTCCGATCTGTTCTCCTCGGCCCGCAAGCTGGCCCTGTTCGACGAGATGCCCGAGGAGCAACGCGAGCTCCAGCGCCTGATGATGCTCAACCAGGACCCGCCCGACCACACCCGGCGCCGCTCACTGGTCAACCGCGGTTTCACCCCGCGCCAGATCGGGCGGCTGGAGGATCACATCCGCGACATCTGCCACGCGCTGATGGACGAGGTCCAGGGCAAGCCCGAGGTCGACTTCGTGCGGGACATCGCCGCGCCGCTCCCGCTGTACGTGATCTGCGAGCTGCTCGGCGCGCCGGTCGAGGACCGGGACAAGATCTTCGAGTGGTCCAACCGCATGATCGGCAGCGACGACCCCGACTACGCCACCAGCCCGGAGGAGGGGCAGGCCGCCGCCCTCGATGTCTACTCCTACGCCCACACTCTGGCCGAGGCCCGCAGGCAGGAACCCCGCGACGACATCGTCACCCGGCTGCTGCAGCCGGACGAGGACGGGCAGACGCTGACCGAGGACGAGTTCGACCTGTTCGTCCTGCTGCTCATCGTGGCGGGCAACGAGACCACCAGGAACGCGGCCTCCGGCGGCATGCTGACCCTCTTCGAGCACCCGGATCAGTGGCAGCGCCTGGTGGACGACCCCTCCCTCGCCAGGACGGCCGCCGACGAGATCGTCCGCTGGGTGTCCCCGGTCAACCTGTTCCGGCGTACGGCCACCGCGGACACCGAGATCCGCGGCCGGAAGATCGCCGAGGGCGACAAGGTGGTGGTCTTCTACGCGTCGGCCAACCGGGACGCCGAGGTGTTCGAGCGGCCCGGCGAGTTCGACATCGGCCGCGACCCCAACCCCCAGATCGGCTTCGGCGGCGGCGGGGCGCACTTCTGCCTCGGCAACCACCTGGCCAAGCTGGAGCTTCGGGTGCTGTTCGAGGTGCTGGCCCAGCGCCTGCCCGGCATCCGGCAGACCGGCGAGGCCAAGCGGCTGAGGTCCTACTTCATCAACGGCATCAAGACCCTGCCCGTCGCCCTCACCCCCTGACCCCCCTCCCCCCCGCGTGATCATGCAATAAGTCGCAAAGATGGCCGGTGAGCAGCACCCTCACCGGCCATGATCTTGCAGTTTGCCGCACAAGGGCCCTCTGACGTGCCACTTCACCCTTCGTGATCTTGCACTTTGTCGCACGCGACCGCGCCGACCTGCGCCTCCCGCCGCCATGATCTTGCACGTTGCTCCCTGCACCTGCCGTAACCTGCGCCGATCCCGTACGGGATCATGCACCGGGTTATCCACAGGACGCGGCGTACGGGCGAAGGAGAGCCGACGCGATGCCGCACGATCTGAGCCATGGAGAAGTATCTTTCGTCCCCGCTCGCCTCCGCGTACGGCCTGAGCCGCAGCGATCTGTCGCGGCTGGTGTCCACCGGCAGGTTCTGGCGGGTCACCCGTGGCGGTCTTTACGCCGGCCCCGACCCACGCGCCCTCGCCGTACGCGCACACGCGCTTGGCATCACGTCCCGGGACGTCGTCGCCTGTCGCAGGACGGCCGCCTGGCTATGGGGGCTCGACGTGCTCTCTCCCGGGAAACGGCAGGACGAGTGGCCTGTCGAGGTCGTCGTACCGAGAGGCGGCCGCACGCCGCCGCGAAGAGCGTACGTCGTCGGACGCCAGAGCGATCGGCTGCCTCCCGGCGACGTGACCTCGGTCGGCGGAGTCACGGTGACGACTCAGGAGCGTACGGCGCTCGACTGCGCCCGATGGCTGCCGCGGCTGGAGGCCGTCGCGGCGCTCGATCAGTTTCTCGCGCGCGGGATTGCCGAGGAGCGGCTGCGCGGGCGAGCGGCGGAGCTCGCCGGCCGGCGGAACGCGAAACGCCTGCGTGAGGTCATCGCCCTCGGCGACGCGGGTGCGCAGAGCCCGCCGGAGAGCTGGGTCAGGGTTCTCGTCGTCGACGCCGGACTGCCCCGGCCGCGTTCTCAGGTCCGTGTCGAGCTGCCGGGAAAACGGGTGGCTTATCTGGACATGGGCATCGAGCGATACCGGGTTGGCATCGAGTACGACGGCCACGACCACCACAGCCGCGCCCAGGACAGGGCGCATGACGAGTGGAGACGAGCGGAGATCCGTCGCCTGGGGTGGCGGCTGGTGATCGTCCGGAAGGACGAGCTGTTCGGCAGCCCCGCGACCTTCCTCGAGCGTGCGGCCGAGCGGCTGTGGGAGAGCGGATGGCGGCCCACTCCGGAAGAGTCGGTACGCCTGCAGCGTCAGCTTCGCCTGCTCGGCAGCCCGGAGGCGCGCTATCGGCGGTACGCGGCATAGGGCGCTTGATCCCCGTGTGACCTGAGAGCCGGTCTCCGCGTACGGCCGGACCGTGCGCGGGGACAGCCATGCCCACCACCAGTGCATGATCACGATCGCCATCGGTGCAGGTCAGGCCGCACAGCGCACAGAAAATTACATGATCACGAAAGGTGAACGCCCAGGTCAGCCCGTCCGCGTGCGACAAACTACAAGATCACGGCCCGGGGGTGGGGGTCAGGGCCAGGAGGAGTCCTGCTCGGGGTCGCCGCCGTCGGCGAGCAGGCGCAGGTCGGCCTCGACCATCATCCCCACGAGCTCCTCGAACGACACCGTCGGCTCCCAGCCGAGCTGCGTGCGGGCCTTCTTCGGGTCCGCGCACAGCAGGTCGACCTCCGCCGGGCGATGCAGGGCCGCGTCACAGACGACGTACCGCTCCCAGTCCAGATCGGCGGCGGCGAACGCCGCCTCGACCAGCTCGCGCACCGAGTGAGTGCGTCCGGTGCCGATGACGTAGTCCTCGGGCTCGGCCGCCGACAGCATCATGTGCATGGCGCGGACGAAGTCGCCGGCGAAGCCCCAGTCGCGGCGCGCCTCCAGGTTGCCCAGGCGCAGTTCCGCGGCCATGCCGAGCTTGATCCGCGCGACGCCGAGCGAGACCTTGCGGGTGACGAACTCGGCCCCGCGCCGGGGCGACTCGTGGTTGAACAGGATCCCCGACACCGCGAACATCCCGTACGACTCGCGGTAGTTCTGCGTGAGGAAGTGGCCGTACGCCTTGGCCACCCCGTACGGCGACCTGGGGTGGAAGGGGGTGCGCTCGGTCTGCGGCGTCTCCCTGACCTGGCCGAACATCTCCGAGGACGACGCCTGGTAGAAGCGGATCTGCCCGGCCGCCGAGCCCCGCGAGGCGGTGATCCCCGAGCAGACGCGGATGGCCTCGAGCACGCGCAGCACGCCCATGCCGGTCACCTCGCCGGTCAGCTCGGCCTGCTCCCAGGACATCGGCACGAACGAGATGGCGCCCAGGTTGTAGACCTCGTCCGGCTGCACCTTCTCCACGGCAGAGATCAGCGACCCCTGGTCGAGCAGGTCGCCGCGGACCAGCCGCACGTCCTGCAGGAGCCGGCGCACCCGCGGGACGCGGGGGTTGGCCTGCCCCCGGACCAGGCCCCAGACCTCGTATCCCTCGCTCAGCAGGTGTTCCGCGAGATAGGAGCCGTCCTGACCGGTGATGCCGGTGATCAGCGCACGCCTGGCCAACGGATCCTCCTCGTAGCGCCCAACTTGGCCTATGAGAGGCGAATGTACCGCCCTGCCTGGCCGTGCCTACATATGCACTACTAGAACGTGTTACACCGAATCTCGTTCGAGTAAGCTAACACCCCAGGTCGGGTGGGGTGAAAGTCGATCGAGGACCCTTTCCACCTCACCTACCCCATCTAAGGTCAAATGGTAGTGTTCCTGGCAGCAGCCCCACGGGGGCACGGCGGGAAACCGGCTGGAAAGGGGTGCCTCTTGGCGGAGAGGCTGCGAGTCGCGCTGCTGTCCTACCGCAGCAAGCCCACCTGTGGCGGCCAGGGGGTGTACCTGCGCCACATCAGCCGCGAGCTCGTCGCTCTGGGCCACCACGTCGAGGTCTTCTCGGGCCAGCCGTACCCGGAGCTGGACGACGGCGTGATCCTCAACAAGGTGCCGAGCCTGGACCTCTACCGCGACGAGGACCCGTTCCGCACGCCGAAGCTCGACGAATACCGCGACTGGATCGACGCGCTCGAGGTCGCCACGATGTGGACGGCCGGCTTCCCCGAGCCGCTGACGTTCAGCCTGCGGGCCTACCGCGAGCTGAAGAGGCGGCGGGGCGACTTCGACGTCGTCCAGGACAACCAGACGCTGGGCTACGGCCTGCTCGGCATCAAGAAGCTGCTCCCCGTGGTCGGCACGATCCACCACCCGATCAGCGTGGACCGGCGGATCGAGCTGAAGGCCGCCAAGGGCTGGAAGCGGCTGTCGATGCGCCGCTGGTACGGCTTCGTGCGCATGCAGAGCATCGTGGCGCCCCGGCTCAGCCCGATCCTGACCGTCAGCGAGTCGTCGCTCGCCGACATCCACCGCGACTTCAACGTGCCGCAGTCCAACATGCGGCTGATCCCGCTCGGCGTCGACACGCGGTTCTTCCACCCCCGGCCGGAACTGCCCAAGCGAAACAACTCGATCGTCGCCGTCGCGAGCGCCGACTCGCCCATGAAGGGCGTGGCGACCCTGCTGCGGGCGGTCGCCAAGCTCGCCACCGAGCGGGACGTGAACCTCACCGTGGTCAGCAGGCCGACGCCGGGCGGACCGACCGAACAGCTTGTCAACGAGCTGTCGCTGCACGACCGCGTGCGGTTCGTGCACGGCATCCCCGACGAGGAGCTGGCCGAGCTGATCGCCACCTCCGAGGTCGCGGTGGTCCCCTCGCTGTACGAGGGGTTCTCGCTGCCGGCCGTCGAGCACATGGCGTGCGGCACGCCGCTGGTCGCCTCGCGTACGGGCGCCCTGCCCGAGGTGGTCGGCGACGCGGCCGTGCAGGTGACGCCGGGCGACCCCGAGGAGCTGTCCGCCGTGCTGCGCCGCCTGCTCGACTCCCCCGAGGAGCGCGCCGAGTTCGGCCGGCGCGGCTACGAGCGCGTCATGGAGCGCTACGCGTGGCCGGTGGTCGCCCGCCGCACGGTCGAGGCCTACCACGAGGCCATCGCCGCCCACACCCCCTCGCGGTGACTCCCCAGAACTTACGAAAGGCAGGCAGCGAGTGCTGACCGTCGACTTCAACCGGCTGCCCGTCGGACCTGGCGACCGTGTCCTCGACCTCGGGGCCGGTGGTGGCCGGCACGCCTTCGAGGTGCTGCGCCGGGGCGCCGACGTGGTCGCCTTCGACATGGACGCCGCCGAGATGGAGAGCGTGGCGGCCATGTTCGCGGCCATGGACAAGGAGGGCGAGGTGCCGGCGGGCGCGACCGGCGACACCGTGGTCGGCGACGCCCTCGACATGCCGTTCCCCGACGCGTCGTTCGACCGCGTCATCGCCGCCGAGGTGCTGGAGCACATCCCCGACGACATGGCCGCGATGCGCGAGATCGTCCGCGTGCTGAAGCCGGGCGGCCGGGCCGCGATCACGGTGCCGAGCTTCCTGCCCGAGAGGATCTGCTGGGCCCTGTCGGAGGACTACCACACGGCCCCTGGCGGACATATCCGGATTTATACGTTGGCGGAGCTCCAGGCCAAGCTGAAGGCCTCCGGGCTCGAGGTCGGCGGCCACCACTACGCCCACGGCCTGCACTCGCCGTACTGGTGGATCAAGTGCGCCGTCGGCGTGAACGACGACGAGCACCCGCTGGCCAAGGCCTACCACGAGCTTCTCGTCTGGGACATCATGAAGCGCCCCCTCGCCACCCGGCTGGCCGAGGCCGTGCTCAACCCCCTGATCGGCAAGAGCGTGGTGGTCTACGTCCGGAAGCCGGCATGAGGCGGGTGCCGGACGTTCCGGGGATCATCACCGCCGAGCAGGTCGTCCGTACGGCCGAGAGCATCGCCGCCATCCAGGACGACCAGGGCGGCGTGCCCTGGCCCGAGGGCCACATCGACGCGTGGAACCACATCGAGTGCCTGATGGCGCTGACCGTCGCCGGGTTACGCCCCGAAGCCCGCAAGGGCTACGACTGGCTCGTGCGGCACCAGCGCCCGGACGGCTCCTGGCCGATGAAGGTGCGCGACGGCGAGCCCGCCGAGGCGGCCGGGGAGTCCAACCACGCGGCGTACATCGCGGTGGGGGTCTGGCACGACCTGCTGGTGACCGGCGACGAGGACTTCGCCCGGTCGATGTGGCCGGTGGTGACCCGGGCCCTCGACTTCGTGATCGGCCTGCAGACCGCGCGCGGCGAGGTGCTGTGGCAGCGCGACGCCGAGGGCCGCCCGGCGGAGTACGCCCTGCTCACCGGGTCCTCGTCGATTCACCAGGGCCTGCGGTGCGGGGCGCTGCTCGCCGAGCGGCTGGGCGACCCGCAGCCCGACTGGGAGCTCGCCGCCGACCAGCTCGGCCACGTGATCGCCGGCCACCCGGAGGCGTTCGCCGACAAGAGCCGGTTCTCGATGGACTGGTACTACCCCGTGCTCGGCGGCGCCGTACGCGGTACGGCGGCGGTCCGGCGCCTCGACCTGGGGTGGGACACCTTCGTCGTGCCCGGCCTCGGCGCGCGCTGCGTCTCCGACCAGCCCTGGGTGACCGGCGCGGAGTCGTGCGAACTGGTGCTCGCGCTCGACGCCGCCGGGCTACGGGAGCGCGCACTGGCGGTGTTCGCCGACATGCAGCACCTGCGCCACGCGGACGGTTCCTACTGGACCGGCTGGCAGTTCGTGAACGAGCGGCACTTCCCCAACGAGCGGTCGGGCTACACGGCCGCCGCGGTGGTCCTCGCCGCGGACGCCCTCGCCCGCGCGACCCCCGGCTCGGGGATCTTCCGCGACGCCGGCGGCCGGCAGGCCCGCAGCACCGGCGAGTGCGGCTGCGAGCGCGCCCGCGCCTGACCGGCCGGCCGCGCCCGGCTTTCAGCCGTCGAAGCGGCCGCGGGATGCCTCGATGTCACCGAGGTACCGGTGGGTCCAGTCGCACATCCCGTCGACGACCGGTCGCAGCGCCCGGCCCGGCTCGGTGAGGGTGTAGTCGACCCGCGGCGGCACGGTGGGGTGCACGGTCCGCTCGACCAGGCCGTTGCGCTCCAGCATGCGCAGATTCTGGGTGAGCATCTTGTGGCTGATGCCCTCGATCTCGTCGCGCAACTCGCTGAAGCGCCGGGTGCGATCACCGATGGACTCGATGATCAGCAACGCCCACTTGTTGGCGATGTCCGAGAAGATCTCCCGCGCCAGAGAGTCCGCGCGCGTGAGGTCCGCATCCTCCGGCGAGCCGCTGAACTGCTTGGTCACCATGAGGTTCCCCTGTCACTGAAAAGTGCGTTCTTCCTTGTCAGCGGTCACTCTCCTACAGTTCCTGAGTAACCACAAGAGACTAACGAGGAGGTGGGCAGCATGGCCCTCACTCTGCTGAACCCCGCAGGGCTGCCGGAGATCGACGCCTACCGGCAGGTGTCGGTCGCGACCGGGTCGAAGCTGGTCTTCGTCGCCGGACAGGTCGCCTGGGACGCCGACGGGGTGACGATCGGCGAAGGCGACCTCGCCGCACAGGTCGAGCAGTGTTATCTGAACGTCGCCACCGCTCTGGCCGGGGCCGGCGCTTCCTTCGCCGACGTGGCGAAACTGACCGTCTACGTCGTCGACTGGACTCCCGCCAAGATGCCGCTGTTCCTGGAGGGGGTCGCCCGGGCCTCCGCAAAGCTGGGGGTCACCCCGGTGCCGCCCGGCACGCTGCTGGGCGTCGCGGCGCTGGACGTACCCGAGCATCTGGTCGAGGTCGAGGCCGTCGCGGTCATCGAGTGAGCGCGCCCGGCCGCGTACGCCGTCAGAGGCGTTCCAGCACGCGCAGGGAGCCGGTCACGCGCACCTCGCGGAAGGCGCCCGACTCCAGCGCGCGCAGGTAGACCCGGTACGGCGCCTGCCCGCCTTCGGCCGGGTCGGGATAGATGTCGTGGAAGACCAGCGCGCCGCCCCGCATCACGTGCGGCGCCCATCCCTCGTAGTCGGCCGTCACCGGCTCCTCCGAGTGGGCGCCGTCGATGAACAGCACGGCCAGCGGGGTCGACCAGTGCCGGGCGACCGTCGCCGAGGCGCCCACGACCGCGATCACCTCGTCCTCCAGGCCGGCGGCGGCGATCGTGTCGCGGAAGAACGGCAGCGAGTCCATCCGCCCGGTCCTCGGGTCCACCAGCTCGGGATCGTGGTGCGGCCAGCCCGGCTGGATCTCCTCCGATCCCCTGTGGTGGTCCACGGTGAAGACCACCGTGCCCGCCCGCCGTGCCCCGGCGCCCAGGTAGATCGCCGACTTGCCGCAGTACGTACCGATCTCGCAGATCGGGCCGCGGGAGCCGTACGCGCAGGCGGTCTCGTACAGCGCCTCGCCCTCGGCGGGCGGCATGAAACCGCGCGCCTCCTCGGCGGCGCGGCGCAGGTCGTCGGGCATCGGAGTCAGCATGAGCCGCACCCTACCCGGGCGACCCGAATGATGTTCGGACAGCCCCTTGTCCGCCCTGATGCAACGTGTTCTACTTTGCTTCGTGAATCAGCGTGCGCGCATCGCGATGAGCGAAGAAGAGATCGCCGAGCTCCTGCGGGCCGCCGGCAAGCTCCAGCTCGCCACCGTCAACCCCGACGGCACGCCTCATCTGGTCACGATGTTCTACGGGCTCGACGACGGCGATGTCACGTTCTGGACGTACGCCAAGTCGCAGAAGGCCCGCAACATCGCGCGGGACCCGCGGGTGAGCTGCCTGATCGAGACCGGGGACGACTACGCGCAGCTGCGCGGCGTGCTCGTCTACGGCAAGGCGCGGCTGGTCGACGACCCCGCGGCCGTCCTGGAGGCCGGGCTGGGCATCGTCGGGCGCATGGCCGGAGGGCCCGTCGACGATCCCGGGATGCGGGAGTACGTCGAGCACACCGCGCGCAAGCGTGTGGCCTACGTGGTCAAGCCGGTTCGCGTCGTCTCCTGGGACCACCGCAAGCTCGGCGATAACGTGTGAACTCCAGCGCGACGTGACGCACAGGAGGAGAACGCGCCATGAAGATCAAGGTCGATTACGACGTGTGCGAGGCCAACGCCGTCTGCATGGGCCTGGCGCCGGAGGTCTTCGAGGTCGACGACGACGACAACCTCCACGTGCTGATGCCCGAGCCGCCCGCCGAACTGCTCGACCGGGTCCGCCACGCGGTCCGGTCCTGTCCCAAGGCCGCGCTGTCGCTCGACGACGACTGACCGCGCGGCACTCCACCCCCGGAAAGACCAGGAGGTCCCCATGCGCGGCGCGCTTCTGCACGCGGTCGGCGACGAAAAGCTCGACATCAGAGACGACTTCACGCTGACGCCGGTGGGCCCGGGTGACGTCCGGGTGCGGGTCAGGGCCACCGGTGTCTGCCACTCCGATCTCTCGGTGCTCACCGGGGTGCTCCCGCAGCCGCTCCCGATCATTCCCGGCCACGAGGGTGCGGGCGAGGTCGTCGAGGTGGGCGACGGCGTCACCACCGTGCAGCCGGGCGACCACGTCATCATCAACTGGACGCCCGCCTGCGGCGACTGCCCGAGCTGCACCGTCGGCCAGCCGAACCTCTGCATGACGTACATGATGAAGAGCTTCGCCGAGCCCCGCTTCCGGTTCGGCGGCGAGACCCCGGCGTTCGGCATGGCCGGGTGCGGCACCTGGGCCGAGGAGATCATCGTGCCCTGGCAGGGCGCGATCAAGGTGGACTCGGACGTGCCGTACGAGGCGGCGGCGCTGATCGGCTGCGGCATCACGACGGGCGTCGGCGCGGTGCTCAACACCGCGAAGGTGCGCCCCGGCGCGACCGTGGCGGTCGTCGGCTGCGGCGGCGTCGGCCTGTCGGTGATCCAGGGCGCCCGCATCTCCGGCGCGACCACGATCCTCGCGATCGACCCGCTGGAGTCCAAGCACGCGCTCGCGAAGAAGGTGGGCGCCACCCACGCCTGCACCCCCGACCAGCTCATGGACGCCATCAGCACACTGACCGGCGGCCAGGGCTTCGACCACGGCTTCGAAGTGGTCGGCAAGTCGGCCGCCATCATGACGGCCTGGCAGGCGACGCGGCGCGGCGGCGACGTCATCGTCGTCGGCGCGGGCGCCATGGACGACCAGGTGCCGCTGACCGCCTTCTCCCTGCTGTTCGAGGGCAAGAACATCCTCAGCTCGCTGTACGGCGACGCCGACGTCCGCCGGGACTTCCCGCGCTTCGTGAACCTCTACAAGGCGGGCAAGCTCGACCTGGAGAGCATGATCAGCTCCCGGATCAGGATCGGCGACCTGAACGAGGCCGTCGCCGCCCTGCGCGGTGGCGAGGTGCTGCGGCAGATCGTGCTGTTCGACTGATCCCTCCTTCGCCGGAGATCTCCCTGCCTGCGGGGATATCTCCGGCGGACCCGGGTAGCCAGACCGGCGTCATGCAGACGTTCCTGCCGTACCCGGACTTCGCGGCCACCGCCCGCGTCCTCGACCCGCTCCGCCTCGGCAAGCAGCGGGTCGAGGCCCTGCAGGTCCTGCGTACGCTGACCATCCCGGGGTACGGCTGGCGGCACCATCCGGTGGCGCACATGTGGGCCGGCTACGAGGAGGCCCTGGTCCGCTACGGCCTGGAGATCGTCGCGGCCTGGTGTGACCTGGGCCGCGCCGACACCTGCGCCGGGACGATGAGCAGGGAGCTGCTCGAGTGCCGGGGCATCGAGGCACCCCGCACCCAGGCGGCCCTCGCGGAGGCGGGCGAACTGCCGCCATGGCTCGGCGACCCCGCCCTCCACCTCAGTCACCGATCTGCCCTGCTGCGCAAGGATCCGGACTTCTACGGCCCGAAGTTCCCCGGCGACCCCGACGACCTTCCCTACGTCTGGCCCGACTCCGACCGCGTCAACGCCCTGCTCCCGCCCCGCCGCACCTCCTAGCGTTCCCGGCGAACCTGTAGATTGCCGCCGGTCGAGGCGGTCGCGGAGTTCTGCGCGGAACTCAGGGAATCGTGCCTGCCCGCCGATCCCGAGCAGGTCGTCGGCGTCACCAGTGGAAGCTGGCCGGAGGCGTTTCGCGTGCTGCACGCGGCGATCCCGGCGACCCCCTCGATCGTCGTCGTCGACGAGATGCCCTGGCTGACGGAACAGGACGACCTGTTCGACGGCGCGCTGCAGAAAGCCTGGGACAGGTTCCTGTCCACCAAGCCCGTTTTCCTGCTTCTCCTCGGCAGCGACCTTCACACGATGGAGCGGCTGACCGCCTACGACCGGCCCTTCTACGGGCGCGCCGACACCATGGCGCTCGACCCGCTCGATCCTGCGGAGACCGCCGGGGCGCTCGGGCTGACCGGAGGTGACGCCGTCGAGGCGTACCTCGCCAGCGGAGGGCTGCCCGGGGTCCTGCGCGCCTGGCCGCACGGCACTCCCCCGATGGAGTTCATCCGGCAGGAGTGCGAGGACCCCGCGTCCGCCCTCTTCGGCGTGCCCGAATCCGTCCTGCTCGCCGAGTTCCCCTCGCCCGATCAGGCCCGCCGGGTGCTGGAAGCGGTCGGCGGCGGCGACAGGACCCACGCCGCCATCGCCGCGACGGCGGGCGGACGCGAGGGCCCGCTGCAGTCCGGGTCGCTCTCCCCCCTCCTGCGCAGGCTCACCGGCGAAAAGCGCGTCCTGGCGATGGACGAACCGCTGTCCGTCCAGCCCGGCAAGCCGGCGCTGTACCGCATACGGGACCACAACCTGCGGATGTACCTGGGCGTCCTGCGCGCCGCGGCCGAACATTCCCGCCGCGGACGCCCCGACCTCGCCTTCCGGCTCGTACGGCGACGCTGGGCGAGTCTGCGCGGCCGGGCCGTCGAACCGGTGATCAGACAGGCCCTGGACATGGCCGCCACGGCGGGAGAACTGCCCTGGCCGGACGCGGAGGCCGTCGGCGGCTGGTGGAACCGCCGGTTCTCTCCGGAGGTGGATCTGGTCGGCGCGGACCGGGCGCCGGTGGCGCGGCGGGTGCTGTTCGCGGGCTCCGTCAAGTGGCTCGGCACGCCGTTCGACGGACACGATCTGGCCGCGTTGCGCCGCGACGCCGCTCAGGTGCCGGGCTTCGACCCGGAGACGGGCGGCCTCGCGGTGGTGTCACTGTCCGGAATCCGGCCCGACGTGGAGGGCGTCGGCCTCGCGTGGAACGCCGACGACGTGATGGCGGCGTGAGGGTGAGGGCATGCCT